>NZ_JAMYNB010000003.1:0-494115 GCF_040318795.1 Mesorhizobium sp. M1004
GTCATGGTGGCGTTCCTTCGCGGGAATCAGGTGACGTGAACAATCACCAGCCTGCCATGACCGCCCCCTCTCAGCGAATTTGCAGAACTCTCAGCACACTACCGGTTTTCTCGGCCTTGGAGACGCTACGTCGGCAGCCGCTATCCCTGACCCGAATGGTATGATTCAGACCATCTTTGTTGTTGAAAACCCGCTTTCGAAGGGAGTATAAAACTCGAGGTTACCATTGCTTTTCGTATAGAGGCTGTGGTGGAAACGTGGGTCCAATCCGCAAAGCATTGCCTTGCGTGGAAGTGGTCGAAGCCGGCGGCGAATGGTCCGTTCCTGTGGCCAAGGAAGACCAGGAAATTACCCGATCATTCGTGATTGAACCGTTTGCGCTGTCCTATGCTGAGGGCCAGCGGATACGCCTGCTTCTCGACAAGTTCGTTCGTCTGTAGAGAGGCTAAGCCCGATGAAAGACCGGTGGGAACCTGACCACCAGTTCATTGAAAGCGCCCGCCGTAGCCAGCTCCGAGCGGAGAGCCAACTGGACTCCCTGCAATCGACCATCGCCGAAACGCGACGCGTCCTAGAGGCTTCACGGAAGCTCTTGGAAAAGATTGCCGAGCGGGAACACCATACCCAGCCATAGGGAATGGCCGGTGCAGGTTGGGCATGCTTGTGGGGCTTCACCGCACCGGCCACTGCGGGAAGATATGAGGCCCCCCGCGCCGCCTAAGATATAGGCATATTAGCAATCGCGCAATTAACCCTATTGCGCTACCCAGCCGTAGAGGCAAGGAAATCGGAGAAGTTGGTGCCGGTTAACCGCCAGCACGCGAGCAAGTCATTCTGAAAGCATGAAAAACGCGATTTTGCTCGTGCCAATTGAGCGTCTGAAATCTAGTTCCTGCTGCCGATTATCCCTAAGTTACTGGAATACTTATATCCCCGAAGGGTTGCGAATCAGTCGATTGTCAAGCGCATGCCATGGAGCAAGCAAGGGATCGATTTGAGCAGAAGGGCCGCAGCGGTCGAAGCGCGCTGGGAAATCCGAGCGGCTTCGGCAATTGTCCGCTCTGGCTCGCCCGCTACAACTCGACTCGCGCAGTGTGGACGGAATCACCGGCCATGTGGACGAGAACAATCTGGCGATGTCGTTCACCGAGTTTCGTTCGCGCTACAGCCTCTAAGGGCAAGGTAATCAAGGCGCTCGGATCGCCGCCTCAGGCGGCTTCGCGTTCGGCCTGCGCAGTCAGGTCCGGCTCCCGGCGGCTGTACTGCCGCGGCGAACAGCCCATGACGCGCTTGAATGCCGTGCTGAAGGCGCTTTCGGATTCGTAGCCGAGCGCCAGCGCGATGACGGAAACCGGATCGCCGGAATGCATCAGCCTGTCGCCGGCCAGCATCATGCGCCAGCGCGTCAGATAATCCAGGGGTGAGGCCCCGACCGTCTGCTTGAATCTGAGCGCAAAAGTCGATCGCGACATGCCGGCGCGCTCCGCCAGTTGCTGCAATGTCCAGCCATGCGCCGGGTCCTCGTGCATGGCGCCGATCGCCGCGCCGATCTGCCTGTCGGTCAGTGCGAACAGCCAGCCGACATTGCCTTGCGCGGTCATATGCAGGCGCAAGGCCTCGATCAGGATCATGTGGGCGAGGTGCTCGACGATGAGAAAGCCGCCGGGACGCCGCTGGCGCAATTCCTGCATCATCCGCTCCACCGGCCAGCGAAGCGCCGAATGGTCGCTCTCGCCGCGGATGTGGACGATGGGCGGCAGCATCCGCAAGAGGATGCCGGCATGGTCGCCGGACAGCGTGAAGCGACTGCTGACCAGGAGGAAATCGCCGCCGCCATTATGGACGGTGATGCCGCCGGTCCGCGCCGGTGAAAAGATCGTTCGCGCATCGACCGTCGGCAGGCCGAGATCGCTGGCAAGGCGGAAAGGCCGGCCGCGCGGCAACAGGAAGCAGTCGCCCACGTCCAGCCGCACCGCGTCAGGGACGCCCTCGACCGACAGCCAGCATCGGCCGGACACCACGGCGCCGCATTTGATGGCGGCCTGCTGGTCAGGAAACTGGATCGCCCAGTCGCCACCGGTTTCCAGCCCAGCCGACAGGTAATTGCGCGGCTTCAGTAGCGACAGCACGTCTGACAGCGGATCCATGAGCGTTCTCGGACGATTGCGAAGATATCTCGGATTTTACAGTATAGATCGTATGATCTCAAACTTCTATCTCCTTCGCAACGGGCTGCCTGTACGGCCCTCGACAAAAACCAAGGAGAAATCATCATGCGTGTGTTCGTTACCGGGGCTACCGGTTTTGTCGGTTCGGCTGTTGTGCGGGAATTGCTCGGGGCGGGCCATCAGGTGCTTGGCCTCGCGCGGTCGGAAGCAGGTGCGGAGTCGATCGTGGCCGCGGGTGCCGAGGCGCATCGCGGCGATATCGAGGATTTTGACAGCCTGCGCAGCGGCGCTGCCCAATCGGATGGCGTCATCCACACGGCCTTCAACCACGACTTTTCGAGATTCGCCGCCAGTTGCGCAGTTGACCAGCGCGCCATCGAAACGCTCGGCGCGGCGCTCGAGGGTTCCGAGCGGCCGCTGCTTGTCACCTCCGGCCTCGCCGGTTTTGCGCAGGGAAGGCCGGCAACCGAAGACGACAAACCCGCGCCTCCATCGGCCGCCATGCCGCGCGCTTCGGAAGCAACGGCCGTGGCGCTCGCAGCGCGCGGGGTGCGCGCATCGACGGTGCGGCTGGCGCCGACCGTCCATGGCGAGGGCGATCACGGTTTCGTGCCGATGCTGATTGCCATTGCGCGTGAAAAGGGCGTCTCGGCCTATGTCGGCGACGGCGCAAATCGCTGGGCGGCGGTGCACCGGTTCGACGCCGCCACCCTGTACAGGCTGGCGCTGGAGAAGGGGGCGGGCGGCGTCAGCTATCATGCGGTTGCCGAACAGGGCGTGGCGAGCAAAGAGATCGCCGAGATCATCGGCCGCCGGCTCGGCCTGCCGGTCGTTTCCATAGGCCCCGAGGACGCGGCTGCGCATTTCGGCTTTCTCGGGCATTTCATCGGCAGGGACTTGTCGGCGTCAAGTGAGCAGACCCGCACTGCGCTGGGATGGCAGCCGACCGGGCCGGGGCTCATCGCCGATCTCGATCCTGCCCGCTATTTCGAGGCCTGATCAGGCCGGCCAGTCGCGTTGCATTGCACGACCGACAGCCTGGCGATCAGCGGCAGTGCCAGCAACACGGCCAGACGCAGCCCGCCGAGCGGGCAGCACCGTCGTGCTGCTGGAACCGCCGCCACATCTGTATGGCGGCAAGCAGAACGAACACGGCGTAGGCCGCCCGCAGCCCGGACGACCTGCTCGCCCGTCGCCGGAAAGCCGGCGAAGGCATGGCCTCGTCATGGCAGACCTACCTTGTTACGGGGATGCGCGCGCGATTCCCGCGCCTAGTTAGAGATCGCCCTTCCTCACCTTGCCGTAAACGATATTCCGGTTCGAGCCATAGTAGACTTTCGCGTCGAAAGGACTCCCGCCGAGGGCGGCATTGATGATGTCCCACATATCGTCGGCCGAACGTAGGATGAGCGGCCAATCCATGAAAGTCTCCATGTAACCATCCGTCGTTATCTCGTCGCTGAAATTGGCAAACAGGAATTCGCCACCGGGCTTGACGAGTTCCATGGCTCTTTGAAGCAGGCGGACGCCGATGGCACGCGGCAGGTAATCGTAAAGCCCCGATGCGTAGACTAGATCGAATGTGCCAAGGGCGTAGGCGCGGCGCAGGATGCCGCGTACGGAACCCTGGACTGCCTCGACTGCCGTGCCGGCAAAGTCGTGGTTCACCGTGGCTACGCTGACGGGGTCCTGATCCAGGCCGATCCAACGTTGCAGTTTATGCCTGGCCAACGCGTCGGAGCGTTCGGCTTCCCTGAGGTGGCCGCAGGCAATCGCCAGCACCTCAGCCTTTTCCACACTGCTGGCCGTCTCGTCCACGGTCCTGGCCAGAATATCCCGCCGCTCGCGCCCCGCCACCGAACTGGCAGCTTCACTGGTGTAGGCATAGATTTGCCGACCAAGTAAGGTCGACGAGGCCACGATCTCGTCGGCGATCGGATGCTTGTAGTAAATATCCAGCAGGCCTGCATCGCCCGAATACCCGCGCGGTTTTTCGACCGACCACCGCGTGAACGGGTCCTGGAGCAAATATTCCGCGACCCGATGCTGCTGAGCCAAAGGAACGAGTTTCTGCCAAACCGCGGTAGCAACCTGCCGGCGGAGCTTGTGGAGTCGCCCCGCCAAACGATGGACGACGGGGGCGGCCGGTTTGTGTCGCGCAAAGGCTTGATGAGCAAGGTCCAGTATCAGGGCGAGCTGGGCCGTGCTGTCCCTCAACTCGTCGGAGTCAGCTGCCTCTTCGGAGGTCGCAACATGTTTCTTCATCAGCCTGGTGGTGACCAGGCTGTATTGGTCGAGCTGCAGTTTTGGCTTGATAGGCATGCCGTTTACTCTCCGGTTTACCGCCCCGGTCCCCGGCCAGCAGCATAGGTGCGCCGCCAACCAATGCTAATAATTTTAATAAAATTTTAGTAAAATTTTATCAACGGAACGGCCATCAATCCTGCAAACTGGCTAAATCCGAACCGCCCGTTTACCCTCGGTTAGCGACATCTGAGTTTTCTTGCGGACAGGGACGTCTTCATTCCCCGACCGCAGGCGACGTCGGCTGTTGCATTCGCTACTGCAGATCGCGGAGGAGCGTTGCGATGCAACTGAGCGAGGACGTTGCCCAGAAGGTGGCGGCAGCGATTGGACGTCCGCGGTGGCATTCCGCCGATCCGGAACTCCTGACACTGTTCCTGCAGAAGGATGCCGATCAGAATCGCAGCCTTGTGCGATGGGGTATTGCGGCTGCTGTATTCAGCTATGTGGCCTATGGCCTTTTCGATTGGTTTCTCTTTCCGGATGTCGCCGGCCGGCTTGTTTTGACGCGCGTTACGCTAGGGATCACTTCCCTGGCGCTTGTCGAATTTGTCGCCCGACGGGGCTTTGGCCTTGCCACCTTGCACCTTGTAGCAGCGCTGGCGATTGTCTCCGGTGCCCTTGGGTGGCTCGTCTCCGCTGTTGGAACAGAGCATCAGGATGCCCTCTCCCATTTCATGGTTTTTGGCACCGTGTTCATCCTGGGTGCGAATCTGTTCTTCAACTTCCGTTTTTGGCTTTCAGCCCTTGCCTCCGCGACGGTCGCCGCAAGCTTTGTGTACGCCGCGATGTTCTCCCTTCAGGCCGACATCGCCGGTCGGGTCGTGTTGTCGGCCTATTTCGTGAACTGCCTCGTCTTGTCGCTTTATCTTTCGTGGCGGCTGAGCCTGGAGCGTTACCAGACCTTCCTGCACGCGCTTCGGGCACAATTCCAGGAGCAGGCTGCTATCAAGAAGGGGCAAAAGCTAACCGAAATCGCCGACACCGATCCGCTCACGGGAATGAAGAACCGCAGGGCGATCATTCGAGAATTCTCGGAGCTGCGCGAAGACTGGGCCGCGGACGACGACGAGATAGGGCTCATTCTGATCGACGTCGACTACTTCAAAAGGTTCAATGACGGACTTGGTCATCAGGCCGGCGACGATTGCCTGATCAAACTCGCCCATGTCCTCTCCGAGATGGCGGCTGCCAACAACGCCATCGCGGCCCGCTATGGCGGAGAAGAATTCGTCATTCTCTGCAAGGTCACCGGGCGGGCTCACCTTCATGAGATAACGAAGAAATTCTGTCGCGCTGTAGAGGATTTGGATATCTACCACCCTGATCGGGGCGACAAGCTCAACATCGTAACGATCAGTGCCGGGGCGTCGTTGACGCGCGCCGATCAGAGCATAGAGCTTAGAATCCTGCTGCAGGAAGCTGACCGCGCGCTCTACGCGTCCAAGTTTGCCGGTCGGGCTACGTTCACGATTTACGACCCGCATGCCACCAGCCAGGATCGCTCCGGCGAAAATCTTTCAGAACTGCTGAAGGTGGCAGTTTCCAACCAGCTCGTTTCTGTCGCCTACCAGCCAATTCGCGAGCTGGCGTCGGGACGCGTGCTGGGCCACGAGAGTCTGATGCGGGTATGCGACTTCGACGGCACCATGATCAGTCCGTCCGTATTCATACCCGTTGCCGAGCAGACCGGAGCGATCGTGGAACTGGGTACGTGGCTGATCGATCGAGCCTGCGGTGACATGGCGGAATACGGATTGGGCTCGGTCGTGACGGTGAACGTCTCCGTTCTTCAGCTCAAGGCTCCTAACTTTTCACTCCGGATCACCGAGATTCTTGGCAGGCACGGCCTTGCGCCCCAGAAACTGGCCATCGAAATCACTGAAGGCAGTGACATCTTTCTGGAGGCGCAAGCGGTAAGAAACGTGGAGCGGTTGCGAAAACTCGGCGTTCAGATCTGGCTGGACGACTTCGGAACGGGATTTGCCGGCTTGACATGGCTCCGCCGCTTCAAATTCGACGTGGTCAAGATTGATCGCAGCTTCCTCCACGATTGCCAGACGTCTCGTGGCTTGAGCCTGTTGCGGGACATGGTCGGGCTGCTTCGCAATCTCGGCCATGTCGTGCTCGCCGAGGGCGTCGAAACGGAGGAGCAGTACATATTGCTGCAGCGCCTGGGGGTAAATTTGATGCAGGGCTTCCTCACCGGGCATCCCGTGCCGATCGAAGAGGTAAACCAGATCAGGCAAGGCCTCGTTGCCTAGCGGGAGCCTCTACGCTGAAGCTTCGGAGGGCATCCTGCTTCATTCCGGTCCCCCTACGCTACTTCGTAGCTTCGGGCGACACTCCTACGCCCAGATGCGGTTCCGGGTGGCCTGCCACCCGAAGCCCGCAGGGCGTAGGGTGGCGGAGAGGGAGGGATTCGAACCCCCGATGGGCTTGCACCCATGCCGCATTTCGAGTGCGGTGCATTCGACCACTCTGCCACCTCTCCGCGGTCATGGTCGGCCGTTGCCGGCGCGGCGCACTAGATAACGGCTGGGCGGGCAGGTTACAAGGCCAAATCCGAGGGGGAATTCAGCTTCCTGTGCGGGCTCTGTCTGGAGGGCTGCGTTGCGGCCACGTCGGCAGATGGGGCCAACCGGTCCTCGACCGGAGAGATCGGGGGCGGCAAGGAGGCGGCGTGGCCAAGGATTCCGCCCGTTTGCCTTGACTCGTACCGAACCTTCGGTTAGGGGAAGCGCGCAATCGGCGTGGAGGGTTCTTCCACGCCGCTTGTTTTTCGAACCCGCAGACTGACAAAAAGACGGCCGAACCGCGTGACGCGGCTCATCGAGGCCGACCGAACAGCGAAAGGCAAAAAATGTTCGCAGTCATTAAAACGGGCGGTAAGCAGTATCGCGTTGCCGCCAACGATCTCCTGAAGATCGAGAAGCTCGAAGCCAATGTCGGCGATATCGTCGAAATCGGCAGCGTCCTCGCCCATGGCGAAGGCGAAAATGTCACCTTCGGCGCCCCGTTCGTCGATGGCGCTCTGGTCACGGCGGAAGTCGTCGAGCAGGGCAAGAACCGCACCGTCATCGCTTTCAAGAAGCGCCGCCGGCAGAATTCGCGCCGCAAGATCGGCCACCGCCAGCTTCTGACCACCGTGCGGATCGCCGAGATCCTGCTGGGTGGCGCCAAGCCTTCCAAGAAGGCCGCAGCCAAGGTGGAAGCCAAGGAAGTCAAGGCTGACGTAGCGCCCGAGGCGAAGGCCGAGGCCGCGACGAAGGAAGCCAAGGCGAAGAAGGAAGCCAAAGCCGAGGTTGCTCCGAAGGATGAAGCCAAGACGGAGGCCGCCGTCGCCGCGCCGCTGTTCAAGGCGCCGAAGGGCGAGCCGGACGATTTGGCCGTGATCAAGGGCATCGGCCCGGTTGCCGCCGGCCAGCTGCACGAGCAGGGCATCACCACCTTCGCCCAGCTTGCCAAGCTGTCGGACAAGGACGTGGCCAAGATCGACGCGCACATGCCCTTCAGCACCGACCAGATCAACGACTGGCGCGAGCAGGCCAAGGAACTGGCGAAGAAGTAAAACGAACCGGCGACAAGGTCGCCGGATCGGACTTGAAACGGAACGCGAACGCGTTCATAAGACCATTCAAGCGCCCCAGGGCGCATCGGAGTTAGTTAGATGGCACACAAGAAAGCTGGCGGCTCGTCGCGCAACGGTCGCGACTCGCATTCCAAGCGTCTGGGCGTGAAGAAGTTCGGCGGCGAAGCCGTCATCCCGGGCAACATCATCATCCGTCAACGCGGCACCACCTGGCATCCCGGCGTCAATGTCGGCATGGGCACGGACCACACCCTTTTTGCGCTCGAGACCGGCGCAGTCACCTTTAACAAAAAAGCCAACGGCCGAACCTACGTATCGGTCAACCCGATTACCAAAGCCGCGGAGTAGCCGGTTCCGCACTATAAAACCGGCGCCCATCTCGGGAACCGGTGTCTGGCCAAACCAGTGAATGGAGCCAGGAAAAGGATCAGGGGAGATGGGTTTTCCATCTCCCCTTTTTTCTTGCCTGGAGGACGTCGAATGGTTGCCGAAGCGGAAGACACCGAAGACGAAAGTTACGCGATAGATTGCCCGGTGCTGGCCACGGAGCGGCTGGTGATGCGCGCCCCGTGTGAAGCCGACATCGCGCAACTGGTCGAGCTTGCCGACAACCGTCACGTCGCCGAGATGCTGGCCCGCATGCCGCACCCCTATGGCGAGGCCGAGGCACGCGCCTTCCTGGCTATGACCCGGTCGCGCCGGGCCGGCATCGCCTACGCCCTGACGCTCGCCGGCACCGACATTTTCGTCGGCTGCGCCGGCCTCAACATGACCGATCGAGGGCTGGAACTCGGCTACTGGATCGGCGAGCCCTATTGGAAGCGCGGCTATGCGACGGAGGCCGCGCACGCGTTGGTCGACCTTGCCTTCCAACGGACGTCGATCCACGTGCTGCAGGCTTCGACGCGGGTGATCAATCCGGCCTCGCGCCGGGTCATCCACAAATGCGGCTTCCAGTATGCCGGCCAGGGCATGCTGAACTCGATCGTCGCCGGCCAGGTGCCGGTCGAGCGGTACCGGCTGGACAGAAAGACCTGGATCAGTCTTCGAAACTGGGTGCATTTCTAGGTGTTTTGATATTCAGGTGAGGCCGGCCTGCAAACGCGGGTCTTATGCGCTTCCGGTGCACGTACTTAAGTACACTCCGCTCCGGTTCTCGAAAACCAGTGTTTTCGGCTCGGCCTGACCTGAATCTCAACACCTAGGCGCGTGCCTCCAAACGACAGGTTTGGAAACGTTGGTTGTGGATCGGGCTCAACTCAGCCCATCTCGACCCAAATCGGGAGATGGTCCGAACCGACCGCTTGCGGGTCGACCCACAGGCGCTTCAGCGATCCGGCGAGCGAGGCCGAGGTAAAGATGTAGTCGATGCGCTTGTGGCGGCTTGTGTCTTCGGGTCGCGTGGGATCGACCCAGGTGACGACGTCTGGTGTGTTCAGGCGCTGGGCGACGTCGACGGCGAGATCGGCGGTCAAGGGCATGCCGAATTCATGGTCCGGGCGGCCGACGAGTTCGACATATTCGGGCGAGCCGGGCAGCATGTTGAAGTCGCCCATGACGATGAAGGCTTCGGGATAGGGCAGGTCCGGCAGGCCGATCTCGGGAATGCCGGAGAGACCGCCGCCCTCGAAGGCATAGTTCAACAGGCGCTGGCGCAGGAAACGGATCTGGCTGGCGCGCTCAACCGGACTGCGATGGTCGAGATGCGTGGAATAGAAGCGGATGAAGCCGAGCGGGGTCTCGACCAGCGCCTCGAGTGCGCCGCGCTGGAAGTTCATCGCCTCAAGGCTGCGGCTGCGCGGCAAAAGCAGATTGCGCGACAGATGGATCGGCGTCTTCGACAGCACCATGTTGCCGAGCTGGAAAGTGGTGGTGATGGCGCGGCCGGCCTCCAGGCGCGAGCCGACATTGACCTCGAAATTGCTGCCGTAGGCGGCAAAATATTCGGGCAGCGCCTCACCGATCTCGGCGACCATGTCGCGGTTGCCGTTCCTCGGATTGTTGCGGGTCACTTCCTGCAGCGCGATCACGTCGGCGCCGCGAACCGCCTCGGTGATGCGGCCGAGATCGTAGCGGCCATCCAGACCGATACCGTACTGGATGTTGTAGCTCACAACCTTCATTCCCGCGCCCCTCAAGCTCCGTCCGCGAACACTGCTACCGCGTCCCCGACAAAAGGGCATCCGGCGCTTTAGTCGCAAAACGGCCTCGCCCTTGGCCGCGCCTTGGTTTAGAGCAAGGCGCAAGATCTAGAGCAAAGCCGCAAGGCCAACAGAAACTGCGTAGTCCAATGAAATTTCTCGATCAAGCCAAGGTTTATATCCGCTCCGGCGACGGTGGCGCCGGCTCTGTGTCGTTCCGGCGCGAAAAATTCATCGAGTTCGGCGGCCCGGATGGCGGCGACGGCGGCCGCGGCGGCGATGTCTGGCTGGAAGCGGTCAACGGTCTCAACACGCTGATCGACTATCGCTATCAGCAGCATTTCAAGGCCAAGACTGGTGTCCACGGCATGGGCCGCAACATGACCGGCGCCAAGGGCGCCGATGTGACGCTCAAGGTGCCGGCCGGAACCCAGGTGTTTGCCGAGGACAATGAGACGCTGATCTGCGACCTGACCGTGGTCGGCCAGCGCTTCCTGCTGGCCAAGGGCGGCAATGGCGGTTTCGGCAACCAGCATTTCAAGACCTCGACCAACCAGGCGCCTCGCCGCGCCAATCCCGGCCAGCCCGGCGAAGAGATGAATGTCTGGCTGCGGCTGAAGCTGATTGCCGACGCCGGCCTGGTCGGGCTGCCAAATGCCGGCAAGTCGACTTTTCTGGCAACCGTCACCGCGGCCAAGCCAAAGATCGCCGACTACCCCTTCACCACGCTGCATCCAGGTCTCGGCGTTGCCCGCATCGATGCGCGCGAATTCGTCATCGCCGACATTCCGGGCCTCATCGAGGGCGCGCATGAGGGTGTCGGCATCGGCGACCGGTTCCTCGGCCATGTCGAGCGCACGCGTGTGCTTTTGCACCTGGTCTCGGCGCAGGAGGAAAATCCTGGAAAGGCCTACAAGACCGTGCGCGCCGAGCTGGATGCCTATGGCAATGGGCTGATCGAGAAGGTCGAGATCGTGGCGCTGAGCCAGGTCGATATCCTCGACGCCGATGAGCGCAAGAAGAAGGTTGCGTCGCTCAAACGCGCTGCCGGCCGCGCGCCGATGCTGCTGTCGGCGGCCACCGGCGAGGGCGTCGAAGCGGTGCTGCGGGCGCTGATGGCGGTTGTCGGCGAAGCGCGCGACAGGGCTGCCGCTCCCGTCGAGACCCGCTGGGACCAATAGCGATGACGGCGCAATCGCTGACAAAATACCGGCGCATCACAGTCAAGATCGGTTCGGCCTTGCTGGTCGACCGCACCAGCGGCCTGAAGCGCGACTGGCTTGCCTCGCTTGCCGAGGATATTGCGGTGCTCGCCAATGGCGGCGCCGAGATCCTGGTCGTATCGTCCGGCGCCATTGCGCTCGGCCGCACCATTCTCGGTCTCGGCAAACGGGCGCTGAAGCTGGAAGAAAGCCAGGCGGCTGCGGCCGTCGGCCAGATCGCGCTGGCCGGCGCGTGGTCGGATGCGCTGGGCAAGGGTTCGCTGAAATCGGGCCAGATCCTGCTGACGCTGGGCGACACCGAAGAGCGCCGCCGCTATCTGAATGCCCGCGCGACGATCTCGACGCTGCTCAAGATGAAGGCGGTGCCGGTCATCAATGAGAACGACACGGTGGCGACCTCCGAAATCCGCTATGGCGACAATGACCGGCTGGCGGCCCGGGTGGCGACGATGATGGGCGCCGACCTGCTTGTGCTGCTCTCCGACATTGACGGGCTCTATACGGCGCCGCCGGCGCGCGATCCCGATGCAAAATTCATTCCGGTGGTCGACCGCATCACGCCCGATATCGAGGCTATGGCCGGGGCGGCCGCATCCGAACTGTCGCGCGGCGGCATGCGCACCAAGCTCGATGCCGGCAAGATCGCCACCGCCGCCGGCACCGCCATGATCATCACCTCGGGCACCAGGCTGTCGCCACTGATGGCGATCGAACGTGGCGAGCGCGCCACCTTCTTCAGGCCGAGCGCCAATCCGGTGAAAGGCTACAAGACCTGGATCGCCGGCCAGCTCGAACCGGCCGGGCGGCTCACCGTCGACGCCGGCGCCATCGGTGCGCTGCTGTCCGGCAAATCTTTGCTGCCAGCCGGCGTCAGGCTGGTCAGCGGCAATTTCTCGCGCGGCGACACGGTGGCCATCCTGTCGCCGGAAGGGCGCGAGATCGCGCGCGGGCTTGTTGCCTACGATGCCGCCGATGCCGTAAGGATCGCAGGCCTGAAGACCGCCGAGATCGAAACCGTGCTCGGCTACGAGGCGCGCTCGGCGATGATCCACAGGGACGATCTGGTGGTGAGCGATCCGGGTGACCAGATACGGCCTGCCGGCCAGCTATGGGCCGGGGGCGAGGTAAGCGGAGGATGAGACATGCTGAAGTTGCATGAACAATCCGGGGATGACACCGTCGCGCTGATGGCTGATATCGGCCGCCGCGCCCGCGCGGCCGCCCGACCGTTGGCGATTGCGACCGCCGCCGCCAAGGATGCCGCACTTCTCGCCATGGCCGACGCGATCATCGCGCGCCAGCAGCAGATTCTCGATGCCAACGCCATCGATGTCTCTAACGGACACGAATCGGGCTTGTCCGGCTCCTTCATGGACCGGTTGAAGCTCGATCCGGCGGGCACCCGTGCCATGGCGGATGGCATCCGTGAAATCGCCGAGCTCAGGGACCCGGTCGGCGATGTGATTGCCGCCTGGGATCGCCCCAACGGCCTGCAGATCGAGCGCGTGCGCACGCCGCTCGGCGTTGTCGGCGTCATTTATGAAAGCCGGCCAAATGTGACGGCGGATGCCGGCGCGCTCTGCCTCAAGGCCGGCAATCCGGTGATCCTGCGCGGCGGCTCGGATTCGCTCAATTCGTCCGCCGCCATTCATGCCTGCCTGGTCGAGGGGCTGAAGGCCGCCGGCCTGCCGGAAGACGCCATTCAGCTGGTGCCGACCACCGACCGCGCCGCCGTCGGCGAGATGCTGAAAGGGCTTGGCGGCAATCTCGACGTCATCATTCCGCGGGGCGGCAAGAGCCTGGTCGGGCGCGTCCAGAGCGAGGCGCGGGTGCCGGTCTTTGCCCATCTTGAAGGCATCTGCCATCTCTACATCGACCGCTCGGCCGATCTCGACATGGCGGTCAGGATCGCCGTCAACGCCAAGATGCGGCGCACCGGTGTCTGTGGCGCTGCAGAGACTTTGCTGGTCGACCGCGCGGTGGCCTCCACACATCTGGTGCCGATCCTCGACGCGCTACGCGCCGCCGGCTGCGAGATCCATGCCGATCAGGAAGTGATGAAGCTGTTCTTCGACGCCAAGCCGGCGACCGATGCCGACTGGATGACCGAATATCTCGACGCCATCATCGCGGTAAAGCTGGTCGACGGGATTGCCGGCGCCATCGACCATATCGAGACGTTCTCCTCACACCACACAGAGGCGATCATCGCCGAGGATGCAAAGGCTGTGCAGCGCTTCTTCAGCGAGATCGACTCGGCGATTCTCCTGCACAATGCCTCCACCCAGTTCGCCGATGGCGGCGAGTTCGGCATGGGCGCCGAGATCGGCATCGCCACCGGCAAGATGCACGCGCGCGGACCGGTTGGTGTCGAGCAGCTGACCTCGTTCAAATACCGCGTGCGCGGGTCGGGACAGGTGAGGCCTTGAGCGCTGGCCTTACCCTCCCCCTTGTGGGGAGGGTGGCGAGCGCAGCGAGCCGGGTGGGGGTACGACGCTGAATTCTGCAATCCCCCCACCCCGCTCCGCTTCGCGGATCGACCCTCCCCACAAGGGGGAGGGTGGGGCGCCTCTTTCCTCGCACTACCTCCGCATGCCGCATGCCGAAAAGGGCCTTGCCGTCGGCCTGTTCGGCGGCTCGTTCAACCCGCCGCATGCCGGTCATGCGCTGGTGGCGGAAATCGCGCTCAGGCGGCTGGCGCTCGACCAGCTATGGTGGATAGTGACGCCTGGCAATCCGCTGAAGAGCACCAGGGAATTGGCGCCGCTGAGCGACCGGCTGCTCCAGTCGGAGCAGGTCGCCAAGAACCCGAAGATCAAGGTCACCGCCTTCGAGGCGGCGCATCATATTCGCTTCACCGCCGACACGCTGGCGCTGGTCAAGGCACGCAATCCCGGCGTCGACTTCGTCTGGATCATGGGCGCCGACTCACTTCGCGATTTCCACCGTTGGCAGCGCTGGCGCCAGATCGTCATGACCTTCCCCATCGCGGTCATCGACCGCCCGGGCGCGACGCTGTCCTTCCTGTCCTCGGTCGTGGCCAAGACGTTCGACTATGCCCGCGTCGACGAGGGTGATGCGCCCCGGCTCGCGCGCATGAAGGCGCCGGCCTGGACCTTCATCCACGGCCCACGCTCGTCGCTGTCATCGAGTGCTATTCGCCAGCAAGCCAAGGGGTAACTCCGTAAGACCAGATCGCCGATGTCGCTTTTACGGCGGCCTTTCGCGATTGGCTGGGCGATGCTGCGCTGGATATGGCCACTTCAGTGAACCAGACCGACATCGACCCCAATCATGGCGCCCCGCCGGCGCCCGTGATCGCCATTGCCAGCGTAATCGTGTCGATGGCGCTGATCGCGGTCGGCAACGGGTTGATGTTCGCCTATATCCCGGTCCGGCTTGGCGTCGAGCGCTTCGATCCGACCTGGGCCGGGCTGATCATCACCGGCCTGTCGGCCGGCGGGCTTGCCGGCTGTATCCTGACCGGGCCGCTGGTGCGCCGCGTCGGGCACGCCCGCGCCTTCATGGTGCTGTCGGCGCTGATAGCGCTGTCGAATGCTGCCATTGGCGCCGGCACCTACCCGCTGCTGTGGATCGCGGCACGCGCGCTTTACGGTTTTGCAATATGCGGCCTGTTCATCGTCGCCCAGAGCTGGCTCAACGATGCCGTCGCAAACGCCATTCGCGGCCGGGTGATGGCGGTGTTTTACGTCGCCTATGTCGCCGGACTTGGCGTCGGCTATGCCCTGCTGGCGGCGGTCGACATCGCGACGGCGCAGGCGCCGCTGATCGGCATTGCCTTCACCGCAGTGTCGATCCTGCCGGTCGGCATGACGCGGTTGGCTCAACCGCCGCCACCTCGCGCAGCCTCCGTGGCGCTTGGCCGCGCCTGGCGGATCTCGCCGGTCGGCGTGGCCGGCATGCTGGCCGTCGGCGGTCTGTCGATGGCGATCGCCGGGTTCGCACCGATCCATGCCACGGCCAAAGGCTATAGCCAGGCCGATGTGGCGCTGCTTTTGTCGGCGATGCCCGTCGGCACGCTGATCCTGCAGATACCGCTCGGCTGGATTTCCGACCGTACCGATCGCCGTTACGTGCTGGCCGGCGCTGCGGCACTGGCCATCGTCGCCGGTATTCTGGCCATCGGCTTCGACGGCGGCGCGCTGATGGTGCTCGTGGTGATCTACATCGTCTGGGACGGCGCCTCGGAATCGATCTATTCGCTGGCCAGCGCGCATGCCGCCGACCGCGCCGGCAAGGACGACATGGTGGCGCTGTCGAGTTCGTTGCTGTTTGCCTGGTCGCTGTCGGGGTTCATCGTGCCGGGTATCGTGACGGCCCTGTCGGCTGTCTATGGCACGCAGGCCTTCATTTATGTGGCCATCGTCATCGCCACTGTCTTCTGCCTGTTCGTGCTGTGGCGAGTGGCCACCACGCGCGCCGTCCCCGCTACGGAGACCAGCAGTTTCGCGCCGATGTCGGCGCAGGCGCCGCTGCCGGTGGAGCTCGCCTACGCCCCGGAAGATAAGCGCTGAACGGTTTCACAGCTCCTACTGCCTGGTAGCGGCAGTTTCCTGTCGAGCCTCCGGCGGAGGTGCGGGAACCGAAATGGCTTCGGCGTCGAACGCCTGCTTGACGCGTTTGGTGAGATCGATCTGGGTGGCGAAGAAATCCGCCGCCGTGGTCCAGTAGCGCAAGGTGATGGCGACGCTGGCATCGCCCACCGTGGCGACGAAGGCGATCGGCGCCGGCTCTCGCTTGACGCGGCGCTCGCCGCCGGCAACGCCCAGCATGGTTTTCTGCGCCAGGTCGATGTCGTTCCAGGAGCCGATGCTCAGCGTGATGTCTCCGCGGCGCACACCGTTGCGAGTAAAATTGCGCACCGGCTGGTTCCACAGCGTCGAATTGGGCGCCAGCACATAGACGCCGTCTGTCGTGCGGAGCTTGGTGGCGAACAGGCCGATTTCCTCGACGGTGCCGGAAATGGCGCCGACCTCGACATATTCGCCGATGCGGAATGGCCTGAGCGCCAGAAGCATGATGCCTGCGGCGATGTTCTGCAGCGTGCCTTGCAGCGCCAGGCCGATTGCCAGCCCGATGGCGCCGATGGCGGCGATGATCGAGGCCGTCTGAACGCCGAACTGGCCGAGCACCATGATGACCACCAGGATCAGGATGGCGTAGCGCACGATCTTCGAGAAGAAATGGCGCAGCGTCGCGTCGAAACCATGGATATGGCCGAGGCCGGCTGAGATCGATCGTTCTGCGAGCCCGGCGACGAGATAGCCGACGACCAGCAGGATGATGGCGCCGATGGCGGAGAAGGAATAGGAAACGATCAGTGTGCTGAGTTGCGCAAGGCCAGCCTGCACGGTGAGCAGCGTGTTCTGGGGGTCGATTGGCATCAGGAAAATCCGTTTGGGGGGTGTGTCGATAACCCCTGCCGCGGCCATGGGTTCCGATTTTTCTCAAGGCTCCGGAACCGGAAGTCGTGCACTGCGTTCGCGGTGGCAGGGCCTCCCGTCTTGAAACTGCAAGGGAACTCTGCCTATCTATAGGGTGTCACCTGATTTCGTGGGTGATTTGGTTGTTCTTGCTGCGAAAGGAAATACACTGAGAACAGCATTGCGGAAGAAGGCTGACGTCATGCCTTCGCCGGCCAGGATCAGCGTAGATGACGCCGTGTCCCGTGCCATCAAGACAGTCCTTGCCAGTCTGGAAGACTCCAAGGCCGAAAATATTGTCTCAATCGACATTCAGCGGAAATCGAGCCTCGGCGACTATATGGTCATCGCGTCGGGCCGGTCGCACCGTCATGTCTCGGCTGTCGCCGACCACCTGCTCAAGGCGCTCAAGGATGCCGGTCTCGGCACGGCGCGCGTCGAGGGGCTGTCCGGCGCCGACTGGGTCCTGATCGATTCAGGCGACATCATCGTCCATGTCTTCCGCCCAGAAGTCCGCGAATTCTACAATCTTGAAAAGATGTGGCAGGCGCCGGACCTTGAGGAAGAGACCTTGCACTGAGCTCCGTCTCATGTCGTAACCATCCGGGGTGCGACATGGATTGAAAGCTCGCCGAGGCAGGGATGAAGATAGCAGTTCATGCCGTGGGCCGGATGAAGGCCGGCCCCGAGAGAGAACTCGCCGACCGCTATTTCGAGCGTTTCGCCAAGAGCGGCCCGGCGATCGGGTTCGAATTCTCTGGTGTCGCCGAGATCGCCGAGGGACGAGCCCAGAACGCCAATGAGCGCCGCCGCGAGGAAGGCCAGAAGCTGCAGGCACAGCTGCAGCCGGGCACGGCGCTGTTCCTGCTCGACGAACGCGGCAAAAACCTGTCCTCAGACGATTTCGCCAGCCGTATCGGCCAGCTGCGCGATGGCGGACGCAAGGCGTTGGTCATCGCCATTGGCGGCGCCGACGGGCACGACCAGTCGATTCGCGATCAGGCTGAGCTGATAGTCTCGTTCGGCGCGGCGACCTGGCCGCACCAACTGGTGCGCGTCATGCTGGGCGAGCAGCTCTATCGGGCGGCAACGATTCTTTCGGGACATCCCTACCACCGTTCGTAAATCAGTGGGTCGAGGATCAATCGTCCGGATTTCCGCCCCAATGCGCGGCTGTTTTGTGCTAGGCTTCGGTTCGATCATGGTTGATGGTTCGTTAACGAAGCCACGCATAGAGTCGGGCTTCAATGGCTGACAACGGGAAATCACGAACGGGCTTCCGGCACGCGCGCTGCGGCATCGCTGCAGCAGTGGTTTTGCTGTCGCTCGGGCTTGCGCGGGCCGAAAATACGCTGGACGTGGCGCCCGACCCCGATCTGAGCCGTGCCGAATATGAGAAGGTGTCGGCCGAGATCACGCTGTCGTCCGAACGGCTGGCCAAGCTCGCCGCCGACATTGCTTCGGTCAAGAAGGACCATGCCTCGATCACCGCGGCGCTTATCCAGTCGGCGATGACCGAGCAGAAGCTCGGCCAGGACATCGAGGATATCGGCGCCAGGCTCGAAGGACTGAAGGGCGAGGAACAGAAGATCCGTGTCTCGCTGGCGGCGCGGCGCGACGTGCTGGCCGAGGTGCTGGGGGCGCTGCAGCGCATGGGGCTCAATCCGCCGCCGGCGATCCTGGTCAAGCCGGAAGACGCACTGTCGTCGGTGCGCAGCGCCATCCTGCTCGGCGCAGTGGTGCCGGAACTGCGCCAGCAGACCGACAAATTGCTGGCCGACCTCAGGGAACAGACCCGGGTGACGGCCTCGATCGAGGCCGAGCGGACGCGGCTGACAGCGGCGGTCGGCGAGCAGACGGCGGAAAAGAAACGCCTCTCCATGCTGCTCGAAGCCAAGCAGAAGCTCGAGGCTGACACCTGGACGGCGATGGCCGCTGAAAAGCAGCGATCCCAGGCGCTTGCGGCCAAGGCCGGCAGCCTGAAAGAGCTGATCGCTTCGCTTGAAGCCGACAAGAGCCGCAAGGCGGCGGATGCCGTCAAGGCAGGCGAACAGAAAGCGGCCGACAGCGATAAGCCGGACGCCGATAACGCCGATGCAGGCACAACCGCGTCGACGGAGCTGGCTTCGCTGCCCGTGCCGGAAGGCAACCGCCTCACCGCCGCCGCGCCGTTTTCGGCACTTCAGGGACAAGTCTCGCTGCCGGTCACCGGCAAGATCAAGCTGCGTTTCGGGGCCGATGACGGTAACGGCGCGGTGATGCTTGGCGACATGGTTGCGACACAATCGGGAGCCATCGTCACGGCACCGGCGGACGGAAATGTGCTTTATGCGGGGCCTTTTCGCTCCTATGGTCAACTCTTGATCCTCAATGCGGGAGACGGCTATCATGTCGTCCTGGCGGGGATGAGCAGAATCAGCGTCGCGTCTGGCCAGTCGGTGCTCGCAGGAGAGCCGGTCGGCGCGATGGGAGAGGCCCGGGTGGCAAGCACCTCGGCCTCGAAGAATGGAAATGCCACGCCGGAACTCTATGTCGAGTTCCGCAAGGATGGAAAACCCGTCGATCCGACCCCATGGTGGGCGGACCGCTTCTCTGGAAGGACGTGAAATGATGCGGAAACTGTCGCTTCTTATTGCCGGTGCGCTGATGGGCGCGTCAGCGATGAGCCTGGTCTATGGCGCCCCCGGCTCGACGGCGAACGCTGCAGGCTCCGAGACCTACAAGCAACTGGCGATCTTCGGCGACATCTTCGAGCGCGTGCGGGCGCAGTATGTGACGCCGCCGGACGACAAGTCGCTGGTCGAAAACGCCATCAACGGCATGCTCACCTCGCTCGACCCGCACTCCTCCTACATGAATGCCGAGCAGGCGCAGGACATGCGCGTGCAGACCAAGGGTGAGTTCGGCGGCCTCGGCATCGAGGTCACCATGGAGAACGACCTGGTCAAGGTGATCACGCCGATCGACGACACCCCGGCTGCCAAGGCAGGCGTGCTGGCCGGCGACTATATCGCCAAGATCGACGGCCAAGAGGTTCGCGGCCTGACGCTCAACGATGCAGTCGAAAAGATGCGCGGCCTGGTCAACACGCCGATCAAGCTGACCATCCTGCGCCAAGGCGCCGACAAGCCGATCGAGCTGACGGTGGTGCGCGATATCATCAAGGTCAAGGCGGTCAAGTTCCGGGTCGAGAACGACATCGGCTACATGAAGATCACCTCCTTCACCGAAAAGACCTATGACGACCTCGAGAATGCCATCGACACCATCAAGAAGCAGGTGCCGAACGACAAGCTCAAGGGCTATGTGCTCGATCTGCGCCTCAACCCGGGCGGCCTGCTCGACCAGGCGGTGAGCGTGTCCGACGCCTTCCTCGACCGTGGCGAGATCGTCTCGACCCGCGGCCGCGACCCGAAGGACGTCACACGCTTCGACGCCAAGGCAGGCGACGACATCGGCGCCAAGCCGCTGATCGTGCTCGTCAATGGCGGTTCGGCCAGCGCCTCCGAGATCGTCGCCGGCGCGCTGCAGGACCTGCGCCGCGCCACAGTGGTCGGCACGCAGTCGTTCGGCAAGGGCTCGGTGCAGACCATCATCCCGCTTGGCGAGAACGGCGCGCTGCGCCTGACGACGGCGCTCTATTACACGCCGTCCGGCAAGTCGATCCAGGGCAAGGGTATCACACCCGATATCAAGGTCGACCAGCCGCTGCCGCCCGAACTGCAGGGCAGGGACCTGACGCGCGGCGAATCGGACCTCAAGGGCCATATCAAGGGCGCCGACGAGAGCGATACCGGCTCGGGCTCGGCTGCCTATGTGCCGCCGGATCCGAAGGACGATCTGCAGCTGATCTATGCCGAACAGCTGCTGCGCGGCCAGAAGACCGATCCGGCATTCCCGCCGAATCCGGAAAAGGCAGTGCTCAACCAGTAAAATCGACTGGTAGCTCTGGCTGCCCAATCGAAGCGATGCAATGCTGCCGGGACCGTGAGGTTCCGGCAGTTTGATTCGGGGGCAGCTGGGCGCTGCGCCTCAAAAGGCGCAGGGGACGCGCCTTCAGTTTTGGATCTGCGCATGGCGAAAAGATTTCGCTGATCACGCGCCCGGGGATGCGGCTTGGCTGACGTCGGCAAGGACATCGAACGCCCGCTCGGACAGACCGTCCGACCGCGTGCTGCGTCGCGCGGGATCAGCGCTGGCGCCGTCGCGGCGACGCTGGTCGTGCTGGCCGCGGTCGGCATCTCCGGCGCGATCGCGCTGCGCGAGAAGCCGTTCCGCAAACCGGAAGCAATCGCGGTCTCGACGCCAAAGGTGACGGCGGCGGCCGAGCCCGCGGCCGCAGCGCCCACTGCTCAAGCGACGGCGGCAGCGCCGAAGGCGGAAACGCCCAAGGCCAGCGGTCCGCAGATCATCCATGTGCAAACCCAGGAGGGTGACGGCCCGCCCAATGCAGCCATTGTCATCCACGACCCGTCGACGATCGGCCAGAACCTGAAGATCGCGCATGTCCCCGACAGGGCGCTGATCGAGGCCAGCGACACCGGCCCACTCCCGGTTCGCGCCGCTGACGGCCGGCGGCCGTTCGATGTCTATGCGCGGCCGTGGTCGGGTTCGCGCGGCGCTCGCGTGGCAATCGTCATCGGCGGGCTTGCCGTGTCGCAGACCGGCACGCAGGCGGCGATCGCCAAGCTGCCGGCCGAAGTGACGCTGGCTTTTGCGCCGCAAGGCAACAGCATTGGCCGGTGGATGCAGGCGGCACGGCAGAGCGGGCATGAGGTGGTCATGCAGGTGCCGCTCGAACCGTTCGACTATCCCAATGTCAATCCCGGCCGCAACACGCTGACAGTGGCGGCAAGCCAGGACGACAATCTGAAGAATCTGCGCTGGGCGCTGTCGCGGACCACCAACTATACCGGCGTCATGAACTATATGGGGGCGCGCTTTTCGGCCGACGCGACAGCGATGGGGCCGTTCATGGCCGAGCTTGGCAAGCGCGGCCTTGCCTATATCGATGACGGCTCGTCCGCACGGAGCTTGGCGTCCGATCTCGCCTTGAAGGACGGTGTGCCGTTCGTCGCCGGCGATACGGCAATCGACGCCGTGCAGGACCGCGGCGCCATCCTGAAAAAGCTCGACGCGCTGGAAGCGACCGCGCGTGCGAAAGGCTCCGCCGTCGGCATCGGCTCGGCTTTCGACCTCACCGTCGACACCGTGGCGTTCTGGGCGGTCGAAGCGAAAAAGCGCGGCATCGAGATCGTGCCGATCTCGGCGGTGGCCATCGACCCGGAAAAGGGCTGACCGGCGCTTGTGGCGATTTTCAACGATGCCGAGAAAAGAGCTCTCTCTGGGCCTGATTGATTGAACCATCATCCCAGTCGACCTCGCGCTTTGATTGCGGGATGTGTCTCCGCCGATATTCGTTGTTGTAGAACAGGGTGCCGTGGATTCCGAGCACATCGCGTTTCAGGATGGGACGACCCCAAAGCGGCGCCAGCACGCGACCTGCCTCGTCTTCACCAAGCCGCTCAAATAAATCTTCGGCCAGTTCCATGTCTCTTCCATCCGGGAAGATGGCGGCGTACTCCTCCTCTGTTGCCTCGAACACGCTGAAGGTTGCGTTCAAGGCGCCGTCGATGATTTGAATATTTTTCATGGAATTACTCTGCCATTCGACCGCAACGGCGGCAACGGGGCCGGGTGGCAGTGACTGGAACGAACCCACGTTTTCCGCTTCCGGGGCAAGCCTACTTTGAGTACGCTCCGCTCCGGTTCTCGAAATCATTCGCCACTGCCTCGCCGGAGCGAATCTCAGAACGGCTTTAAACTCCGATGGCTAAAAAGATCGATCCCGAGACGCTGCCATACCGCCCCTGTGTCGGGCTGATGATCCTCAATGGCGACGGGCTGGTCTGGGTTGGGCACCGCATCGCCGAACCGGACAGCGAATTTGCCGGGACCACGCAGCTCTGGCAGATGCCGCAAGGCGGCATCGACGAGGGCGAGGAGCCGCTGCAGGCGGCCGGGCGCGAGCTCTATGAAGAGACCGGCATGCGCTCGGTCACGCTGCTGGCCGAGGCGCCGCATTGGATCAACTACGACCTGCCGCCCGATCTGGTCGGCATCGCCCTCAAGGGCCGCTATCGCGGCCAGACGCAGAAATGGTTCGCCTACCGCTTTCACGGCGAGACCAGAGAGATCCAGATCAATCCGCCGCCGGGCGGCCACACCGCCGAATTCGATGAATGGGCATGGCGGCCGATGCAGGACCTGCCCGATCTGATAGTGCCGTTCAAACGCAAGGTCTATGAGGATGTGGTGGCGGCGTTCCGTCATCTTGCCTAGCTGGATGTGACGGTTCGCACGGCACCTGATTCGTGCTTTATTGATCGGGACACCCGCAGCCACGAGACCCATATGAACGACGCCGGGCAATGGCCTCTTAGCGCAGCGTCTGGGCTGCCCCTCACCCGCCTGCCGGCTTTCGTCACTCGAAAAGCCAAGCAGTTGGCTTTTCGTCCGCTTTACGCCGACCGCTCCTCAACTCCCCGTATAGGGCCGGGGAGAAATATCCGGCAGGACAATGAGGGGCAGCGCCGACTTCAGCGGGTCTGCGATGCATAAAGCCAAAGATACGATCAGCGAAGCGGCGGCCGGCGCCATTCTCACCATCGATCTCGGCGCTATCCGAGAGAATTACCGGCGGCTCAAGGCAAAGCTCGGCGGCGTGCGTTGCGCCGGCGTCGTCAAGGCCGACGGTTACGGGCTCGGCGCGCGGCAAGTGGCGGCGGCACTGGTTGCCGAAGGCTGCGACAGCTTCTTTGTCGCGCATCTCACCGAGGGTGTCGCGCTGCGCGACGCACTCGGACCGAAGCTGGAAATCCATGTGCTGAACGGGCTGCCGCCGGGCTCGGAACCCGAAGCGGTGGCTGCCGACCTTGTTCCCGTCATCAACAGTGGCGGACAATTGAAGGCGTGGAGCAAAGCCGGCCAGAAGGCCGGCCGCAAGCTCAAGGCCGCCATCCAGGTCGACAGCGGCATGTCGCGGCTGGGCATGGCGCCGGCAGAGGTCGAGGCGCTTACGGCCGATGCTTTCGCCGGCGTCGATGTCGTTCTCGTCATGAGCCATCTGGCCCGTGCGGACGAACCGACCAATGCGGCCAATGACGCGCAACTCAGGGAGTTCGAACGGCTGCGCAAAATGCTGCCCAAGGCGCCGGCGTCGCTGGACAATTCCTCCGGCATCTTTCTTGGGCCGCGCTATCAGTACGACCTCGCGCGTCCGGGCGCTGCGCTCTACGGCATCAATCCGACGCCTGATGAGGCGAACCCGATGCTGCCGGTGGTGCGGCTCGAGGCAAAGATCATCCAGACACGCGGCATCGATAAGGGCGCGGGCGTCGGCTACGGACATGCGTTTCTGGCCAGCGGTCCCTTGCGCGCGGCCACGATCTCGCTCGGCTATGCCGATGGCTGGCACCGGCGCGCGGCTTCGGCTGCCTGGCTCGACGGCGTGCGACTGCCCTTTGTCGGGCGGGTGTCGATGGATTCGATCATCCTCGACATCTCGGCCCTGCCGGCCGGCCGGCTGCGCGAGGGCGACCTTGTCGAACTCCTAGGCCCCTCGCAGAGCGTCGATGACGCCGCCGGTCATGCCGGCACGATCGGTTATGAAATCCTGACCAGTCTCGGCCCCCGCTTCCACCGCCGCTATATCAACGAATAGAGCCGCGACACGCCGCCCCTTGGCGGACGCCGCAGAATCCGGCAGACAGGAGGCGGCGGCCCTCTGACGGAAGTCGTCGTGGAGAGTGATGCGATGAAGATCTTCGTGTTGGGCGGCGGCGTTATCGGGGTCACCACTGCCTATTATCTCGCTGAGGCCGGCCACGAGGTGACGGTGTTCGACCGCCAGAAAGGGCCGGCGCTGGAAACCAGCTTCGCCAATGCCGGCGAGATCTCGCCGGGCTATGCCTCGCCCTGGGCCGGTCCCGGCATCCCGCTGAAGGCAATCAAGTGGCTGTTGATGAAGCACGGCCCGCTGGTGGTGCGGCCGGCCTTCGATCCGTATATGTGGACATGGCTCATCAAGATGCTGCGCAATTGCACCGCGGATCGCTACGCCATCAACAAGGCGCGCATGGTGCCGCTCGCCGAATACAGCCGCGACACGCTGAAGGCGCTGCGCGAGGCGACCGGCATCGCTTATGATGAGCGGACCAAGGGCACGCTGCAGCTGTTTCGCACGCAAAAGCAGCTCGACGGCACCGGCGGCGATGTCGAGGTGCTGAAGAAATATGGCGTTCCCTACGAGTTGCTCGATCCCGAAGGCTGCATTGGGGCCGAGCCGGCGCTGGCCGGCGTGCGGGAAAAGTTTGTCGGCGGGCTGCGATTGCCCGGCGACGAAACTGGCGACTGCAAGATGTTCACCGATCGGCTGGCCGAGCTCTGCGTGGCGCGCGGCGTCACGTTCGAGTACGGCACGCAGATCCGGCGCTTCTCCAAGAACCGCAATCGCATCGTCAGCGTCGGCACCGACCAGCGCTCGCGCGCGGCCGACGCTTATGTGCTGGCGCTGGGCAGCTATTCGGCGCGCTTCATGCGCCTGCTCAGGCGCCCGATCCCGGTCTATCCGGTCAAGGGCTATTCGATCACCGTTCCTATCAAGGACGCGGTCGCCGCCCCGGTGTCGACGGTGATGGACGAAACCTACAAGGTGGCGATCACCAGGCTCGGCGACCGCATCCGCGTCGGCGGCACGGCGGAGATTTCCGGCTTCGATCTCAGGCTGCATGAATCGCGCCGGCGCACCCTCGAACATTCGGTCGGCGATCTGTTCCCGGATGGCGGCGACCTCAAGGCGGCGTCCTTCTGGTGCGGGCTGCGGCCGATGACGCCGGACGGGCCGCCGCTGGTCGGCCGCACCGAGTTCTCCAACCTCTATCTCAACACCGGGCACGGCACGCTTGGCTGGACCATGGCCTGCGGCTCGGCCAAGGTGCTGTCCGACATCATCTCCAGCAAGGTGCCTGATATCGATGTACGGGAGCTGGGGCCGGAGCGGTATTTGAGGTAGGGGTGCTTTTTAAAGCTCGCGGGCCAGCACCCCCTCTGTCCTACCGGACAGAGGGGTGTAAAGGATCGCTACAGAACGGCATTCCTTCAGCGTCGCCAGCCCCTCAAAACGCCTCCTTCACCCAACCCTTCGAGAACAGCCATCGGTAGGCCCACGGTATCGTCACCTTGGTCGATACCGGGTTCGAATGGGCGACATAGTCGTCATAGACCGGCTGCATCCTGGCGTAGAAGGCAGGGTCGAGCACCGTCATGCCGTTCTCCAGATCGTGGAAGAAACTGCGGTTGTTGAGATTGACCGACGAGATCGTCACCAGCCTTTCGTCGATCATCATGATCTTGGAGTGCAGCACGACATCGGGCGCCTTGAATTCGCGGATGTTGATGCGGTCGCCATATTTCTCGACGAACAGCTTGTTGAGCGCGGTCAGCAGCTTGCCGCCAATATCGCCCTTGAGGTCGATGCGGCCGACAATGTCGATCCTGACGCCGCGCGCCAGCGCCCGCTCGATGGCCAGGCTGAGCTTCGGCGTCAGATTAAGGTAGGGATTGACGATCTCGATATGGTGCCGGGCAGTGTCGATCAGCTCGACGAAATAGGTCTCGAGCGCATGGTTGTCCTCGTAGGGCACGGAAATGAAATGGCGCACCGTGCCCGGCGGGCGCCGGCTGTCGGAGCGCACCGGAATGGAGAAGGGTCTTGCGATGTTGGTGTCGGCGTCGCGCAGCCACAATGTCGAGAGATGCGCGGCCAGCGTCTCGACCGTGGCCGGGTCGGCAAACTCGATGTCGAAATCGCTCCAGTTCGAATAGTAGTTGAGCGAGAGGCCGTCGGTCTTGCCGTATTGCTCGAGGTTCGGATAGCGCGACAGGTCGATCGGCTTGTGGAACAGGAAGCCGTCATGAATGTTGCGGCCGCCGATGATGACGCGCGAGCGGGCTGGATCCTCGGCAAGTGTCGCCAGCATCTTGACGTGATGGGTCTTGTGCAGCTGTGACAGTTGCTCGTCGACCGGCGCGCCGTGGTCGGCCCGCCAACGATATTCCTGCAACTCGACATTGGGATAATCGGCCGCCAGCCGGTGCAGCAGGGCATCGTCCTTGTCGCGCTCCAGCACGTCTGTGACCATGATGCGCACTTTGGTGCCGAGGGCTGCGTGATGGCGGATCAGCCGCTCGATGACGCGGCCGGAAAAATCGGCCTTGAACTCCAGCGACGACAGATAGACCAGCTTGAGTTTCGGCGCGCGCGAGAAATCGAGCGGCAGTTCGGGGTCGGCCTTGTCAAAGGCGCTGTCGGGTAAAGGCGCGCCGAGCAGCGCTTCGACCTTGGCGTTGAAGCCGTCGCGCGACTTGCGTAACAGGCGCGGTGACCCGAGCGGCAGCGAACAGCTCTGCGACAGCCAGCGGCCGGCGTAGAAGACGCGGGCGAGTTCATCCAGGCCGGATGGACCGGGCACTGGACAACGCTCGTAGCGGCTGTCGAGCGCGGCTATCGCCGGATAGGCAACCTCTTCGCGCAGGATGGTGAGCGGGGCGCCTGCCGGCGCCAGACTGGAGCTGAGCTTGAGACTGCAGCGGTTCAAACCATCGCTGGGGAACAGGCTGGCGGTTTGCCCGGCCGACAGGCGGAGGCGGAAGGCGGCACCGCTCGCCACGCTGCGCGAGCCACCGCCGGCGCGAATCGCCAGCGCCCCGTCGCAGGCGCCCGATATCTCAACCGGCTGCTTTCCCGCCTGGCGCATCACGATCTCGATCGAGCGCGCCTGCAGGCCGGAAAAGCTGAACGTCTTTGGCGCGGAGGGCCGCGCGGCGGCGTTGACATAGAGCGTCTGCCGCGACACGCGCCAACGGCCGTTGAAATGGCCTTCGCCGGCTGTGCCGCTCGCTGCCGGCATCTGTTCGGCGGTAACCGGCTTCGCCAGCCGTTCCAGCGTCCGGTAGGTGGCCTGGAAATCGCGGTTGGCGATGGCGTGGCGGTCATGTCCGAACGGACCGGTGCCGTTCGCCCTGTCGATGGCCCCGATCTGGTTGTGGGCGAGCAGCGCCAGAAACTGCCTTTCATAGTCGCTGGCACCGGCATCGCCGAAAAACGCTGCTGCTGCAGTCTGCGGTCCAGGCGTGCCGGCCGATACCGACGGCCGGCCGCAATCCTTCGCATCGGGGAAGAAATCGCAGCTGTGCCGGATTGGGGCGGCGCAAGCGGCAAGGGCCGCCAGCCCCAGCCCGGCCAGAGCCAGGCAGATGGCGCGGTTCATCCCGTGGCCCCGTTCATCGTCTTCAGCTCAGCCGGGTCGCGCGGCGGCATAAAGCCTTGCGGAAAGACCTTGCAGACGGGAAGTGCGAAAGTGGCGATCAATAGCTCGGCCTCGCCGCGCTCCTTTTTCGGCGCTGTCTTGTCATCACGGATCGCCTTTGCCGAGGCGACGAGCGCGCCGTCGCAGTCGCAATGATTATGGCGCGCGATGTAGCAGGCGTCATGGATTTGGCAGGCGCTGTCGAGGCGATTGACAGGGCGAGGCGAGAGGTCGCCGGTGCGGGTGCCGGGACCGCAGTAATTGCCGAAGACGAAAGGCGACGGGCGGGCCATTGCGATGCGGACCGGCTTGGGCAATTCGGCTTCCGGAACTTCGGTCCATGGATTGGCGCAGGCGGAAAGCGCGACAAATGGCAAGATGGCGAGTACCGCTCGCATTTTGATCCGCACCAGCTTTGCAAAAAAGTGTCCCACCCGGCGCAGCCAATCCTTAATGATAGGCGACATCGCGCTTGTTGCCACACTGGCCGATTTTGTGGCGAGGGCAAGGCGGCGCGGCCATCAGACAAACAGCCCGCGCTCTCTCTCGACCGCCTTGGTGATGAAGTTGGCGACGCTCTGCACGCGGCGCAGCGGCCGGACCGATTCATGATAGACCAGCCAGTAGGCGCGGCGGATAGGCGTCACGATGTCGAGCGGGATCAGCTCCGGCATCGAGCGGGCGACAAAGGTGTGCAAGATGCCGATGCCAGCGCCCGAGCGCACCGCTTCGGCCTGGCCCAGCGCTGAGGAGATGGCGAAGCTGGTGCGCCAGTCCGGGCTGAACTCCGCCGCATAGTCGAGCGACGGGCTGACGATCAGGTCTGGGACATAGCCGATCAGCGTATGCTGGCCGAGTTCGGCAGCGGTCTCGGGTAAGCCGTGCGCCTGCGCATAGTCGCGCGAGGCAAACAGGCCGAGGGTGTAGTCGACCAGCTTTCCCGCCACCAGCCTGCCTTCGCTCGGCCGCTCGACGGTGATGGCGATGTCGGCCTCGCGCCGCGACAGCGAGAAGGAACGCGGCACCGGCACCAGCTGGATGGTGAGTTCGCGGTGCAGCGCGGTCAGCGCGCCAAGACGCGTGGCGAGGAATGCAACGCCAAACCCGTCGGGCGCGCCGATGCGCACCGTGCCTGAGATATCGTCGCCTTCGCCCGACACGGCGGAGCGCGCGGCGATCATGTCGGCTTCCATGCGCTCGGCAATGTCGAGAAAGCGCTGGCCGGCCGGCGTCAGCTCGCTGCCGGTGGTAAGCCGGCGAAACAGTTTTGTCCGTAACGCATCCTCAAGCGCTGCGATGCGGCGCGAGACGGTGGCGTGATTGAGTTCCAGCCGCTTGGCGGCGCCAAGGATCTGCCCGGCGCGGGCCACGGCGAGGAAGATGCGGACGTCATCCCAGTTCATGGGGGTGGTCCGGGCTAGCGGCGAACGCGGCGTTCCCGCCCACCCCCCTCTGGCCTGCCGGCCATCTCCCCCGCAAGGAGGGAGATTGGCAGCTCCGCCACCTGCGTCTCTTTTGGTGCGTTGAAGATTTGCGAAGGCGGCGGCCACATCTGATCTCCCCCCTTGCGGGGGAGATGTCCGGCAGGACAGAGGGGGGTGTGACGGAGCGCAACCTTCGGGCCTTTCAGCAATCTGTAATTTGCGGCAATTAATGCACACTCGTCCTTCGTTGTCTATTTCTTGCACAACGGTTGCGTTTCCCCTCGCGTTGCCTTCGCGCCTGCAAAGGGGTTGAATGCGCCATCACAAACTCAGGGAGAGAAACCATGATCGAATACGGTCATTTCATCGGCGGCAAGCATGTCGCCGGGACCAGCGGGCGCAAGCAGGACGTGATGCAGCCCATGGACGGCTCGGTGCGCGGCGCGGTGGCGCTGGCTTCGCCGGAGGAACTGCGTGCGGCTGTCCTGAATGCCAAGGAAGCACAGATCAAATGGGCTGCGACCAACCCGCAGCGGCGTGTGCGCGTGCTGATGAAGTTTCTTGAACTGGTTGCCCGCGACTATGACGAACTGGCCGATCTTCTGGCCCGCGAGCACGGCAAGACCATCGCCGACGCCAAGGGCGACATCCAGCGCGGCCTCGAAGTGGTCGAAGTCTGCATCGGTGCGCCGCACATGATGAAGGGCGAGTTCACCGACGGCGCCGGCCCCGGCATCGATGTCTATTCGATGCGCCAGCCGCTTGGCGTCGTTGCCGGCATCACCCCGTTCAATTTCCCGGCGATGATCCCGCTGTGGAAGATTGCCCCGGCGCTGGCCTGCGGCAACGCCTTTATCCTGAAGCCTTCCGAGCGTGACCCTGGCGTGCCGATGCGCATCGCCGAACTGTTCCTCGAGGCTGGCCTGCCGGCTGGCGTTCTCAACGTCGTCAATGGCGACAAGGATGTCGTCGACGCCATCCTCGACGATCCTGATATCAAGGCTATCGGCTTTGTCGGCTCGACGCCGATCGCGCATTACATCTACTCGCGCGGCACGGCCGCGGGAAAACGCGTGCAGTGCTTCGGCGGCGCCAAGAACCACATGATCATCATGCCCGATGCCGACATGGACCAGACCGTCGATGCGCTGATCGGCGCGGGCTACGGCTCGGCCGGCGAGCGCTGCATGGCGATCTCGGTTGCCGTTCCCGTCGGCAACGACACCGCCAACCGGCTGATGGAAAAGCTGATCCCGCGTGTCGAAAGCCTCAAAGTCGGCCCGTCGACGGATTCGTCCGCCGATTTCGGCCCGCTGGTCACGGCGCAGGCATTGGAACGCGTCAAGGGTTATGTCGACACCGGCGTCAAGGAAGGCGCCAAGCTGGTCGTCGATGGCCGCGGCTTCTCCATGCAGGGCTACGAGGATGGCTACTATATGGGCGGCTGCCTGTTCGACAATGTGACCGCCGACATGCGCATCTACAAGGAAGAGATTTTTGGCCCGGTGCTGTCAGTGGTGCGTGCGCCGACCTATGAGAGCGCCATCAAGCTCGCCAACGATCATGAGATGGGCAATGGCGTCGCCATCTTCACCCGTGACGGTGATGCTGCTCGTGATTTTGCTTCGCGCGTCCAGGTCGGCATGGTCGGCATCAACGTGCCGATCCCGGTTCCGATCGCTTACTACACGTTCGGCGGCTGGAAGGCGTCGTCCTTCGGCGACCTCAACCAGCACGGCCCGGACGCGTTCCGCTTCTACACCAAGACCAAGACGGTGACCTCGCGCTGGCCCTCCGGCGTCAAGGACGGTGCCGAGTTCGTCATCCCGACGATGAACTGACCGGACGATTTCGAAGATAGGCAAGAAGGCCCGGGTTCGAAGCCCGGGCCTTTCTTTGTACGAAACCGACATTGGCCATCACGTTTAAGCGATGGAACCAAGAGCCTGTCATCTGCCTTAAATTGCATTCCTGCCGTGGTGCAGGCCATCAAAATAGCGCCGGTAGCAGCCGGGGTTCTCGTCTGGCGCAAGGAGGTGTCAGATGACACGACGTCTTGTGGCGGCGATGTTCTTTGCGGTGTTCGCGATGTCCGGCATCGCCCAGGCCAAAGCCGATCAATGCGCGGCGCGGACCGACCTGGTCAAGGCGCTCGGCGAGAAGTTCCACGAAAGCCAAGCCGCACGTGGCCTGGTGAACCCAAATGTGGTGCTGGAGATATTCGTCTCCGACCAGGGCACTTGGACCATCCTGGCCACCGACACACACGGCCAAAGCTGCATCATCACGGCTGGCGAAGGCTGGGACGGGGCGGCTATGGCAGCAGTCTTGCCGGGCACCTGATAAAAGACCGGTCGGAAGTCTGGAGCAGAGACGGAGTTCAGCGTGTGGCGGCCACTTCGGCATGGCCGCGCAGCAGTGCCATAAGGCGTTTGGCGTCCTTGGCGGCAGCCTCTTCGTCACCGGCCAGGATCGAGCGGATTAGCGCGACGTGGTGCTCAGCCGATTCGGCCAGTCCTGTGTCGGCCTTGTAGCGAAACCAGAAGCGGCGGCTGTGGGCCTGCAGGGGCGCGGCCAGACGGGCCGCAAACGGGTTGTCGGCGGCCATCGCCAAGGCCTCGTCGAGCGCCTTGTCGGCCTGGATGAAGGCCAGCACATTGCCCGAGATGACGGCCTTCTGCATGGCAAGGGCTGCCTCATGAAACAGATCGGCGGCCTCGCGGGTGACGAAGCGGGCGGCCGAGCGCGCCAGCACCACCTCGACGCCGCGCCTGGCATCCAGCACGCGCAGCCAGTCGCCGGGATGCAGCGGGGCAATGGCGATGCCGGCGCGTGGCCTGACGTCGAGCAGTCCTTCCCAGGCGAGGCGCTGGATCGCTTCGCGCACCGGCGTGCGTCCTAGCGCCAGCTTTTCGATCAGCGCGCCTTCGGTGACAAAGCTCGCGGGCGCCAGTTCCAACGTCACGATCATATGCTCGAGCACATGATAGGCCTTGGCGGCGGCCGGCTCGGGGGATGCTGTCTCAGTCGATATCACAGGTGGGCTCCTGATATATCTTCCATATATCATAACAGATTCCGCATTGACAGCCGGTTTGGCAACAGATATATGGCTGATATATCAGATGGAGAGACGATCATGTGGACCGGAGTTTTCCCCGCCGTCACGACCAAATTCACCGAAGACGACCGCCTCGACCATGCCGAGATGGAGCGCTGCTTTGCGTTGCAGATGGATGCCGGTTGCGACGGCATCATCGTCTGTGGCTCGCTCGGCGAAGGCCCGATGCTGTCGCATGACGAAAAAATCGAGGTGCTGAAGACTGCCCAGAAAGTTGCCGGCAGCAAGCCGGTTCTGCTGACCGTCAACGAGGCAGGCACCCGCGAGGCGGCGAACATCGCAAAGCGCGCGAGCCGGGAAGGCGCCAACGGGCTGATGGTGGTACCGAGCCCGATCTATCACACCAACCCGGAAGAGACGGTCGCCGCCTTGCGCGCCGTCGCTCAGGCCGGCGACCTGCCGGTGATGATCTACTCCAACCGGCTGGCCTACCGTGTCGATGTCACTGTCGACCAGATGGAGGATCTGGCTGCGGACAAGCGCTTCGTCGCTATCAAGGAGTCCTCCGACGACATCCGCCGCTCGACCGAGATCATCAACCGCTTCGGCGACCGCTACGATCTGTTCACCGGCGTCGACAATCTCGCCTTCGAGGCGCTGTCGGTGGGCGCCATCGGCTGGGTGGCGGGTCTGGTCGTCGCCTTCCCGCGCGAGACCGTCGCCATCTACCAGCTGATGAAGCAGGGCCGCCGCGAGGAGGCGCTTTCGATCTACCGCTGGTTCCGCCCGCTGCTCGATCTCGATGTCTCGACCTATCTGGTCCAAAACATCAAGCTTGCCGAAGTGCTCGCGATCGACACAAATGACCGCGTGCGCATGCCGCGCCAGCCGCTGTCGGGCGAGCGCCGCAAAGCGGTCGAGAAGATCGTCAAGGACGCGCTGGCGGTACGGCCGAAGCTGCCGCAGTTCTGAAGGCTTTCTTCTCCCCGTGCACGTGCACGGGGAGAAGATGGCGGCAGCCAGATGAGGGGCAGCGCCGACGTGCAAGGAAATTCCAGGGACACAGAGGAGGGCCGCTGCCCCTCATCCGCCCTTCGGGCCCCGCAGCCCTTCGCTGGCGCTCCGGGCGTTCGTCGTTCGGAAAGCCAAGCAGTCGGCTTTTCCACCGCTTCGCGGACCACTCCTCACCCCCGTGAACGGGGAGAAGGGGTAGATATCGCCATTGTCGGTGGCGGCATTGTCGGCATCTGCGCGGCGGCCATGCTGGCCGAGGCCGGGCGCAGCGTCACGGTCTTCGACCGCACCGGCATCTGCGAGGAGACGAGCTCCGGCAATGCCGCCGCCTTCGCCTTCTCCGACGTGCTGCCGCTGGCGCATAAGGGCATGATGCGGCACTTGCCGAAATGGCTTGCCGATCCGCTCGGGCCACTCAGCATCCCGCCGGCCTACTTGCCGAAGCTGTTGCCTTGGCTGTTGCGCTTCTGGCGCGCTGGCGCACCAGAAAAATATGAGGCGAGCCTTGCTGCTCAGGCAGGCATGATGAAGCTCGCCGAGGCTGAATGGATGGGCCTGCTCGACCGTTCCGGCACGCGGCTGATGCTGCGCGAGGACGGCTCGCTGGAGCTTTATGAAAGCGAGGCCGAATTTCAGGCCGGGCTGCCGGGCTGGGCGGCGCGCGAGCGCTTCGGCATCGGCTTTCGCCATGTCGAAGGCGACGAACTGGCGCGGCTGCAGCCGGGACTGTCGCCGCGCTTCATCAAGGGCACCTTCGTGCCGGGCTGGAAGACCGTCGCCGATCCGAAACTGCTCGGCAAGGGGGTGTGGGCCTATGCCGAAGGGTTGGGCGCGCGTTTCGAAAAGGCGCGCATAGAGCGCGTCGCCGCCAATCCTGATGGCGCGACGCTGGCGCTGACCGACGGCACGACCAGGCAGGCAAGACATCTTGTCGTGGCCGCCGGGGCATGGTCGCATCTGCTGACGAAGGCGCTTGGCGACACCATCCCGCTCGAAACCGAGCGCGGCTACAACACGACACTGCCGAAGACCGCTTTCGACGTGCAGCGGATGCTGATCTTTTCCGGCCATGGCTTCGTCATCACGCCACTCGAGACGGGCTTGCGCGTCGGCGGCGCCGTCGAGTTGGGCGGTCTCGACCGGCCGCCGAATTTTGCGCGTTCGAAGGCCATGCTGGAAAAAGCCAGACAATTCCTTCCGGGGCTGGACGCGTCAGGTGGCCGCGAGTGGATGGGGTGTCGCCCGTCGCTGCCGGATTCGTTGCCCGTCATCGGCACGGCGCGCACCGCGTCCAACGTCGTCTACGCCTTTGGCCATGGCCATCTCGGCCTGACCCAGGCGGCGGCCAGCGGCCGCTTGATCCGCGATCTTGTTCTCGGGCAAACTTCGCCGATCGATCTTGCCCCCTTCAGCCCGCAACGGTTTTGAGTCCGAGGAAATCATGGCCAAAAAATCCTTCTTTTGCATCGACGGCCATACCTGCGGCAATCCGGTGCGGCTGGTCGCCGGCGGCGGCCCTTTGCTTCAGGGGCCGACGATGATGGAGCGGCGGGCGCATTTCCTGGCGGAGTATGACTGGATCCGCACCGGGCTGATGTTCGAGCCGCGCGGCCACGATGTCATGTCGGGCTCGATCCTCTATCCGCCGACGCGCGAGGATTGCGACATAGCCATCCTGTTCATCGAGACGTCGGGCTGCCTGCCGATGTGCGGCCACGGCACGATCGGCACGGTGACGATGGCCATCGAACATGGGCTGATTAAGCCGAAGACACCCGGCGTGCTCCGGCTCGACACACCGGCCGGGCTGGTCATCGCCGAATACAAGCAAGTCGGCGACTATGTCGAGGAGGTGCGCATCACCAATGTACCGTCCTTCCTTTATGCCGAGGGACTGACGGTCGACTGCCCACAGCTTGGCGAGATCACTGTCGATGTCGCCTATGGCGGCAATTTCTACGCAATCGTCGAGCCGCAGGCGAATTTTCGCGACATGGCTGATTATTCCGCCGGCGATTTCATCGCCTGGAGCCCTGTGGTGCGGCAGCGGCTCAACGAGAAGTACTCGTTCGTGCATCCGGAAAACCCCGGCATCAACCGGCTGTCCCACATGCTGTGGACGGGCGAGCCGACAGTGGCGGGCGCGGATGCGCGCAACGCCGTCTTCTATGGCGACAAGGCGATCGACCGCTCACCTTGCGGCACCGGCACCTCGGCGCGCATGGCGCAGCTCCATGCCAAGGGCAAGCTCAAGGCCGGCGACAGTTTTGTCCACGAATCGATCATCGGCTCGCTGTTCAAGGGCAAGGTCGAGAAGGACGTCACTGTTGCCGGCAAGCCGGCCATCATTCCCTCGATCGGCGGCTGGGCGCGGATGACCGGCCTGAACACCATATTCATCGACGACCGCGATCCGTTCGCGCACGGTTTTGTGGTTAAGTGATACGGTAGGCTGCCGATCATCCACCGAGACGAAGACTTGGACCCAGAGCGGGACCTCTTGGCGAAACCAGTCAGCGAAAGGTTAGCGCGTTGGGCGAGGCATCCACCGCCATAGTCGGAAGTAACCCATGTTGCAGCTGGTCAGTACGGAATGTGGCTAAAAAACGAAACCCGCCAACAACGCAAAGATTCGTCTCATCACCTAATTTTGACCGGGATTTCTTCGAAATGAGGTCGCTGGTCCGGCTGAATCGTCAAAGACATTGCGTTATGCCAATGATAGGGTCCGCGATAGTCCAGGGGTCGGGAGCAAAAAAACGGGCAATCGGAAGGCGTGCCGGCAAAACACGCTCGACGTTTGAAAAATCACGTTGCAATCCGGGCTCGAAACTTTACGACTAGGGGAAATACGAAAAGGAATGCGTCTGCATGGGCGACATTCCAGGGGAGCCATGTACACATGCAGTACTTTGTCCAGCAGCTTATCAATGGGCTGACGCTGGGATCGATCTATGGGCTGATCGCAATCGGCTACACGATGGTCTACGGCATCATCGGCATGATCAACTTCGCCCACGGCGACATTTTCATGGTCGGGGCATTCGCCGCCCTCGTTGTCTTCCTCATCCTCGGCTCCTTGTTCTATTCGGTCCCGGTCGTCCTGGCGCTGCTGATCATGATGATCGTGGCGATGCTGCTCACCAGCCTCTACAACTGGACGATCGAGAAGGTGGCCTACCGGCCGCTGCGCGGTTCGTTCCGGCTGGCGCCGCTGATCACCGCCATCGGCATGTCGATCGCGCTGTCGAACTTCATCCAGGTGACGCAAGGTCCGCGCAACAAGCCGATCCCGCCGATGGTCAGCCAAGTCTACAACATCAACGGCATCAGCGTGTCGCTGAAGCAGATCATCATCGTCGTCGTCACCGCCCTGCTGCTGGCGCTGTTCTGGTACCTGGTCAACAGGACTTCCCTCGGCCGGGCGCAAAGGGCGTGCGAGCAGGACCGCAAGATGGCGGCGCTGCTCGGTGTCGATGTCGACCGTACGATCTCGATCACCTTTATCATGGGTGCAGCGCTTGCGGCCGTCGCGGGCACGTTGTTCCTGATGTATTACGGCGTCATCGCCTTTTCCGACGGCTTTGTGCCGGGGGTCAAGGCCTTCACCGCGGCCGTTCTCGGCGGCATCGGGTCTCTGCCGGGCGCGGTGCTTGGCGGGCTTTTGATCGGCTTCATCGAGAGCATGTGGTCGGCGTATTTCTCGATCGACTACAAGGACGTCGCGGCGTTCTCGATCCTGGCGATCGTGCTGATCTTCCTGCCTTCCGGCATTTTGGGCCGGCCAGAAGTCGAAAAGGTCTGAGACAATGGCGGTTTCCGTATCCTCGGAGCGCGACACCGTCGCCTCCCCCGTGCAGCGTGCATTGCGCGAAGCGTTCTATGCCGGCGCCATCTCGCTGGGGTTGTTCATTCTCTTCATCGGCCTGAAGACCGACCAGAACATAAGCAACCAGCTGATCCTGGTGCAGCGCTGGTTGCTGCTCATCACCGTGGTCGTGCTGACCATGCTTGGCCGCTTCTTCTACATTGCATATGGCCAGCCGTTCATGGCCAATCAGAAGATCACCAATGTCGCCACCGGCCTGTTGCCGGCGAGCGTCGCGTCGCGCTTCTTCCTGCTTCCGGCCTTCATCGTCGCCGTTGTGCTGGCGGTTGTCCTGGTTGCGTTCGGCAGCGCCCTGCCGGTGTTGGTGGGACCCGATCTGGCCGGCTACCTTCAGTTCCTGCGCGCATTGGCCGTCATTTACGCGCTCGCTTGCGTGATCTTCTATTTCCGCTCCTTCATCCACGCCAATTTCACCAAGCTCGGGATTGCGGCGCTGGTGCTATACCCGATCCTCGTCGTCGTGGTGCTGTCGATCTACGCGTGGTCGATAACCGGCGGCCTGCAGGGCTCGTTGAAGTGGGTCGACAATTTCGGCATCCAGATCCTGATCTATGTGATGCTGGCCTGGGGGCTGAACATCGTCGTCGGCCTCGCCGGCCTGCTCGATCTCGGCTACGTCGCCTTTTACGCGGTCGGTGCCTATGCCTATGCGTTGCTCGGTTCGCAATACGGCCTGTCGTTCTGGATCCTGCTGCCCGCCGCCGGCGCCATGGCCGCCTTCTGGGGCGTTATGCTCGGCTTTCCGGTGCTCAGGCTTCGTGGCGATTACCTGGCGATCGTGACGCTGGCCTTCGGCGAGATCATCCGCCTGGTGCTGATCAACTGGCGTGAAGTCACCAACGGCTCGGCCGGCATCTCCGGCATCCCGAAGGTCACCTTCTTCGGCCTGATGACGTTTAATTCGACCGACCCGAACTATATCGGCAAGGTGCTGCACATCGCCCAGTCAAGCGCCTACTACAAGATCTTCCTCTACTATCTCATTCTCGGGCTGGCGCTGCTGACCGCCTTCGTCACCATCAGGCTCAGGCGCATGCCTGTCGGTCGCGCCTGGGAGGCGCTGCGCGAGGACGAGATTGCCTGCCGCTCGCTTGGCATCAACACCACCACCACCAAGCTCACCGCCTTTGCCACCGGCGCCATGTTCGGCGGTTTTGCCGGCGCCTTCTTCGCCGCACGGCAAGGCTTCGTCAGCCCTGAATCCTTCGTCTTCCTGGAATCGGCGATCATCCTGGCCATCGTGGTGCTCGGCGGCATGGGCTCGCTGGTCGGCATCGCGGTCGCCGCGCTGGTGATGATCGGCGGCACCGAGGCACTGCGCGAACTCGATTTCCTGAAAAGTGTCTTCGGAAAAGATTTCACGCCGGAGCTTTACCGCATGCTTTTGTTCGGCATGGCGATGGTCATCGTAATGCTGTGGAAGCCGCGCGGCTTTGTCGGCAGCCGTGAACCGACGGCCTTCCTCAGTGAACGAAAAGCGGTCTCCTCCTCCTTCACCAAGGAAGGGCACGGCTGATGAGCGCGACCTCCATTCAGAAGACCAATCCGGGTATGAAAGACGCCATCCTCCAGGTCGAGCATCTTTCGATGAAGTTCGGCGGCCTGATCGCCATCGGCGATCTGTCGTTCCAGGCCAAGCGCGGCGAGATCACCGCTCTGATCGGACCCAATGGCGCCGGCAAGACCACCGTCTTCAATTGCATCACCGGCTTCTACAAGCCGTCGGAAGGCATGATTACGCTCAACCGGGCCGACGGCTCGAGCTTCCTGCTCGAACGGCTGCCCAATCATGAGATCCCGGCGCGCGCCAAGGTGGCGCGCACCTTCCAGAACATCCGCCTGTTCTCGGGCATGACGCTGCTGGAGAATCTGCTGGTTGCCCAGCACAACAAGCTGATGAAGGCATCCGGCTATACGATCCTGGGCCTGTTCGGGATCGGCGGCTACCGCAGAGCCTCGGCTGAATCGGTGGAGCTTGCCAAGCACTGGCTGGAGAAGGCCGATCTTGTCGATCGCGCCGACGATCCGGCCGGCGACCTGCCCTATGGCGCGCAGCGGCGCCTCGAGATTGCGCGCGCCATGTGCACAGGGCCCGAACTTCTGTGCCTCGACGAGCCTGCGGCCGGTCTCAATCCGAAGGAGTCGGCTGCGCTGAATTCGCTGCTGATGGACATCAAGAGCAGTACCTCGATCCTGCTGATCGAACATGACATGTCGGTGGTCATGCAGATTTCCGACCATGTCGTGGTGCTTGAATATGGCCGCAAGATTTCCGACGGCAGCCCGCAATCGGTGCGTACCGACCCGCGCGTCATCGCCGCCTATCTCGGCGTCGACGACGAGGAGGTCGAGACGGTGCTGACCGAGGTTGGCGATGAAGACGTCATCGAGCAGCTGGACATCGGGCCGGATTCGGCTCACGGACCAGGCACATCGTCTTCCTATCTCGCCGGCCCGGTAAGCGACACGATCGGCCACAGCCAGGGCGAGCGGGTCACAGTGTCGAAGGGAGCTTCAAAAGCCACCCAATACGATACAAGAGCCAACTCCGCGCCAAGAGCACCGTCCGAGCGTCTAACGGCCAAGTCCAAGCCGGCGGCCACCAAATCCCCGACAGGCAAGCCGCGCGGAGGGCGTAAGTGATGGCCGAGACAACGCTCCTCGACATCAAGGGCGTCGAGACCTACTACGGCAACATCAAGGCGCTGAACGGCGTCGATGTCCACGTCAACCAGGGCGAGATCGTCGCGCTGATCGGTGCCAACGGTGCCGGCAAGTCGACGCTGATGATGACCATCTTCGGTGCGCCGCGCGCTCGTGCCGGCTCAATCACTTTCGCCGGCACCGACATCACCCAGATGCCGACGCACGAGATCGCCCGCATGCGTATCGCGCAGTCGCCGGAAGGCAGGCGCATTTTCCCGCGCATGACGGTGATGGAAAACCTGCAGATGGGCGCCGGTCTCGACAATCTCAAGCACTATGACGAGGATGCCGAGAAGGTGTTCGCGCTGTTCCCGCGCCTCAAGGAGCGCATTGCCCAGCGCGGCGGCACGCTGTCGGGCGGTGAGCAGCAGATGCTGTCGATCGGACGTGCGCTGATGGCGCGGCCTAAGCTGCTGTTGCTCGACGAGCCGTCGCTGGGTCTGGCGCCGCTGATCGTCAAGCAGATCTTCGATGCCATCCGCGAGCTGAACCGCACGCAAGGGCTGACTGTGTTCCTGGTCGAGCAGAACGCCTTCGGCGCGCTCAAGCTCGCCACGCGCGGCTATGTCATGGTCAACGGCAACGTGACCATGAGCGGCACAGGCAAGGAATTGCTCGCCAATCCGGAAGTGCGGGCGGCCTATCTCGAAGGCGGCCATCACTGATTTTGGAGCGGAATGTATGCATACGGTATTCCGCTCCAACTTGTTTGTTTGTCGCATGACCTTTGTCCGAAAAGTCTGCAACTTTTCGGGATCATGCTAGGGAGTCTTCATCATGCAAGGCATTCTTCACGAGGAACCTTCCATCTGGCAGTTCTTCTTCGTCACCTGTCTGCTCGGCGGCTGGGCGGCATGGATGACCGGCAAGGCCAGCGCCCAGACATGGCGCAGCCTGCCGGCGCTGTTCGCCTATCTGCTGGGTCTCGGCATCGGCATCAGGTTCATCCATCATGCCTTGTTCGGCGGCACGATGTTTTCGCTGCAATACTATGTCGTGGACACAATCGTGCTCATGATATTGGGGTTTGTCGGCTATCAATACACGCGTACGAACCAGATGGTGACGCAGTATAATTGGCTTTACGAACGGGCTTCGATCTTAAGCTGGAAACCGAAAGGTTGACGTTCATCATTAACGCCGTTCCGGGGATGAATCGGCGTGACAAGGGCCTGAAAATCGGCAAAGTACGCTTTCTGCGATAAGGGTGGGCATCGCATGAAAGTTTCATCCACGCCCACCTCGTAAATGGGAGCGTTTAAATGAAGAAATCACTTTTGTCCGCCGTTGCCCTGACCGCGCTTGTCGCGTTCGGTGGCAATGCATGGGCTGACGTTATCGTCGGCGTCGCAGGTCCGATCACCGGTCCGAATGCGGCCTTCGGTGCGCAGCTGCAGAAGGGTGCGGAAGCGGCCGTTGCCGACATCAACGCAGCAGGCGGCATGAACGGCGAGCAGATCAAGCTCGAAGTCGGCGACGACGTCTCGGATCCGAAGCAGGGCATTTCGGTCGGCAACAAGTTCGTCGGCGACGGCGTGAAGTTCGTGATCGGCCACTTCAACTCGGGCGTCTCGATCCCGGTTTCGCAGGAAGTCTACGTCGACAACAACATCGTCGAAGTGACGCCTGCGGCGACCAACCCGAAATTCACCGAGCGCGGCCTGTGGAACGTGTTCCGCACCTGCGGACGCGATGACCAGCAGGGCGGCATCGCCGGCGGCTATATCGCGACCAACTTCAAGGACGCCAAAGTTGCCGTCATCCACGACAAGACCCCCTATGGTCAGGGCCTTGCCGACGAGACCAAGAAGGCGATGAACGCAGCCGGCCTGACCGAAGTCATGTACGAAGGCGTCAATGTCGGCGACAAGGACTTCTCGGCGCTGATTGCCAAGATGAAGGACGCCGGTGTTACCCTGATCTATTGGGGCGGCCTGCATACCGAAGCCGGCCTGATCATCCGCCAGTCGGCGGACCAGGGCCTCAAGGCTACCCTGATGTCGGGCGACGGCATCGTCACCGACGAGCTGGCTGCGATCGCCGGCGATGCGGTTATCGGCACGCTCAACACCTTCGGTCCCGATCCGCGCCTGATCCCCGAGAACAAGGCACTGGTCGAGAAGTTCCGCGCCCAGGGCTTCGAGCCGGAAGCCTACACTCTCTACTCCTACGCCGCCATGCAGGTGATCGCCGAGGCCGCTGCCGTGGCCAAGTCGAACGACCCCGTGGAAGTGGCCAAGGCGCTGCACGAGAAGGGTCCGTTCAAGACCGTTCTGGGCGATCTCGCCTATGACGCGAAGGGCGATCCGAAGCTCCCGGGCTACATCATGTACGAATGGAAGAAGGGTCCGGACGGCAAGATCTCCTGGTTCCCGAAGTCGTAATTCGGGACACAGCTCTATGGAATGCCCGGCGCTCGCGCCGGGCATTTTTCTTTGGTGACAGGGCGTAGCGAGGGTGGCTGGATAAGCCGCTAGCCGGGGTCGAATTTGTGCGGGCACGACAATTAGCGTCACCTCGCGACGCCAATCGCACGCAGCTTTTCGAGCAGAGGTGCTAGAATCCCACTTAAATCGGTTTAAGCTCTCCCCGATTTTGGTTGCACTGCAGCATTTTCGCGTTAATCATGCCTCTGCCCCATCCCTCCCTGTCCGGAGCCTCCTTCCTTGGCCATCACGAAGATCCTCGTCGCCAACAGGTCCGAAATTGCCATCCGCGTCTTTCGCGCGGCAAACGAGCTCGGCCTCAAAACCGTGGCGATCTGGGCCGAGGAGGACAAATATTCACTTCATCGGTTCAAGGCCGATGAAAGCTACCAAGTCGGGCGCGGGCCGCATCTGGCCAGGGACATGGGGCCGATCGAAAGCTATCTGTCGATCGAGGAAGTGATCCGCGTCGCCAAGCTGTCCGGCGCCGACGCCATCCATCCGGGCTATGGCCTTCTGTCGGAAAGCCCTGAATTCGCAGATGCCTGCGCCGAGGCCGGCATCACCTTCATAGGACCGAAGCCCGACACGATGCGCCGGCTCGGCAACAAGGTCGCCGCACGCAATCTGGCCATCGAGGTCGGCGTGCCGGTGGTGCCGGCAACCGAACCGCTGCCGGACGACATGGAAGCAGTCAAGCAGCTCGCCAAGACAGTCGGCTATCCGGTGATGCTCAAGGCATCATGGGGCGGGGGCGGGCGCGGCATGCGCGCCATCCGCGCGGAAGCCGACCTCGCCCGCGAGGTGATGGAGGGCAAGCGCGAGGCCAAGGCCGCCTTCGGCAAGGACGAGGTCTATCTCGAAAAGCTGATAGAGCGCGCCCGCCATGTCGAGGTCCAGGTGCTCGGCGACCCGCATGGCAACGCGGTGCATCTGTTCGAGCGCGACTGCTCGATCCAGCGCCGCAACCAGAAGGTCGTCGAACGGGCGCCGGCGCCCTACCTCAGCGAGGCATTGCGCCAGGAGCTTTGCGGCTATGCGCTCAAGATCGCGCGGGAGACCAGCTATATCGGCGCCGGCACGGTGGAATTCCTGCAGGACGCCGACACCGGCAAGTTCTACTTCATCGAGGTCAATCCGCGCATCCAGGTCGAGCACACCGTGACCGAGCAGGTGACCGGCATCGACATCGTCAAGGCGCAGATCCACATACTGGACGGCTTTGCCATCGGCACGAAAGAGTCGGGCGTGCCGGCGCAGGCCGACATCAGGCTGAACGGTCACGCGCTGCAGTGCCGCATCACGACCGAGGATCCGGAGCATAGTTTCATTCCGGACTACGGCCGCATCACGGCTTATCGCGAAGCCGCCGGTTTCGGCATCCGCCTCGACGGCGGCACCGCGTATTCGGGCGCGGTCATCACCCGCTTCTACGATCCGCTGCTGGAGAAGGTGACTGCCTGGGCCCCGACACCGGCCGAGGCGATCGCCCGCATGAATCGGGCCCTGCGCGAGTTCCGCATCCGCGGCGTGGCCACCAACCTCACCTTCCTCGAGGCAATCATCAACCACCCGCGCTTCGCCGACAATTCCTACACGACCAGGTTCATCGACACGACGCCGGAGCTGTTCGCGCAGGTGAAGCGGCAGGACCGCGCCACCAAGCTGCTCAACTATCTGGCCGACGTCAGCGTCAACGGCCATCCCGAAACCCGCGGCCGACCGATGCCCAAGACCGATGCGGCAGCGCCTGTCGTGCCCTATCTCAACGGCAATGTGCCTGATGGCAGCAAGCAGAAGCTAGACGCGTTGGGGCCGGAGAAATTCGCTGCCTGGATGCGTGAGCAAAAAGAGGTGCTTGTCACCGACACGACGATGCGCGACGGTCACCAGTCGCTGCTCGCCACCCGCATGCGCACGCATGACATTGCCGGCATTGCCGGCACCTATGCGCGGGCGCTGCCGCGGCTGCTGTCGCTGGAATGCTGGGGCGGCGCCACTTTCGATGTCGCCATGCGCTTCCTCACCGAGGATCCGTGGGAGCGGCTGAGCAAAGTGCGCGAAGCCGCCCCCAACCTTTTGCTGCAGATGCTTCTGCGCGGCGCCAACGGCGTCGGCTACACCAACTATCCCGACAATGTGGTGCAACATTTCGTCAGCCATGCGGCGGCCGGCGGCGTCGACCTGTTTCGCGTATTCGACTGCCTGAACTGGGTCGAGAATATGCGCGTCGCCATGGACGCGGTGGGCGCCGAGGGCAAGCTGGTCGAAGCGGCGATCTGCTACACCGGCGACATCCTCGATCCGGCGCGCGCCAAATACGACCTTAAATACTATGTCGGGCTGGCGAAGGAATTGCAGGCCGCCGGCGCCCATATCATCGCCGTCAAGGACATGGCCGGGCTTTTGAAGCCGGCTGCCGCCCGCGTGCTGTTCAAGGCGCTGCGCGACGCGACCGACCTGCCGATCCATTTCCACACCCACGACACGTCAGGCCTGTCGGCGGCGACGGTGCTGGCCGGCGTGGAAAGCGGCGTCGACGCCATCGACGCGGCGATGGATTCCTTCTCCGGCAACACCTCGCAGCCTTGCCTGGGCTCGATCGTCGAGGCGCTGAAGGGAACCGAGCGCGATCCCGGCCTCGATCCGCAATGGATCCGCAAAATCTCCTTCTACTGGGAAGCGGTGCGCAACCAGTATGCCGCCTTCGAAAGCGACCTCAAGGGGCCAGCCTCGGAAGTCTATCTGCACGAAATGCCGGGCGGCCAGTTCACCAACCTCAAGGAACAGGCGCGTTCGCTGGGGCTGGAAACGCGTTGGCACGAGGTGGCACAAGCCTATCACGACGTCAATTTGATGTTCGGTGACATCGTCAAGGTGACGCCGTCGTCCAAGGTGGTCGGCGACATGGCGTTGATGATGGTGAGCCAGGATCTGACCGTTGCCGACGTCGAAAACCCAGCCAAGGACATCGCCTTCCCGGACTCGGCCGTCTCGATGCTGCGCGGCGATCTCGGCCAGTCGCCCGGCGGCTGGCCTGCGAAGCTGCAGAAGAAGGCACTGAAGGAAAGCAAGCCGATCACCGAGCGCCCGGGCTCGCTGCTCAAGCCAGCCGACCTCAAGGCCAGCCGCAAGGAGATCGAGCAGAAGCTGGAGCGCAAGCTCTCGGAGTACGAATTCGCCTCCTGGTTGATGTATCCGAAGGTGTTCACCGACTTCGCCGCCGCGCAGGAAACCTACGGGCCGGTCAGTGTGCTGCCGACGCCTACCTATTTCTACGGCATGAAGTCCGAAGACGAGATCTTCCTGGACATCGAAAAAGGCAAGACGCTTGTAGTGCGCTGCCTTGCGATCGGCGACGTCGATGAGAAGGGCATGGTCACCGTGTTCTTCGAGCTCAACGGCCAGCCGCGCCGTGTCCGGGTGCCGGACAGGGCGCATGGCGCCTCGGCGGCCAAGGCTCGGCGCAAGGCCGAGCCCGGCAACGAGGCGCATGTCGGCGCGCCGATGCCGGGCGTGGTCTCCGCCCTTTCGGTTGCCGCCGGCCAAGCGGTCAAGGCCGGCGACGTGCTGTTGTCGATCGAAGCCATGAAGATGGAGACGGCCCTGCATGCCGAGCGCGACGGCACAGTGGCCGAAGTGCTGGTCAAGGCCGGCGATCAGATCGATGCGAAGGATCTGTTGATCGCGTTTGGCTGACGCGCGGATCCATCACACTGGGGACGGCTGGCAGCAGCCGTTCACGAAGCGCCGATAATGGCTTGACCCGCCGCGCCTGCTCGGGCATCGAACCCGCTCCCAATTTACCGCGCCAGAATCGCGGTGCTTAAAAAGTAGCGGAGAAAAAACATGGCCGACGACATCACAGATACCAGCCAGACTGTTGCCGCCGGCCAGTTGCGCGCCTTCATCGAGCGCATCGAGCGGCTCGAAGAAGAAAAGAAGACCATCGCCGACGACATCAAGGAAGTGTTCGCCGAGGCCAAGGGCACCGGCTTCGACACCAAGGCGATGCGGTCGATCATCCGGCTGCGCAAGAAGGACCAGGCCGAGCGCCAGGAAGAGGAAACCATCCTCGATCTCTACAAGGCCGCGCTCGGCATGGTGTAAGGCTGTCTGGAAATTCTACTCCGGCTGATATCGCCGGAGCGAATTTCGAAACAGTCTCGGGCCAAGGAATGATGCTGGAACGGGCATCGAACCATGAGCGAATTCGACTTCGGCGCCCGCCGCGCCTCTGAATTCCGCCAACGCAGCTTCTGGGCGCTGTTCGCCGAACGGCATCCGGAGGAACGCGCTTCCATGGCGCGGCGCGGACCCTGGTTCTGGCAGCGCGGGCTGCCTGACTTCGCTCTGGTCCTGTCCATGTATGTCGCGCCGGCGCAAAGCCAAGTTGGCGTCTTTTTCGGCCGTAACGAGAAGTTCGGCGCGACCGAGGCCTGGTCGCGGCTGAAGCCGTTCCAGCCGGCAATCGAAGACCGGCTGAAGCTCAGGCCGGAGCAGAGCTGCGAGGGCCTCGGCATCAATTCGATGTGGCGGGTAAACTGCTATGCCGAGGACAACTGGCCGGCCATGGCCGACTGGCTGGTGACGGAATGCTCGCGCTTCGAGCGCGCCGTCACCGAGGTGTTGGGCGAGGGATAGCTACCAGGTGTTGGCGCAAAGCATCGGTTCCTTCTTCGGCTCGCGCTGGCGAGGCGCGGTGCCGGTCGAGCGGTTGTTCTGGCGCGATCTAGTCCTTGTCGGCACGGCGATCAACATCGCCTCGTCGGTGGCCGCGCTCATTCTGCTCGGCTTGAAGCTGCCGCTCGCCGTCGTCCTGGCGGTGCATTTCGCGCCCGTGCCCTACAACATCTTTCTGACCTTTGCCGTCTGGCGAACCACGGAAAAATCCAGTGGCGCCAAGGCTTCGTTGATGACGCTCGGGGCTACGCTTTGGCTGATCCTGGTGGTGGTTGTCTGAGAAGATTGACACGAAAAAGGGCGGCCGAAGCCGCCCTTTGAAGATGGTGGTCAAGCTGCGGCTTAAGCCGCCGGCTCGAATTTCAGCGCCACGCCGTTGATGCAATAGCGCAGGCCGGTCGGCGGCGGGCCGTCCTCGAAGACATGGCCGAGATGGCTGCCGCAGCGGGCGCAGTGGCATTCGGTGCGGACCATGCCGTAGCTGCGGTCGACGGTGTTTTCGACCGAACCGGGCACCGGATCATTGAAGCTCGGCCAGCCGGTGCCGCTCTCGAACTTGAGCTTGGATTCGAACAGCGGCTGGTCGCAGCCGACGCAGGAAAAGGTGCCGGCGCGCTTTTCGTAGAGCAGCGCGCAGCTTCCGGGCCGTTCGGTGCCATGGCCGCGCATGACCGCATATTGCTCGGGCGTCAGGCGGGCGCGCCATTCGGCGTCGGTGCGGGTGACAGGGTAGGTGTGGGTGTCCATTTGATCTCCTCAGCCTTGGCGGCTTGTTGTTGGTTGCAAGCTATATTCGCTTAGAGATAGGCGTTTGTTACGTGTTTTGCTCGCATTTTCAGCCGAGCTCCTACCCAATCGCCTGAAGATAGCGGGCGATCGACGCATGAAATGCCGTTCTTGCGCCGCCGATGATGTTCTGCTGCCACCACGCGCCGTAGATGTCGTCGAATTCGAAAGGCTCAAGTGCCGCCGCGATGCGTCGCACGGCCGGCGCATTGAGCGGAATGTAGTTCGGATAGCTGTACATGAAGCTGACATGGCGACGCGTCGGCGTCACCTGCAATATGTCGCCGGACAGCAGGGCGTTACCGTCATCGCGTTTCCAATGCAGCACCTGGCCGCCGGCAAAATGGCCACCGCAACGCACGAGTGTCAGCGACGGGTTTATGGCCAGCGTCTCGCCCGCCCAGCTGACGATGGCGTTGTGCGGCCGCATGATCCACTGGCTGTCGTCGGCATGGAGATAGATCGGCACGCCGCCAAACGCCTCGCTCCACTCGACCATCACCGAATAATAGTGGCAGTGCGAAATGGCGATCGCGGCCAGGCCGCCGCAACGGTTGATTTCGGCTACCGCCTCGTCGCTCACCATCGAGATGCAATCCCACAGCACATTGCCGTGCGGCGTCTGCGCCAGCAGCGCCCGCTGGCCGATAGCAAAGCGCGGCTCGATGCCGAAAGCGAGAACGCCGGCATCGTCCTTCATCACAAGCCTATGCCCGGCAGAGAGTTCTTCCCCAGTGATCCAGGCCTGGCCTTCCCAGCGCACATATTGCCGCTCGTCCTCGCAGATCGGGCAATTTTCTGGAGGGGTCTGCGTTGCCGCGAACTGGACGCCGCATTGCGGGCAAAGAAAGCAGGTCATCGGTTTTCCTCTCATATCAATGCTTGCGTGAGAGCTGCTTCGTCGCGGCTTCCAACCCGGCCAGCGTCAGTGGGAACATGCGGCCGCCGAAGAGATCGCGGATCATCGCGATCGAATGGGTGAAGCCCCAGTTTTTCTGGTTTTCGGGGTTCAGCCAGACCGCATTCGGCCATTGCTGGATGAGGCGGCCAAGCCAGACACTGCCGGCTTCCGGATTCCAATGCTCGACCGAACCGCCGGGATGCGCGATCTCGTAAGGGCTCATCGAGGCATCGCCGACGACGATCACCTTGTAGTCGGGGCCGTATTTGTGAAGCAGATCGAAGGTCGGGATGGTCTCGGCATGCCTGCGCCGGTTGTCCTTCCAGACGCCCTCGTAAAGGCAGTTGTGGAAGTAAAAATATTCGAGCTGGCGGAATTCGGCGCGGGCGGCCGAAAACAGCTCCTCGACGCTTTTGATGTGGTCGTCCATCGAGCCGCCGACATCGAAGAACATCAAGAGCTTCACGGCGTTGCGCCGTTCGGGGCGCGTCTGCACATCGAGATAGCCGTGCTCGGCGGTGGCATGGATGGTGCCGGGCAGGTCGAACTCTTCCTCCGCACCCTCGCGCACCCAGCGGCGCAGGCGCTTCAGCGCCACCTTGATGTTGCGGGTGCCGAGCTCGACGGCGTCGTCGAAATTTTTGAACTCGCGCTTGTCCCAGACTTTCACCGCACGGCGATTTCGGCTTTCATGCTGGCCGATGCGCACGCCTTCGGGATTGTAGCCATAGGCGCCGAAAGGCGAAGTGCCGCCGGTGCCGATCCATTTCGAGCCGCCCTGGTGGCGGCCTTTCTGCTCCTCCAGCCGCTGCTTCAGTTTCTCCATCAGCTTGTCGAAACCGCCGAGCGCCTCGATCAGTTTCTTCTCTTCCTCGGTCAGGTGCTTTTCGGCGAGCCGGCGCAGCCATTCCTCAGGGATGTTGGCGACACCGACGGCATCGGGGCCGGTGAGCGCCTCGATCCCCTTGAAGACATGCGCAAACACCTGGTCGAAGCGGTCGATATGGCGCTCGTCCTTCACAAGCGCGGCGCGGGCGAGGTAGTAAAAACCCTCGACGTCATAGTCGACCAGCCCGGCTTCCAGACCTTCCAGCAGCGACAGATACTCCCGCAGCGAAACGGGAATCCGCGCGACCTTCAGTTCGAGGAAGAAGGGGAGGAACATGGTTGGCCGTTATCTATGCCGAACGGTCACGGCGGAGTCGCCACGGGCACTGTCGATTTCGCCGGATTGCAGAAGATTTGCCACAGTACGTGGGTTGGGCATGGGCAAGTGCTTTGCGATGCGGGCTTCCGCCCATTCGCCATAGCCGACGCGGCATCGGCTATCGCTTCAGCCGGGTTTGCGCCGGCCCCGTGGCAGCCGGCGAGATCGGGCATCCGCACTCCCCAAACGCCGTCACTGCCATCCAGGATTCCGACATAGCGGATCATTCGGCTCCTTCCGCGTTATTTCGATCGCGCTCGCATCATAGCAGATCATACTCGATAAACCCTGTCCGCCGCGCGACATGGTCGTAGAGCTTGCGCGCTGTGGCGTTGGTTTCGTGGGTCATCCAATAGACGTTCTTGACGCCGATCTTGCCGGCTTCCTGCTTGACCGCTTCAATGAGGGCCGCACCGATGCCCTTGCCGCGCACATCAGGGTCGGCGAACAGGTCCTGCAGGTAGCAGTTGTTTTTCTCCGACCAGCCGGAGCGGTGATAGAGATAATGGGTCAGGCCGACCGCCTTGCCGTCGAGCGTGGCGATAAACCCCTTCGGTTCGAATTCACCTTCCGTGAACAGTCGTTCCCAGGTGATGTCGTAGACCTCGTCCGGCAGCTTGGTCTCGTAGAAGGTGAGGTAGGCAGTCCACAGCCGCCGCCAGTCGGCATGGTCGGCCAGCGCCAGCGGGCGGACGGTGATCTCGGTCATTTCGGTTCCTCCAAAGCCTTATCGGATTCCGGCGGAATCAGATCGGAAACACCATCGCCTAATCCACCGGCGAATTGTACTCGCGAAATGCGGTCGCCAGCATCTGCAGCGCGTCACGCGCGCGCGGCGCCAGATTGTGCGAATGCAGCACCACTTCGGAAGGGTCAAGCGATGGAAGACCAAGTTTGCGGCCAACCTCGATCAGGCCGGGCGGAGCGACGCAGTGAGCCAGCGCCGAAACGGCAAAGCCCGCCGATATCGCAATGTTGACGGCCGCGCCGCCGCCGCCGACGAAGGCCTCCTCCCAGGCGATGCCTGCTTTGTCCAGCGCCTCGACCGCCCGCACACGATCCGGACAGTTGCACACGGTGCTTAAGAGCGCGAGGCGCAACGGCGTTCCGCGCTGCCACTCGAAGGAAGGTGCTGCGAACCAGCCATAGTGGTTGCGCGACAAGGTCCGGCCAGGACGGCTGTCGCCTTCGCGGTGCACGATGACTGCATCGAGCTCGCCGTGATCGAAAGCTTCCTTGAGCACCGTGCTGGTATCGATCCTCAAACTGAGCGTCAGCGATGGATCGTGCGCATGGAGCTGGGCAATCAGAATGGACAGCGCCGGACCGGCGGCATGATCGACAAAGCCGAGCGCAAGCCGGCACGGTGCTGACGCAAACTCCGCCATGGCGCGCTCGTGCGCGGCAAGGAAGTCGCGCGCGGCGGGGAGGAAGACGGCGCCTCGTGCCGACAGGCTGACGCGGCGCGGCGTTCTTTCAATCAATCGCGCGGCGAGCTTTTCCTCAAGACGGCGCAGCTTGACGCTGATTGTCGCCTGGGTGCTGCCCAGCGCCGTGGCCGCCTGGGTGAAGCTCTGCAGATCGGCCACCATCACAAAGGTTCGTACGGCGTCCACATCAAGACTGGTCATCGCAGCACTCCATTGGGCCAATCATTCCGTTTTGTCATTTCTGATATAGCCGAGCATAGCCTTTTTTCATGGTCGAGTCTCCTCTATCTCAAACCGGTCGCGGTTTGAAGAGCGCCTCATGCTCGGATGAAAAGAGATCGATATGCCAATTCAACGAAACACCATAGCGCTCACCGGCGTGTGCCTGGCGTCGCTGCTGTTCGGGCTCGAAATCTCCAGCGTGCCGGTGATCCTGCCGAAACTGGAAAGCGTGCTCGCCGCCGATTTCAAAGACCTGCAATGGATCATGAACGCCTACACCATTGCCTGCACCACGGTGCTGATGGCGACAGGGACATTGGCCGACCGTTTCGGCCGCAAGAGCGTGATGGTGATCACCACCGTCGCCTTCGGCCTCGCCTCGCTGCTGTGCGGCCTGGCGCCGAGTGCGGCGCTGCTGATCGCCGCCCGCTTCCTGCAAGGTCTCGCCGGCGGCGCGATGCTGACCTGCAGCGTCGCCGTGCTGTCGCATCAGTTCCAGGATGGCCGTGAACGCGGCAAGGCTTTTGTTGCCTGGAGCGTCGTCTCAGGCATCGGGCTTGGTTTCGGTCCCGCCATTGGCGGCCTGATCGTGGCGCTGTCGAACTGGCAGTGGGTGTTCCTCATCCACGTGCCGCTGGCGCTCCTGGCGCTCGCCTTTATCGGCGCCGGTGTCACGCAATCGCGCGATCACAACGCCCAGAAGCTTGACTGGGCCGGCATGCTGACGCTGTCGGCTTCTGTGTTCGGCTTCTCCTATCTGATCACGCAGGGTGCGGATCTCGGGACCAGCGCCCGCATCGGCGTGATATCAGCCTCCGTGGCTGCGTTCATCGCTTTCCTTGTCGCCGAGAGGGTCAATCCCTATCCGATGTTCGATTTCTCCGTGTTCCGCATCCGCCAGTTTTCCGGCGCGATCATGGGCGCCATCGGCATGAATTTCAGCTACTGGCCGTTCATCATCTATCTGCCGATCTATTATTCCGGCGTTCTCGGCTACGACAGCACGACGACCGGCCTGCTATTGCTCGTCTACACGCTGCCCTTCATGGTGATGCCGCCGATCGCCGAGCGCATTCGCACGCGCTACCAGGCACGAATTGCCATCCCGCTCGGTCTGCTGACGCTAGGGATCGGTTTCATCGCCATGTGGATCGGCTCCAGGCTCGAGGGCGCCACTTGGCTGACCATGCTGCCCGGCACGCTGATTGCCGGCATCGGCATCGGTCTCACCAATTCGCCGACCACCAATACCACGACCGGCGCGGTATTGCCGGATCGTGCCGGCATGGCGTCCGGCATCGACATCAGCGCACGCCTGATCACGCTCGCTATCAACATCGCGGTGCTCGGCCTGCTGCTGACGCAAGGTATCGTTTCCCACCTGCGGGCCACACTCGGCGCGGCTTTGGAGCCGGATGAGTTGCGGGCACTGGCGGAAAGGGTCGCCACCGGCAATCTGGAGGGCCTTGCGCAGGGGACGCCGAAGCTCGCAGCCCTCGACCCATCCGGCGCCATCGTGCATGCCGCGCTGGTCAATGGTTTCGGCTGGGTCATGCTCTATTGCGGGATCGGCGTTCTCGCCCTGTCGGTCATCGGTTTCGTGATCTTCGGGCCGAAGCGCGTCGCGCCGCAGGAGACAGGGCTTGCGGCGGCCGAGTGATCGGCCGAAGCTCGCTCATAGCGCTCAGCCCGCCCGCCGATCCTTATCCCTTCCGCCTGGCCATGAAAGCAAGGCGCTCAAACAGATGCACGTCCTGCTCGTTCTTCAGCAGCGCGCCGTGCAGTTTCGGCAGCGCGTTCCTGGGGTCGGCGCGCAGATCCTCGGGTGCGATGTCGTCGGCGACCAGCAGGCGGATCCAGTCGAGCGCCTCGGAGGTCGACGGCTTCTTCTTCAACCCCTGCACGTCGCGGATTTCGTAGAACTGGGTCAGGGCAGCACGCACCAAATTCTGCTTTATGCCGGGATAGTGCACGTCGACGATTTTGTGCAGCGTGTCGACATCGGGAAAGCGGATGTAGTGGAAGAAGCACCGGCGCAGGAAGGCGTCGGGCAGTTCCTTCTCGTTGTTGGAAGTGATGATGACGATGGGGCGCACAGCGGCGCGGATCGTTTCGCCGGTTTCGTAGACGAAGAACTCCATTCGATCGAGTTCCTGCAGCAGGTCGTTGGGGAATTCGATATCGGCCTTGTCGATCTCGTCGATCAACAGCACGACCTTCTTGCCGGCCGCGAAGGCGTCCCAGAGCTTGCCGCGCTTGATGTAGTTTTTGATGTCGTTGAATCTGGCATCCCCAAGCTGGCTGTCGCGCAGCCGCGAGACGGCGTCGTACTCATAAAGTCCCTGCTGCGCACGGGTGGTCGACTTGACGTGCCATTCGATCAGGTCGAGGCCGAGCGCCGATGCCACCTGGCGGGCAAGCTCGGTCTTGCCGGTGCCCGGCTCGCCCTTGACCAGCAATGGCCGCTCCAGCGCGATCGCGGCGTTCACCGCCACCATCAGATCCTTGTCGGCGACATAGGCCGCCGTGCCTTCGAAACGCATACTTGCTCCTCGGTTGGTGAGCGCGACCGTAAGGACGCTGCTTGACCTGTGCAAGGGCGAGCCGGCTGCGACCAAAGCGTGTGAGATCGAAATGGAAACATCGGCTCATGTCACTAGCGCTTGACCGACCAGCCGCCTATATTGGGCTTGGCGGTCTGCGCTTCCCGGCAGGAGAACATTTTCCCCGGGGCCTTAACGATCCTTAGGGAGCTGTCCCTGGGAAGACCCGTGGGTTTTCTCATACGGCGCCCACCTACTTTGTAGGTTCCCGGGATCGCTCTCTCCACCGGTTGTGTGGATCGTCACTTACCTGTATCCGCCCAGTTTGGCGGATGATGTGGTAGAAAACGTCGCTCATGAAACGTCACCCAGATCCGACCTTTTCTATCGTCCGCGCATGACATCTCCCAAAGACCTGAAAAAGCAGTTGCGCCTCGAGGCACTCGGCCGTCGCGATGCGCTCGATCCGCTGTGGCGGGTGGAGATCGCGCTTGAAATGGCCGAGACGGCGCGCGACCACCTCGCCATCGAGCCGGGTCAGATCGTTTCAGCTTTCTGGCCGATGCGATCGGAAGTCGACGTCAGGCCGCTGATGTTCGCCTTGCGCGAGAAGGGGGCCAGGCTTTGCCTGCCGGCCATCCTCGACAAGACCACCATCGTCTTTCGCGAACTGGTGCGCGGCGCGCCGATGGTCGAGATGGGTTTTGGCACGGTCGGTCCGCATGCGGAGGCCGAGGTTCTCGATCCCGCGGTGATGCTGGTGCCGCTCGCGGCCTTCGACAGTCGCGGTCATCGCATCGGGTATGGCGCCGGCTATTACGACCGCGCCATCGCCAGGCTGATCGACAAGGGCCAGCCGCCACGACTGATCGGCATCGCCTTCGATTGCCAGGAGGTGGGTCTGGTGCCGGATGAGGCGCACGACGTCATCATCCCGGAAATACTCACCGAGAGCGGTTTGCGCCGCTTCGACATCGCTTAAAAGACCGCGATCCCGCTTAACGCGTTTCCAAGACGTGCCGGATAGTATTCCGGCAACACAGTCCGAGCCGATGGCGGCCATCATGTTTGTCTTCGCACGCTTCCTGCTGATGCCGTTCGTCCTCATCGCGGTAACGCTGTTCGCGATGGCATTGCACATTTCCGGAACGGCCCTGCACCACCAGTTCGCCTGGCATCAGACGGTTGCCACAGTGACGGATGTCAGTTCCTACAGCGAAGCCCAGGGTAATGGCCTCACCGCGAAAGGCATCAACGTCGCTGTCACCTATGTCGCGAACGATGCACCGATGACGTGGTCCGGCAAGGGAAAGGACATCGGCCTCTACACGGCGTCCAAAGGCGACGCGGTGAAGTTGTATTACAACCCTGCCAATCCATCGATCCTCGATACCGCGGCGATGAAGGGCTGGCGCGGCGGGCTGTTGCTCCTGGCCGCTACTGGTGGGTTCACTGTTTTTTACGTGTGGTTCTTCTGGCTGCGCGGACGCACCGCACCGCCGGCGTCACCGATGATGCCTTCGGCAGTTCGCGTTGCGGGCGCGAGCGCCAAGCCGCCTCAACAGCAGCGTGGTACTTTCGGCCGGCGTTAGCGCCAATCGCCCGGGTAGCGCTTGCCTAGCGTCCGTGCCTCTGGATAGAAGTGGGCATGAGACTTCTCTTCCTCGGCGACATGGTGGGCAAATCGGGACGTACGGCGGTGTGGGAACAACTGCCCGGCCTGATCTCGGATTTCAAACTCGACTTCGTCATCGTCAATGGCGAGAACGCCGCCGGCGGCTTCGGCATCACCGAAGACATTTTTCGCGACACCATCGCCGCCGGTGCGGATGTCGTCACCACCGGCAACCATGTCTGGGACCAGCGCGACGCACTGGTCTTCGCGCCGCGCGAGGAGCGCTTCTTGCGCCCGTCCAACTTCCCCAAGGGCACGCCGGGGCGCGGTTCCGGCGTCTATATCGCCAAAAACGGCGCGCGCGTGCTGGTCGCCAACATCATGGGCCGGGTGTTCATGCATCCCGAGCTCGACGATCCGTTCCAGGCCGGCGAGCGCGAGCTGGCCGCCTGTCCGCTGGGCGAGCAGGCCGATGCCGTGGTCATCGACTTCCATGCCGAAGCGACCTCGGAGAAAATGTGCTTCGCGCATTTCGTCGACGGCCGCGCCAGCCTCGTCATCGGCACCCATACGCACCAGCCGACGGCCGACCACCAGATCCTCAACGGCGGCACCGGCTACATGTCCGATGCCGGCATGTGCGGCGACTATGATTCCTCGCTCGGCATGGACAAGGAAGAGCCGCTCAACCGCTTCCTGTCGAAAGTGCCGAAAGGCCGCTTCGAGGCGGCGACCGGACCGGCGACATTGTGCGGCGTCGGCGTCACTATTTCCGACCGCACCGGCCTGACCGAGAAGATCGCGCCTTTTCGTCGCGGGCCGCGGCTCGAAGAAACCGCGCCATCCTTCTGGTCTTGACATTGATATAGTCGAGTAAAGTACCTAACTGGCGACGAAACTGCTCTAGATCGTTAAAGAGGGGACGACCTCCATGCAGCTGATCGAGTTCTTTGCGCCGCATTTTCAATTTGTTTCCGATCCAACCGCGTGGGTCGCGTTGCTGACGCTGATCGTCCTCGAGGTCGTGCTCGGCATCGACAATCTGATCTTCATCTCGATCCTGACCAACAAATTGCCTGAGGCGCAGCGCGCCCGCGCCCGCCGTCTCGGCATCTCGGCGGCGCTGATCATGCGGCTGGTGCTGCTCGCAACCATCTCCATCATCGTGCAGCTGACGACGCCGGTGTTCACAGCGTTCGGCCATGGCTTTTCCTGGCGCGACCTGATCCTGATTGCCGGCGGCCTGTTCCTGGTCTGGAAGGCGACCAAGGAAATCCACCACACCGTCGATCCCGACGACCACAAGGATACGATGATGGGCGAGACGCTGCAGATCTCGCTTGCCGGCGCCATCTTCCAGATCCTGCTGCTCGATCTCGTCTTTTCGATCGATTCGATCATCACCGCCGTCGGCATGACCGACGAGATTGCCATCATGTACATCGCCGTGATCGTGGCGGTGAGCGTGATGATGCTGGCGGCCGGGCCGCTGGCCAATTTCATCGCCAAGAACCCGAGCATCGTCATGCTGGCGCTGGGCTTCCTGCTGATGATCGGCATGACGCTGATCGCCGACGGCATGGGCTATCATGTGCCGAAGGGCTACATCTACGCCGCGATGGGCTTTTCCGCCCTGGTCGAGGGCCTCAACATGCTGGCGCGGCGAAGGAAGAAATCCAGCGGTGGGCATTGAAGCTGGGCGATCGGGGCGATCCTAGCGCCCCGGCACGCCCTTCGGATAACGGTCGCCGATCAGGCCAAGCGACAGGCCCTGTTCCAGCCATGCCTTTGCGCCGGCAAGAACGAGTGCGAAGCCGTCGGTCGAGCCGACCGCCTGCTTGACCTGCTCGTCGGCGGTGCCGGCGAAGCCGAAATTGCTGACCTCAAGAAAGGTCGCACCGTCAGGCGTTTCGGCGCCGGGCATCTCCGTGAATGTCCAGACCACAGTGGTCGGCGGATCGCTCCATTGCATGACGATCTTCTTGTTCTCGACGATCTCGCTGACATTGACCATCGCCGAGGCCCCGTACATGCGCCACTCCCAGCGAACCTCTTTGCGGCTATCCAGCCGGCCGCTACTGTGGGTAAACCAGAATTTCGTGGTGATGGCCGGGTCGACGATCGCCTCGAAGACCTCGGCGACCGGCCGCCTGATCAGCATGCCGGCTTCGGCGGTCGGCGTTTTGTGGGTCTCCATCCCAATGCTCCTTTCAGGTTTTTGCGCTCACCAAGCGTCGGGTTCGCGCACCATGTGGACAATGCTGGCCGGGTTGGCGATCCAGAAGCCGCGGAAGCCTTCGCCCAGCGGCTCGACCGCATCGCAACGGACGACGCCGGCCCCAGCCAGATGATCCGCAACGGCTGCAAAATCGTCGGTGAAAAGCTCAAGCCAGATTTCGGCATGGCTCAGCATCGGCGCCTCGTCGATCCATAGCCGGTTGGGGCCAAGCTCGAAGCCAATGGCCGGCGCCTTGGCGGTGAACGGCTTCAGGCCGACGACGTCGCGGTAGAAGGCGATCGTCGCCTCATACTGGTGCGGCGGCACCTTCATGGCGATGTTGATGCCGCCGGCGATCTTCGCGGTCATTGTGGGCTCCGTTGTGTTGTTCATCTGTTTGTCTCGTCGGCCGGCTCGCCCCTCATCTCGCCGCGGTAGTAGCCGTCACGCAGGTTGATGCCGTATTCGACATAGGCCTTCATGCAGGCCAGCATCTGCGACCAGCCTTCGCAATTGAGGTAGGATTTCTTCAGCCCGACCGCGCCTTCCGGCCAGCCGGATTCAGCAATGGTCACGAGGGTACCGCCATCGTCGAGTTGCTCGAAATTCATCTCGATGCGGGTCTTGTAGGCGGGCCTGCCGTCGGCATCTGTGGCATCCCAGCGCAGCACGATGCGGCTGTCCTTGACCACGTCATCGACCTCGACCGGCACCTTGTCCCACCAGACGACACCGACGCCGGCTTCCAGCGGCGCACTGGCGCCGCCGATGGTGGTGAAATAGCCGCTCAGCTTGTTCGGATTGACGACGGCGTCGAAGACTTCGGCGACCGGTTTGCCGATGCGGCCGGAAACGCTGAATCCAAGAGACATATCCACAGCTCCTTCCTTGATTGGCTCGACGATATGTTATATAAACATAACATGTCAAGCCAAACCGCGGACGACCATGTTTTCAAGGCGTTGGCGCATTCGCGCCGGCGCGAATTGCTGGATCGGCTGAAGGACGCGCCGCAGACGACCGGCATGTTGTGCGAGGCCTTTCCCGACATCGACCGCTGCACCGTCATGCTGCATCTCAAGGTGCTGGAAGAGGCCGAACTGGTGGTGGCGAAGCGCAAAGGGCGCGAGCGCTGGAACCATCTCAACACGCTGCCGATCAAGCACATCCATGACCGCTGGATCAGCCAGTATGCCGGACATGCGCTCAGCATCATCGACCGGCTGAAATCCGATCTCGAGGGCTGAACCGGCGCGGCTGGACGAATTGAGCCGATTTATCTATAAGCCGGCCATTCCGACAGAGAACGCCGTGCATCCATTGCGTTGCACCTTGGACGGCTCTGAAAATTTGAATTCGAGTATCCGGGAGACGAGGTGAGACCACCTCGCTTCGGGATGCTCTAGCCGAAGACGACAGGGGTGCCATGGCTGGCCATTCACAGTTCAAGAACATCATGCACCGCAAGGGCCGCCAGGACGCGGTGCGGTCGAAAATGTTTTCCAAGCTGGCGCGCGAAATCACCGTCGCCGCCAAGAGCGGGACGCCCGACCCATCGATGAACCCGCGCCTGCGCCTGGCCATCCAGAACGCCAAGGCGGTGTCTATGCCGAAGGACAACATCCAGCGCGCCATCAACAAGGCTTCGATGGGCGATGCCGAAAGCTACGAAGCGGTGCGCTATGAGGGTTACGGCCCGGGCGGCGTGGCGCTGATCGTCGAGGCGCTGACCGACAACCGCAACCGCTCGGCCTCGAATGTGCGCGCCGCCTTCACCAAAGCCGGCGGTGCGCTTGGTGAAACCGGCTCGGTGTCGTTCATGTGGAACCGTGCCGGCGAGATTTACTATCCGGCCTCCGCCGGCAGCGCCGACAAGGTGATGGACGCGGCGATCGAGGCCGGCGCCGATGACGTCGAGTCCGACGAAGAAGGCCACACCATCTACTGTGCCTTCGAGAGTATGGGCGAAGTGTCGAAGGCGCTGGAAGCCTCGCTTGGCGAGGCCGAATCGGTGAAGCCGATCTGGCAGCCGCAGAACAATGTCCCGGTCGACGAAGAGCGGGCGCAATCGCTGATGAAACTGGTGGCAACGCTCGAGGACGATGACGACGTGCAGAGCGTCTACGCCAATTTCGAGGTTGACGACGAGACCATGGCCAAGCTCAGCGCGGCATAGGCCAGTGCAATACAGTCGCATGCGAATATTGCTGTCTGAGGGCGGCCTGCCTATAGGTTAGTCAGTTATCACGGGGGGGCCGATGACCGACTATAAAGAGGCAAGTTTTGCCGATGCGATGGCCTGGCCTCGCCGGCCCGGCTTATGGCGCAGGCTTCTGGCGGCACTCATCGATTATCTTGTTGTCCTGATCGCTCTCTATTTGCTTGTCGGGGCTCTGTTTCTGCTGACCGATGGTGGCGTAAAGGGCAGCTTTTGGCTGAACTGGAAACTATGCCAGGAGGGTACGGTTCACGGTGACCCGACGCTTGCCCGTTATGACTGGCAGGTATGCAGGACATCAGTACTCGGTTTGCCTGTCGCCAAATGGGCCGTGGGAACGGCAGCTGGCTCGAAACCTGGAGAAACATCCTCCATGTCGATCGATCTGGATATGCAGGGGAATTTCAGGCCTGCGGCGCTGAACCTGGGTTTCCTCGAGCTGATCGCTCTCGCATCGTACCTTCTCATTATGGAGTTGAAGTCCGGTCGACCTATCGGCAAGCGGTTCGCTGACCTCATTGTCCACGATGAGGACGACAGACACAGGGTCGGCCTGCCGGCGAGGAAGGCTGTTCGACGGCAATTTATGAAGTTTCTCGGCGCATTGCCGATCGTTCTGACGGGGGCCTGGTATGCTTTTCAGACCTGGGGCACCCCTGCCGGTGGCGTGCAGGACTACTCCAGCCTGGAAATAGTGGTTGCGTCCGCCGCCCTCGTTTCGGTGTTGATCTGGCCGGTCTGGATCGCGATATCCATAGCTCTGGGCGACGATCCGATACACGATCGATTTGCAAAGACCACGGTGCGCATACAGGAGACCCAGACATGAGCGTGTCGGAGAGGCCCCGCGTGATCATCACCTATTGCACGCAGTGCCTGTGGCTGTTGCGGGCCGGCTGGATGGCGCAGGAACTGCTCTCCACCTTCGGCACGGATCTTGGCGAAGTGACGCTGGTGCCGGGCACAGGCGGCATCTTCACCGTTTCCTGCAACGATGTGCTGGTCTGGGACCGCAAGCGCGACGGCGGCTTTCCCGATGCAGCCAAGCTCAAGCAGCTGGTGCGCGACGTCATTGATCCGGACCGGGATCTCGGCCATTCCGACCGCAAGGCCTAATCTGCGTCGAGATTCAGGTGAGGCCGGCCTGCAAATGACGGCTTCCTGCGCTTCCGGTGCACACGTACTTGAGTACGCTCCGCTCCGGTTCTCGGAAGCCACCATTTTCGACTCGACCTGACCTGAATCTCAACACAGCTTACCTTGCTTGACGACTTTCACAGCAATGCGAAGATGAAGCAGGCCATCGACACGATGGCGGTGATGGTGCGGACGTGGTTCCACATCACCCACTGGTTCAGATGGTTCGCCCAGACGGCTGCGCCATTGGCGCTGGCCGGGTCGACGGCGGCGAGCGCATCGTTGAGCGGCACATTGAAGACCATGGTCACGATCGGGTTGCCGATCAAATAGATCACGGCACCGGCAAGCAACCAGTGCGAGCCGGACTGGCTCCAGCCCATGATGGCGGCGGCGATAAGCACCAGACAGAGCAGGCCGGTGCCGAACAGCGCCGTCATGAAGGTGGGCGTGATTACCGTGATGTTGATCGAATTCATCGCCGAGATGCCTTGGGGGACCGGCAGCCGGGCAAGTGCTGCCATGACGAAATTGGAAAAGGCGAAAAACACGCCGCCGACGACGCCCGAGCCGATTGCGGCGATGATGGTGAGGGTGGGAAGAAGCTTGATCATCTCAGTTGCTCCAGATGCCGGTTGCGGCGGGTTCATTTGCGTAGGCGGAAAAGTCTTTCGGCGCGCGGCCGAGCACACGCTGGACACCGTCGGTCAGCGTCTCGTTGCGGCCGTCAAGCACTTCGGTGAACAGCTCGTTGAGCAGCCAGGCGATTTCGGGCGGCAGTTCGTGTGCCGCCGTCGCGGCGGTGAATTCGTCATGCGAGATCTTGATATAGCGGATGTCGCGGCCGGTCGCCTTGGCGATCTCGGCGACCGCGTCGGCGAAGCTCAGCAGCCGCGGCCCGGTCAGCTCATAGAGCTGGCCGACATGGCCCGGCTCGGTCAGCGCGACGAAGGCAGCATCGGCGATGTCGTCGACATCGACGAAGGGCTCGCCAACAGGGCCGACAGGCAAGGCCACTTCGCCTTGCAGCAGGGACTCGACGAGAAAACCTTCGCTGAAATTCTGCGAAAACCAGGCGCAGCGCAGGATCGTCCAGTCGGCGCCCGAGGCTTTGACCATCTCTTCGGCGCGCTGGGCCTCGGTCTCGCCGCGGCCGGAGAGCAGCACCAGGCGGGTGACGCCATTTGCCACCGCAAGCCTGGCGAAGGCGCCGACTGTCTCGGCGGCGCGCGGCACGGCGATGTCGGGATAGTAGCTGATGTAGACGGCACTCACGCCTTGCATGGCAGGCTCCCAGGTCGCCGGAACCTCCCAGTCGAAGCGGGGGCTGCCGGAGCGCGAGCCGATGCGCACGGGAACGCCCTGTGCGGTCAGCCGCTCTGCGAGGCGACGGCCGGTCTTGCCAGTGCCGCCGAGGATCAGGATTGGTTTGGTGTCAGTCATTGTGGTTCTCCTTTGCTTGAAAATATGAGTAATCCTCACATTTGCAAAACGTGATAAACCCTCGTATTTTGCGAGTCAAGCCGTTTGTTGGCAATTTTGTCGGAACCGGAGGCAGTCATGGAAGACACAGCAGCGCCCGCATCTGCCCAGGAGCAGGTAGCATCGCCGCGGCGGGCGCCCACCCAGCAGCGCAGCCGCGAGCGGGTCGAGCGCATGCTGGGCGCAGCCTCCGCGCTGATTGCCGAGCAAGGCAGCGACGCCATGCGCATGGGCGAGGTGGCGGAACGGGCCGCGGTGTCGATCGGCTCGCTCTACCAGTTCTTTCCCGACAAGCGGGCGATCGTCTGGGCGCTGGCCGAGCGCTACACCGCCGAAAGCCAGGCCTGCATCTCTTCGGCGCTCAAGGACGTCGTCGACGCCGAAGGGCTGCGGCAGGCGTTTTCGGAGCTGGTCGATATCTACTACCGGCTGTTCCTGGCCGAGCCGGTGATGCGCGACATCTGGTCGGGCACGCAGGCCGACAAGGCGCTGCGCCAGCTCGAGCTCGCCGACAGTCGAGCGAATGCCGAATTCCTGACCACGGTGCTGAAGCGGCTGCATCCCGGCGCCGATCCGGTGGCGCTGGAGACGACGGCCTTCCTCGTCTGGCAGATGGGCGAGGCTGCCGTGCGGCTGGCGATCTCGGTCGACCGGCAGGAGGGCGACAGGCTGGTCGCCGCCTACAAGCGCATGGCGCTGCGGGAATTGGTGGACGGGTAGGCTCGCACCACTCTGGGAAGGGTCGCTTCGAAGCAGCAGGGTGGAGGCGTCGGACCGCACCCGACCCTTGGGCCGACCTCCCCACAAGCGGGAGGTATCGGCGCGTTAGCTTGAAGCGACTGACTTTGACGGCAACAAAAAACCCGCCACAAAGGCGGGTTCTTTATTCAGCGATACAGGTAAACTTTAGAGGCCGAAACCTTCGAAGCGCTTCTTGAACTTCGACAGGCGGCCGCCGCGGTCGAGCAGGGTCTGCTGGCCGCCGGTCCAGGCCGGGTGCGTGGTCGGATCGATATCGAGGTTCATCGTATCGCCTTCCTTGCCCCAGGTCGAACGGGTCGAGTATTCGGTGCCATCGGTCATGACGACCTTGATGGTGTGGTAGTCGGGATGGATATCGGCCTTCATTGTCGTGCTTCCTGGCTTGCGGCGCTACAGACGGGCCCGCGGCCTGCGTCGATGCGCTCCTTTTTAAAACTCGAAGCCGCAGCTATTGAAAAGCCACGGCTTCTAAAACGGTCGGCGAGCCTATACATCAGCCGGAATTGAATCACAAGGCCACGGCAGGCGCATATTGAACGCGCCCACCTGGAGCGGCCAGAGGAAACGGTCATGGCGGACATCAGCGGCGAGCAAGACGGGCGCAGGCGCTCGCTCGGGCCGCTCAGGCGCCTATATCCCTACATATTCCGCTACCGCAAACTGGTCATAGGCGCCCTCATTTCGCTCGCCATCGCCGCAGCGACGACGCTGGCGCTGCCGCTGGCCGTGCGGCGCATGATCGACCACGGTTTCAGCGCTTCCGGCACCGTCTTCATCGCCGAATATTTCGCCGCTTTGGTGGCGATGGCAGCCATTCTGGCGGCGGCATCGGCCGGACGCTACTACTTCGTCATCACGCTCGGCGAGCGGGTCGTTGCCGACATCCGCAGCGACGTGTTTTCGCATGTCACGACGCTTTCGCCGTCCTTCTTCGACACCGCCCAGTCGGGCGAGATCGTCTCGCGGCTTGCCGCCGACACCACGCAGGTGAAATCCGCCGTCGGCGCCACTGCCTCGGTGGCGCTGCGCAACGTCATCCTCGGGCTCGGCGCGGTGGCGATGATGGTTATCACCAGCCCGAAACTATCGGGCCTGGTGATCGCGGCCATTCCGCTCATCGTGCTGCCGCTGGTCGCGTTCGGCCGTTCGGTGAGGCGCCGGTCACGGCAGGCGCAGGATACGCTGGCGCAAGCGACCGCCTATGCCAGCGAGCAGATCGGCGCGGTGCGCACGCTGCAGGCGTTCACCAACGAGACGCTGGTCACCGGGCGGTTCTCGGCCGCGGTGGAAGCCGCCTTCCAAGCGGCGCGCTCGTCGATCTTCTCCCGCTCGCTGCTCACCTTCTTTGCCATCTTCATGATCTTTTCCTCGGTCGTGGCGGTGTTGTGGTTCGGCTCGCGTGACGTGCTTGCCGGCACGATGTCGCCCGGTACGCTCGGCCAGTTCCTGCTTTACTCCGTGTTTGCCGCAGGCGCGCTGGGCGCACTGTCGGAAGTCTGGGGCGAGCTTGCCCAGGCGGCGGGTGCGGCCGAAAGGCTGACCGAGATACTCGACGAGACGCCGGCGATTCAACCGCCGGCCAATCCGCTGCCGCTGCCCGCCAAGGCGACAGGCGCGATCAGCTTCGACGACGTCTCCTTCTCCTACCCGGCAAGGCCGGACCGTGCCGCCGTCCACGGCTTGAGTTTTCAGGTCAAGCCGGGCGAGACGGTGGCGATCGTCGGCCCGTCGGGCGCCGGAAAGAGCACCGTCTTTTCGCTGATTCTGCGCTTCTACGATCCCGAAACCGGCCGCATCGCCATTGACGGCGTCGACGTGCGCGAAGCCGATCCGGCTGAAGTGCGGGAGCGCATTGCGATCGTGCCGCAGGATGTCACCATCTTTGCGGCAAGCGCGCGCGACAATATCGGCTTTGGCCGGCCGGGCGCGACGAATGCCGAGATCGAGGCCGCCGCCGGGGACGCGCTGGCCGACGAGTTCATCCTCAGGCTCGACAAGGGCTACGATAGCCAAGTCGGCGAGCGCGGCGTCACCTTGTCCGGCGGCCAACGTCAGCGCGTGGCGATCGCCCGCGCCATCCTGCGCGACGCGCCGATCCTGCTGCTCGACGAAGCCACGTCGGCGCTCGACGCCGAAAGCGAAACGCTGGTGCAGACGGCGCTGGAACGGCTGATGCAGGGCCGCACCACCATCGTCATCGCCCACCGGCTGGCGACCGTGCTGAAGGCCGACCGCATCCTGGTCATGGATGGCGGCCGCATCGTCGAGGAAGGCACGCACCAGAGCCTGGTCGCCAAGGGCGGCATCTATGCAAGGCTGGCCAAGCTGCAGTTCGAAACCGGAGCAAGCGCCTTCAGGGGTGCCGCGGAGTAGCAACCCGCAATCAGGCGGGACCATACCGCTTGCGGAGATGCTCGGTGAAATACCCGGCGTTGAGCTTTTCGCCGGTGGCGCGCTCAAGCAGTTCGGGCGTCGACCAGCGCGAACCCTGCGACCAGATCTTGTCGCGGCGCCAGTCATTGATGGGGGCGAAATTGCCGTTGGCAAGCTCGCTGTCGGCTGAAGGATGGTCGCGCGTCAGCGCAGCCCATTGCTGCGCCGCCATCATGGCGCCCAGCGTATAGGACGGGAAATAGCCGAAGGCGGCGCCCGGCCAATGCACGTCCTGCATCGGTCCGTCGGCTGGGTTGTCGATGGTCGAAAGGCCAAGATACTCCCGCATCTTGGCGTCCCAGGCTTCGGGCAGGTCGGCCGCCTGCAGCCGCCCCGAGACCAGCTCCTGCTCCAACTCGTAGCGCAGGATGACATGCAGCGGGTAGGTGACCTCGTCGGCGTCGACGCGGATCAGCCCGCGCTCTACCCGGTGCACATGCGGCAGGATGTCGTCCAGCGACCAGGCTTCGCCGAGATGCTTTTCGACCACGGGCAGCGCCCAGCGCCAGAATTCGGGGTTGCGGCCGACCTGTTTCTCGACGAACAGGCTCTGGCTTTCATGCACCGCCATGCCGCGCGCCTTGCCGAGCGGCCAGTGCGCCCAGGCCTTCGGTAGGTTCTGCTCGTAGAGCGCATGGCCGGTCTCGTGCAGCACGCCCATCAAAGCCGACAGGAAATCGGACGTTTTGTAGCGGGTGGTGATGCGCACGTCGCTCGGCACGCCGCCGCAGAAGGGATGGTGCGATACGGACAGAGAACCGTGGGTGAGGTCGAAGCCGACCGAAGCCATCATGGCGAGACCAAGCTCGCGCTGTTTGTCGATCGCATAGCTGCCGGAGAGCGGCTTCACGGGATGCCTGGCCAGGCGCGCTTCCTGCGCGGCCAGGGCTTCCGGCACGAAGCCCTTCAGGAATGTCTTCAGCTCGGTGAAGACCGGCGTGATGTCGGCGGCGCGGTTGCCAGGATCGTATTGCTCCATCAGCGCGTCGTAGGGATCGAGGCCGAGCGCGTCGGCGCGCAGGGCGGCTTCCTCGCGCACCAGCGCGATGACACCTTCGAGCGCCGGCAGGAATCCGGCCCAGTCGTTCTTGGCGCGCAGGTCGCGCCAGAGTTGCTCCGAGCGCATGCGCGCTACCGTCTGGCGCTCGACGAATTCGACCGGCAGGCAGGTCAGGTTGGTGTATTGCCGGCGCAGTTCGCGGACCGCCGCCTGCTGCTCCTCGTTGAGCGCCTCCTGTTCGGCGGCGGCGAGCCAGTCGGCGATCTCCGGCGCCGTTGCCCTGATATGCAGCATCCCGGCCAGGGACGACATGGCTTCGGCGCGCTTCTCGCCGCCGCCGACAGCCATGTGAGTCGCCTCGTCGGCGCCGAGGATAGCGAGCGCATGTTCCAGCGCTTCGAGCTTGTGGCCGAGATCATCGAGCTTCTGAAAAGACATGACAGGTTCCGCGTTTTGGACCGCGGGAAAAGATACCAACGCGCCAGGATTGGCAACCCTCAAAGGTGGCTATGCAGCTTGCGCCGGTGAGCTGGTGCGTGGAATGCTGGCTGACGGTGGAACACCGCCATGGAGGGGAGACTAAGATGATCGGCAATATCCTGGTCGGGCTGGTGGCCCTGATCCACCTCTTTATCGTCTATCTGGAGATGGTGGCGTGGGACACACCGCGCGGGCACAGGGCGTTCAACCTCAAGCCGGACTTCGCCAGCGCATCGAAGGTGCTCGCCGCCAATCAGGGGCTCTACAACGGCTTCCTTGCCGCCGGGCTGATCTGGGGCCTCTATCTCGGCGCGGCGGGATTCCAGATCAAGGTGTTCTTCCTGCTTTGCATCGCCGTCGCCGGGCTCTATGGCGCGGCGACTGCCAGCCGGAAGATCCTGTATGTTCAGACCGTGCCGGCGGTGCTGGCCCTCGCTGCGCTGTGGCTGGGTTGGTGACAAAAAAGACGCCCTCGGAACCAGATCCCGCGGGCGTCAGACAGTCCCTTCCTCATTCCTGGAGATATCAGAGCGGACCTCAGCCGTTCGGATAATTCCCACCGTCGGAGCCATCACCGATCATGAAGCCGCTGCCGGTGTCGGACATCAGCCTCTGATCGACATTGTCGAGGCGGCGCAGCAGATCGTGATATTGCGCGGCCGGGATCCGGCCATGGTCCGAAGCGGCGACCCGTTCGGCGGCCTGGCCGATATGCGCCGCACGCAGATGCAGCCACCGCGCTTCCGAGGTCGAGATGCCCTTCGTTTCGCGCGCATCCGCGATGCCCTGTTCGACGCCCCGCACCTGCTCGATCAGGTCGGTCACGCGCGGACCGGTCATGTCGGTCGGGTCGCTGGCGTCGAGGGCGCCCTTGTGATGTCCGGCGGCATGGGCGCCGGCGAGTGGAACAGTGATCAGAAGTGTCGTGAGGGTTGCGGTCCTGAGAGTCTTCAAAGAGCGCATGATGTGCGTCTCCTCCTGCTGTGGAAGGGGCAAGCGCTTTCGCTCCACCTTCCGGAAGCGGGCCGTCCGGTTCCGTCGCGTCGCGATGGGAGGCATCGCCGGCGGTTCTCGGCCCTGCGCGTCAAAGTAGGAGCCCGGAAACGCGAAGTGTAGTTAAAGAAAGATAATGTTTTCAGGCCTTGCCGGCTTGGCGTTGCGCCCTAGAGTTGAGCCGGCAAACAATTTCGCGTGACTGAAAATCACCGTTCGGTGAGCTTCAGTTCAATGCGTCGGTTCTTGTTGCGGGCGTCTTCGGTGTCGGCGGGGTCGAGCGGCTGGAATTCGCCGAAGCCGGCCGCAACCAGCCGGTTGGCGGGCACGCCGTTCTCGATCAGGTATTTGACCACCGAGGTCGAACGCGCCGTCGACAATTCCCAATTGTCGCGATAGCGGCCGGCGCCGGACAGCGGCTTGTTGTCGGTGTGGCCGTCGACGCGCAGCACCCAGTTGATCTCGGGCGGGATTTCCTTTTGCAACTCGATGATGGCATCGGCGAGCTTCTTCATCTCGACCTTGCCGGCATCGTTGATCACTTCCGACCCGGTCGGGAACAGAACTTCCGACTGGAAGACGAAGCGGTCGCCGACGATGCGGATGTTCTCGCGGTCGGCGAGGATTTCGCGCAGGCGGCCGAAGAAGTCGGAGCGGTAGCGGTTCAGTTCCTGCACGCGCTGCGCCAGCGCGACATTGAGCCGACGGCCGAGATCGGCGATCTTGGTGTTGGAATCGCGGTCGCGCGTTTCGGACACATTGAGGGCGTCCTCGAGCGCGCCGATCTGCTTGCGCAGTGCCGCGATCTGCTGGTTCAGGATCTCGACCTGGCTCAGCGCCTGCTGGCTGATCTGGCGCTGGCTGTCGAGTTCGCCGCCGAGCTCCGCGGCGCGCTGGTTGGCGGCGTCGCCGGCGCCGGCGCCTTGCGCCAGCAACTGCTCGAGCCGGCTCTTCTCAGCTTCCGCCGCCGACAGCGACGCCTGCAGATTGGCCAGCGAATCGTCCTTGTCCTGCGCGCTCGAGCGCTCCAGCGCCAGCAACTGCGTCAGTTCGTTGATCTGCGAGTTGAGGCGCGTGAGCGCCGTATCCTTGCCGGAGAGTTCGCGTCCGAGCAGGAACTGCGCCAGCACGAAAACGGTGAGCAGGAACATGATGGCCAGCAGCAGCGTCGACAGCGCGTCGACGAAGCCCGGCCAATAGTCGATCCGGCGATCGGTGCGCCGGCCCCTGGCGAGAGCCATGCTAGTGGACCCCGGGTTTCTTCAGCGCGTCGGCGATCTTTTCCAGCGTGTTGCGCATCGCCTTCTGCTCGTCCGACTGGGCCTCGACCCAGTCGCGCATGATCTGCTGCTCGGAGCGCATGTTCTTGACCAGTCCGGAAATGCCGTCGGCGAGATTGGCCATGGCGGTGGCGACGCGCGGATTGGAGCCGCCGCCGCTTTCCTGCATGCTGCGCAGCCGTTCCGACAGGACCCGGATCTCGTCGGAGGATTCAGTCTTGGCCGGGTCGGCGACGGCGATGTCGGAGGAGAGATCGGTGACCGAGGACAGCCAGTTTTCAAGCTCGGTATAGAAGCGGGTCTGCGCGCGGCCGGCCTGCAGGTCGAGGAAGCCTAGCACCAGCGACCCGGAAAGGCCGAACAGCGAGGACGAAAAGGCCGTACCCATACCGGCCAGCGGCGCCGACAGCCCCTGCTTCAGCGAATCGAGCACGGCGGCGGCGTCGCCGGTGCCGGGATCGAGCGATTCGATGGTTTCGCGGATCGAGCCGATGGTGTTGAGCAGGCCCCAGAAGGTGCCGAGCAGACCGAGGAACACCAGCAACCCGACGAGATAGCGCGAGGTGTCGCGGCTTTCGTCGAGGCGGGTGGCGATCGAATCCAGCATGGTGCGCATCGAAGACGTCGAGAAGGCGACCGTCGAGGAACGGCCGATCATCGCCTTCATCGGCGCCAGCAGCACCGGCTCGGTGGTTTCGGAACCGGCGCGGAAGGAATTGACCCAGCGCACTTCGCGAAACAGTCGTCCGACCTGGGCGAAGGCGAGCAGGATGCCGACCACAAGGACGCCGACGATGAGGCCGTTGAGGCCGGGATTGCTCCCGAAAGCGGTCGAGATCTGGCGGGTGAGGATGGCGGCGATGAAGGCGACGATGACCAGGAAGATGACCATGGTCAGGAGGAAGACCTGCGGGCTCGACAGTTTGTGCGGATCGTACATCAGGACATCAGAACGCCTGCCCACGCCGAAGGATCTGAGAAAAGCCATCCGTGCCCCGTTTCCGATGCTCTATTTGCCTTGACGCAATTCCGAACGGGAAGCCGCTCATACTTCCCTGGAACCGCTCCAGTGCCGCCGATCACGTAATTCGCGACTCTAAACGGAATTGTGACCAAATTGAATGGCGCTTGGCAATATTGCCCGACTGTCGGGCCGCACCACGCCGTTCAGAGGCGGTTGACGACCAGGCAGTCGACCATGGCGGCAAGATGCAGCCCGGCGCCGGTGACGACAAAGCCGTGCCAGAGGGCATTGTGGAAGCGCAGGCGTTTCCAGGCGAAGAAGATGACGCCGCAGGAGTACACGATGCCGCCGGCGACAATCAGCGCGATCGAGGTCGTCGGCAACGTCGCCACCAGCGGCTTGACCAGGACGACGCCGCTCCAGCCGATGGCGAGATAGAAGACAATGGCCAGACGATCGAAGCGGCCGGGCAGGAACACTTTCATGGCAATGCCGGTCAAAGCAGCGGTCCAGACAAGGACAATCATCGGCAGCGCCAGCGGCGAGCCGTCGAGCTGGGCCAGAAAGGGCGTGTAGGTCGCGGCGATCAGGAGATAGATCGCCGCATGATCGAAGCGCCGCAAGATCCACTTCGCCGGCGACGTCACCGGCCACAGATTGTAGGTCAGCGAAATCGACAGCACAGTCAGCAGCGACACCACGAAGAAGGCGGCGGCGATGTATTCGCCGGGACCGGCATGGAAGGCGGCCAGCGCCAGCAACGCCGAGCCGGCGGCTATCGCCAGCACGATGCCGACCGCATGGACGATGCCATCGGCGATCATCTCCGCACGCGAGTAGTGCCAACGCCCGACATAAGGGATTTCAACTGGCTGGTCTGGCTGCGCTTCTCGCGAGGATAGTGAAGGTATGCTCGTCATAAAAAATCCTGCGTCACCCTTATCTGGGCGGCCGCCGGGCAGTATTTCAAGCTTTGATTGCGGTTTTGCGACTGCGGCGCTTCAGCACGCCGCGCCGGCATGCCAAGTGATCAGCGCGCCGAAAGCGGCTTCTTCACCGCCTTGAGCAGCGCGCGCTGTATGACCTCGTTGCCGGCGACGAGCGAACCCGCCTCGAGCATATCCTGGCCGCCATCCATGTCGGAGACGAAGCCACCGGCCTCGCGGATCAGCAGCAGGCCGGCGGCAATGTCCCAGGCCGACAGGCCGGTTTCCCAAAAGCCGTCCATGCGGCCGGCGGCGACATAAGCGAGATCGAGCGCGGCGGAACCCAGGCGGCGCACGCCCGAGACCTCGGCCATCACATTGCGCAACTCGACGAGGAAATTGCCGTGCTGGCCGCGGCCGAGATGCGGCACGCCGCAGCCGATGACGCAGTCGGTGAGCTTGCTGCGGCCGGCAACGCGCAGCCGGCGATCGTTCATGAAGGCGCCGCCGCCGCGCTCGGCGGTGTAGAGCTCATCCATTGCCGGATTGTAGATGACAGCGGCGACCAACTGGCCCTGTCGCTCCAGCGCGATCGAGATGGAAAAGATCGGAATGCCGTGCAGGAAATTGGTGGTGCCGTCGAGCGGGTCGACGATCCAACGGTGCTGGTCGTCGTCCCCTGCGATCATGCCGCGCTCTTCCATCAGGAAGGCATAGCCCGGCCGTGCCTTCGACAGTTCGGCAAACAGAATGTCCTCGGCCTTGCGGTCGGCTTGGCTGACATAGTCGCCCGGTCCCTTCATCGACACCTGCAGGTTCTGCACCTCGCCGAAGTCGCGCGACAGCGAGCGGCCGGCCTTCATGGCGGCCTGGACCATGACATTGAGAAGTGCGGAGCGTGCCATCGTATCTGTTCCTGCCTACGCGTCAGTCTGCGCGGCGCATGTAGGTGAGTTCGTTGGTGTCGACGACGATGCGTTCGCCGGCGCCGATGAATGGCGGCACCAGCACGCGGATGCCGTTTTCCAGCACCGCCGGCTTGTACGAGGACGCGGCCGTCTGGCCCTTCACCACCGGGTCGGCCTCGGTGATGGTCAGCGTCACCTGGTCGGGCAGCGAAATGCCGATCGGCCTGTCCTCATAGAGCTGGACCGTCACCATCATGCCGTCCTGCAGGAAGGCGGCGCGGTCGCCGACGAAATCCTTCGCCAGCTCGAGTTGCTCGTAGCTCTGCGTGTCCATGAACACCAGCGCGTCGTCCTGGGCGTAGAGGAAGGAAAAATCCTTCAGATCGAGCCGGATCTGCTCGACGGTCTCCGCCGAGCGGAAGCGCTCGTTGAGCTTGGTGCCGTTGATCAGGTTCTTCAGTTCGACCTGGTTGTACGCGCCGCCCTTGCCGGGCTTGACGGTGTTGGTCCTGACCGCCACCCAAAGGCCGCCATCGTGTTCGATGACATAGCCGGGACGGATTTCGTTGCCATTGATCTTGGCCATGATGAGATTGATCCGGGATGCTACCAACGGCTTGGCCGTTGGTATGGGGATGGTCGCTGGACAAGCGATTTCGGGCCCCCAAGACCACAAATCGGCAGGAGAGGCAAGGGATGCCAGATCGCCCGACAGCGGCTGGTAGCCTCAAACTTGGGCTGCAATGACTTTGCCGACGGCCTCGACGATGGCATCCGCAGCCTCAGTCAGCCGGTTGAGATGAGGCGAGCGAAGTGCGGCGACCTGTAAGGAAAGGTCGACATCTTCCGTGTTGACGAGCATGAGGCCGTCGGGAAGTCGGCGCCTTGCAAGACGCAACGGCATTAGCCCAAGGCCGTGCCCCCGACGGACCCATTCCATCTGCAAGGCCGGATCCTGTATCTCCGCCGCGATCTCGAAACAACGCCTTCCGCCGACCAGAACCGACATGAGTTTCTGGCGCGCGTCGCAAGGGGCCGGACTAAGCACCCACGGCATGGGTGTCCGGCCACCGTCTTCCGGATCGGGGACGGTGGACGCAGCTATGACGCCAAGACGTTCAGTGCCAAGCGCTTCCGGGCCTGGCTTATCCGACGATCGCAGAACAATCGTCACATCGAGCTCGCCGCGTTCGAACTGATCGATCAGTTCGGCGCTCCAGCCGGTCTTGAGCCGTAGCGACACTTTCGGGAACGCCGCCGCGGCGTTGGCGATGGCCCCGGCGATGTCGCGGTCCGAGAGGCCATGGGCGAGACCCAGGCGGAACAGTCCTTCCGGCTCGGTCTTTCCGGCGAAGGATTTCAGCGCTTCTACGGAAGCGATGATATCGCGGCCGCGCGCCAGCACTTCCAGCCCCGTCGGCGTCAGTCGCGGCGGCTTTTGCCGGCGGTCGAGCAGCGTCGTGCCAAGCATGTCCTCCAGCCGCTGGATCTGCCGGGTCACAGCGGGCTGGGTCAGCGGCAGGCGCCGGGCGACCTTCTGGATCGAGCCCTCCTCGGCAAACAGGGCGAGCGTGCGCAATTCCTCAAGCATAGCCAGAACCATGTCTCGTAGGCATAATCATTGTAAACATTATGAATTTGAAATCCATCGCCTGGCAAGCAATTTTCCTTTCAAACGAAAGGACGACGACAATGAAGGCAATCGAACTGCAGAAGCCGGGCGGCATCGACAATCTCGAGATGGTCGAACGGCCAATGCCGGAACCCGGCCGTCAGGAGATGATCGTCAGCGTCAGGGCGACGGCGCTCAACTACCGCGATGTCGAGATCGCGCGCGGCAGCTATCACACGACATTCCCCTTGCCGCTGGTGCCGCTTTCCGACGGCGTCGGCGAGGTCGTCGCGCTTGGCCCCGAGGTCAGCCGCTTCAAGGTTGGCGACCGGGTCTGCGGCACGTTCTGGCAGCGATGGGTCGGCGGCAGCTTCGCCATGGCCGAACCTTCCTACCAGCGCGGCGGCCCGATCGACGGTTTGCTGAGCGAATTCGCCCGGCTGGACGAACAGGCGGCTGTCATCGCGCCGGCGCATCTCAGCGACGTAGAGGCGGCGACATTGCCTTGCGCCGCCGTCACTGCCTGGCATGCGTTGTTCACCGAGGGCAAGCTCAAGCCAGGCGAAACCGTGCTCAGCCTCGGCACCGGCGGCGTGTCGCTGTTTGCCGTGCAGTTGGCAAGGGCGGCCGGCGCGCGCGTCATTGTTACGTCGAGCAGCGATGAGAAGCTTGCCCGGGCGAAGAGGCTTGGCGCGCATGATGGCGTCAACTACCGCGACGATCCGGATTGGTCGTCGGCCGTGCTGGCGCTGACCGATGGCCGCGGCGCGGATCACATCATCGAAGTCGGTGGTCCCCAAAGTTTCGCGCAGTCGCTCAAGGCGTCGGCGCGCGGCGCCCAGATCAACGTCATCGGTTATCTCGGCGGCAGCGAAGGGGTGATCAATCCGCTCGACATCTTCCGACGCCAGGTGAAAGCACGCGGCATACCGGTCGGCTCGCGCGAGTCCTTCGAAGCGATGAACCGGGCGCTCGCCGTCAATCGGCTGCGGCCGGTGATCGACCGGGTCTTCCCATGGGCAGAGGCAGCGCAGGCCTTTCGCCATCTCGAACACGGCTCTCCCTTCGGCAAGGTCGTGCTGGATCATACACAGTGACGTTGCGTGTCAGGGCAGGCGGTTGGCCTTCTGCAAGGCTTGCTTTGTCTGATCGTCGGTCAGCCCTTGCAGGAAATCGTCCATCTCCGGATCGATAAGGCCGGCGCGGCGGGCGACCACATACCAGGCCCCGGCCAGGATCAGGTCGGGGTCGGTTCCGATGCCGCCCATATAGAGCTTTGCCAACCGGTTCTGGGCAGCGACATTGCCGCCTTCAGCTGCCTGCTTCATCCAGTTGAAGCCGGATTTCAGGTCGCGAACACCGCCCCGGCCCTCGATCATCCAGGCGGCAAGATCGATCTGCGCGGTGTCGTAGTTCTGCCTGGCAGCCTGTGCCAGCAAGCTGCGGGCCTTTCCATCGTCGCGGGTCTTGCCGCCGACGCCATTGGCATAGACCTGCGCCATCGCATACTGGGCGTCGGCAAGCCCTGTCGCCGCGGCACGCTCATAATAAGGCACAGCCCTGGCGATGCCGGCATCGCCCGGATCCTGCTGCACGAGCAATTGCGCGAAGTTGAACTGCGCCAGCCGGTTGCCGGCCTCGGCGGCGGCCTGCATCAGCGCATAAGCTCCCTTCTCGTCCTTCTTGACGTAGCGGCCGTCGAGCAGCATCAGCGCATACTGGAACTGCGATTCAGGAATCCCCTGCTCGGCGGCCTGCGCATACCATTTGGCGGCTTCCGCTGGGTTGAGCGGCACGCCCAACCCGCGCGACAGGATCTCGGCCACCAGCGTTTGCGCCGCCGGGTCGCCATTCTGAGCCCGCACCAACGCCAGATTGTAGGCCGTCTTGTAAAGGCCGCGCTGGAAAGCGCCATAGGCGGGGTCCGCCGGCTTGGCGCCGAAACGTTCGGGGTTGATCGCGTCGGCCGACGGCAGCGGCGCGGTTGTCGCCGGCTGCGGCAGCGGGGTGTCGATCGGCTTGTCGATATGGACGCCGGAATCCGTGGCACCGGCTTTTGGAGCACCCGCATCGGGAGCGATCGCATCCGGCACGCTGAGGGCGGGCGCGCTGGTGTCCGGCCTCGGCTGCGGCAGCGGAACGGTCTCCGCCGCGATCGCTGCCCCGCTCATCAAGGCCGCAACGAGAACCGCGAGAGGAAGTCCATGTCGGCGCACGTCAGCCCTCGAAGCGCGGCGCGGTTTGGTCGAGCAGCGCATTGGCGGCGGCAATCGCCGCCTTCGGATCGGCGCCTTCGGCAAAGACGGCGCTGGACAGCGCCACGAACTCGGCGCCAGTGGCGGCCACCGCTTCTACCGAGGCGATGGCGGAACCGGCCATGACAATGCAAGGGATCTCAATCACGTCCGCCCACCATTGCCCGAGCGACAGGTTGCGCGGATGCGGTTCCGGCTTGTTGTCGTAGCCGAAGCGGCCGAAGAAGATGTAGTCGGGTCTGGTTTCGCCGAGTTCCAGCGCGTCGTCGCGCGTCTTGGCGCCACCGGCGCCGACCATCATCTTGCCCTGGAAGTGTTCGATGGTCTCGGCGAGCGCGTCCTTGGAAACCTCGACATGAATGCCGTCGGCCTGGACACGGCCGGCAATGCGGGTATCGCCGGCGATGATGACGGCGATGCCGGCCGCTTGCGCGGCCGGTACGATCTGTTCTGCAAAGGCCTGGAAGGCAGCCTCGTCCATGCCGCTCTCAGGCAGGATCAGCGAAGCGATATCACCGCCGTCGAAGGCAGCCGCAATGCGCTGCGCCGGAGCGTCCTTGGGTGCGATCAGCACGATGCGGCAGCGGTTGGGGGGTGTTGCGTCGTTCATGGCTTTCGATCCCGGGTTTCGCCTATGCCGGGCGAAGATGGTTGCATTGCGGCATAGAACAAAGCGCCCGCCTTGAACAGGCGGGCGGGGAACGATGCGCTGGCTTTGGTTTACGATCGCCGGCGAGCCGACGCTCTGCGGCTCATTTGACGGCTTGCGGGCTTTCGGCCGGCGATTTGGCCCTCCACAAAGTCCAGCCGAGATTCATGCCGGCGGCGGCGATCAGGATCGCGGCTGCGCCGACGAGCTGGGCCGGATGCAGCCGGTGGCCGAAGGCCATCACATCGACCAGGATCGCAACGACAGGATAGATGAAGGACAGTGACCCCTGGAGATGCGTCGGCAGTTTTTGGATGGCGGCGTACATCAATACGTACACCAGGCCGGTGTGAACGACGCCAAGCGTGGCCAGCATGGCCCAGCTCCAGGCATCGGCGGGCAAATGCGAGAGGTTGGCGAAGGGCGCCAGCATGACGACGCCGACGCAGACCTGGATCAGCGCGATCAGATGCGGCGGGGTGCCCTTGAGCTTCTTGGCGACGATTGCCGCGACAGCCCAGAAGAAGGCCGCTCCGAGCGCCATGACGATGCCGATGACATAATCTGTGCCGGTTATGCCGGAACCGACACCCGCATCGGGCCCTGTCTGCACGATCAGCAGCATGCCGGCGAAGGCGATGCCGAGCCAGGTCAGCTTGGCCAGGGTCAGCCGCTCGCCGAAGAACAGCGCGCCGAAGCCGACCAGCATGAAGGGCTGCGTGTTGTAGACCGCCGTGGCAATCGAGATCGAGGCGCGGGAGAAGGCGCTGAACAGCAACAGCCAGTTGATGACAATGGCCGCGCCGCCAAGAGCGGCGATGGCAACAATGCGCAGCGTCAGACTGCCGCGCAGCAGTCCGAGTGCCGCGCAGGTGATCAGCAGCGCCACCGCTCCGAAAGCGCAGCGCCAGAACACCACGTCCATGACGGGCTGGCCCGACATGACGACAAACCAGCCGATCGTGCCGACGATCGTCATCGCCGCCGTCATCTCGATCGTGCCGCGTACCGTGTTGTCCATGACAATACCTCTATCTGTTGAGGCCATAATCTCATGCCGTCTTGAGGGTTTATATGCCTTATGAAAGGTGATAAGGGGACAACACCTTATTTAATAAGGCGCGCGCTGCCCTTTTGCGAGGAGATGAAAATGCTGGACGAGTTGGACAGAAAGCTTCTCGACATCCTGATCCTGGATTCGCGGACTTCGTTGAAGGATCTGGCGCAGCAGGTCGGGCTGTCGTCGCCGAGCGTCTCGGAACGGCTGCGGCGGCTCGAGGAACGCGGCGTCATCCGCGCCTTCACCATCGAGATCGACCCGGAAGCGCTGGGGTTTCCGTTGCAGGCGATCGTGCGGGTGCGGCCACTGCCGGGCAAGCTGCATATCGTCCAGAAGCTGATCGAGGAGATCCCGGAATTCGGCGAATGCGACAAGGTCACCGGCGACGACTGTTTCGTGGCCCGGCTCTACGTGCGCTCCATCGGCGAGCTCGACAAGCTTCTCGACCGCATCGCCGACAAGGCGGAGACTAGCACCGCCATCATCAAGGCGCAGCCGATCCGGCGCCGTCCGCCGCCACTGAATTAAGCTCCAGCTTGTAGCCGATGTGGCTGGCCTTGAAGCCGAGCCGGTCATAGAAGCGATGCGCGTCCTGGCGGCTCTTGTTGGTGGTCAGCTGGACAATCTTGCAGCCGCGTTCATGGCACTGTTCGATCGCCCATTCCAGCAGACGCTGTCCCAGCCGTTCGCCGCGGCGGTCTGCGACGACGCGCACAGCCTCGATCTGGCCGCGCAAGGCGCCCTGCAGCGACAGCCCGGCGAGATAGCTGATCTGCAACGTGCCGATGACGCGGCCGCTATCCGTCATCACGGCAAGAAACTGGTTGGGGTCGGCGTCGATGGCGGCAAAGGCGTCGCGATAGGCCTTGGCGAGTGGTTCGGTGGCATCCTCGCGGCTGCGGCCAAGCGGATCGTCGGCGAGCATGACTACGATGGCAGACAGGTCGGCCGCTTCGGCGCGGCGGATGTGGGGTTCGCTCATTGTCAAAAACCTGGGGGTCAAAAACCTGGGGCCAAAACCTGATGCAGCGGGGACGGCGCCCTTATGCATCGGCGGCGATCTTGCCGCAAATCCGGAACCGTCGCTTTACGCACAGTTGATCGACCCGGCCCGGCATTTTCCCGGTCGCGGCGCAAGGGATTCTGGGCTATTGCAGGGCAACCGTCTTCCCTCCAGCCATTTTCAGCTCATGTCAGGTCTGCTCGCCGATCCGTGGTTTTATGCCGCCGCCATTCCGGCGGTGATACTTGTCGGGCTGTCGAAAGGCGGCTTCGGCGGCGCTGTAGGCTTCGTTGGCGTGCCTTTGATGGCGCTGGCCATGCCGCCGGTGCAGGCGGCGGCCATCCTGCTGCCGATCCTGTGCCTGATGGACATCGTTTCGGTGTGGACGTGGTGGGGCGTCTACGACAGAAAGATGCTGGTCGACATGATGCCGGGCGCGGTGATCGGCATTGGGCTCGGCTGGCTGACGGCAGCGCTCGTAACCGAAGAGATGGTGCGGCTGATCGTCGGCGCTGTCGCGCTGATCTTCGTGCTGCGCTGGCTCTATCTCCAGTTCCGCCACGGTTCCGACCATGCGGCGGCGCCCAACCGCATCGCCGCCGCCTTCTGGGGCACCGTCGCCGGCTTCACCAGCTTCGTCGCCCATGTCGGCGGGCCCCCCTTCCAGGTCTATGCGCTGCCGATCCGGCTCGATCCGAAGGTGCTGTCGGGGACATCGGCGATCTTCTTTGCCGCCACCAACGCGCTGAAGCTGATCCCCTACTTCGCGCTTGGCCAGTTCGACACCGCCAACCTGACGGCGTCGGCCGTGCTGATGCCGCTGGCGCCGCTGGCCACCATCGCCGGCGCCTGGCTGGTGCGGCGCATGCGGCCGGAGATTTTTTATCCCTTCACCTACGCGACCGTGGCCGTGGTCGCGGTCAAGCTGCTTTGGGACGGGATCGCCGGCCTGCTCTAAATCCCGCTCAGGCGGCTGCCGGTTTGGTTCGCGGGGCGCTCGCAAAGGTCAGCGATGCACCACCAACGACCACGACCGCCATGGCGCCGAGAGTGGCGATGTCGTGCGCGGTCGGCTTCAGCACCATGTCGGCGACGACGACGATCATGATGACGAAATCGAACTTGACGATCCGTATCATGCGGCGCCCAAACGCTATGGCAGCCGGGGTCATGCCGTCCGCGGCAAGCATTGTGGCAAGCTTTTCGAACGAAGGCTTCAGCACGAGGATACCGGTCAGAAACGCGGCGGCGTAGCCGCAAAGGCCGATGACGACCCAAAGGTCGGAGAAGCCGGTCCATAGCGAAGTCAGCACCAGACCAGAAGCCAGGGTCGCGATAGACGCCGGCACGAACAGACGCAAGCCGAGTTTGTCCGTCGTTCTCAGCATGACCATCAGCGTCTCGTCGTCGCCGTCGCGATCGGCGAGTATCGAAACCAGCAGCATGGCGAAACCGCCGCCGAGCCAGAGGATCGCTGCCATGACATGCAGGAATTTGAAGAGAGAATACCAGTCCATTGCCGCTCCTTGTGCATCGTTCCGGGGGTAAACGCTGCTATCGCGCGTCTGCTTCCGAAGGAGGGCGGATTATCTCCGTACATGTATCCAGAAGATGCCGCGTGGGTGCCGGCTTGTTGCGGTGGCGCCGTCGCCGGATTTTACCGCCAGCCCGCACAATACCCGGCATTTGCCGGATAGACGCCGTGTCGGCATTGGCTGGTTTCGCGGCATGATCCTGAAACCTGCGGGGACTAAGCCGCTCGCGACCGACGCTCCATTTTGGCCGCGCGCGGTCGGACCAAGTCTGCAACAACCAACGAGGGTATCCCATGCAAGGCGTAGCACGAAATTTCTTCACCCTGGCCGTCATCTATTCCCTGTGCGGCATGGCGCTCGGCCTGCATATGGCGATCTCCAATGACCATGGGCAGATGCCGACCCACGCGCACACCATGGTGGCGGGCTGGCTGATGTCGGCGGTGTTTGCCTTCTTCTACCACCTGTTTCCAGCGGTCGGGCAAAAGACGATTGCCGTCGTGCATTTCTGGCTGACGGCAATCTGCGGCATCGCACTGATGATTGGGCTTTACTTTGAACTTGCCGGCCATCCGGAGATCGAGCCGGTGCTGGCTTCCTCCTCGATGGGGTTTTATGCGGCAATGCTGCTGTTCGCCTTCATTTCCTTGCCGGCTGTGTGGAAGAAGGCATGAACAAGCCGACGATCAGGCTTAGGGCACCGTTGTGCTGATACGGCACAGAAGGGCAGCGGTCGATCAAGAAATATCCGCGCCGTTAAGGGTTCATTAAGCTTTACAGGTGTTTACTATGTCCATCCAGTGATCTGGATTCTTACCGAGTGGTTGGAGCCACTTCGTTTGACGCCTCCCTGTTAAACTCCTGAGAGCCGCCTTATCCGCGGCTCTTTTTTTGTCTGCTTTTGGTCCGCTTGGCGCCCCTGCGCAGGCGTTAACCGTTTGTTAAACATGTGCTTGCCTTCGCCGGCGGCGAAGCGCATTTTCAAGCTTCAGTCATCTAGGGTGCCGGCGTGACGGCGAGAAGCCGAATCAGCCGACGGGGCAGTGCAGGGGCGTATCGATGAACGAGCCTTCGAAGGGCATCGCGAAAACCATCAAGCTGGCGGAACGCCGGGTTTTCTCCCAATCCTTCAAACCGCTCTACCAGGAAGGCATGGGCCTGGTCGAACAGGCAGCCGAGTATCTTGACGGCAAGGGCCGGGCCGAGGCCAAGAAGCTGTCCAGGCTGGCGGCGACGCTCTATGCGGCCGAATCGATGCGGCTGACCACAAGGTTGATGCAAGTCGCCTCCTGGCTGCTTTTGCAGCGGGCGGCAAATTCCGGCGAGATGACCCGCGACCAGGTCGCTTCGGAAAAATCCAAGGTGCGTCTCGACACCGCCTCGGCGCATGACGAAGCGGTCGGCTGGGGCGAACTGCCGAAGGATTTCCTCGACCTCGTCACCCGCTCGCTGCGCCTGCAGGCGCTGGTGCGCCGCATGGACGAAGAGATCTATGGCGGCGCGTTTGCCGAGACGCCTGCCGCCGCCCGCCGCGCCAATCCGGTTTCCGACCAGATCACGCTGCTGAACACGGCTTTCGCTCGAGGTTAAACGCCTCCGTTTCCGGTTTGTTCACATTTCCCTGACATCGCTGTGCGCCGGAGGTAGACTTCGCGCATGAGGGAAGCGATTCGCATTATCGGTATCGATCCGGGGCTGAGGCGCACCGGCTGGGGCATCGTCGAGAGCCTCGGCAACTCGCTGCGCTTTATCAGCTCCGGCACTGTACGCTCCGACGACAAGGCGGCGCTGGCGACACGGCTCTGCCAATTGCATGACGGGCTGGCCGAGATCCTGCATGCGGCCATGCCCCAGGAAGCGGCCGTCGAGCAAACCTTCGTCAACAAGGATGCGGTGGCGACACTGAAGCTCGGCCAGGCGCGCGGCATAGCCATGCTGGTGCCGGCGCGCGCCGGCCTTGTTGTGGCCGAATATGCCCCCAATGCCGTCAAAAAGGCGGTGATCGGCGTTGGCCATGGCGACAAGAAGCAGATCCACATGATGGTAAAGGTGCTGTTGCCGAAAGCCGTTTTCGACACCGAACATGCCGCAGACGCGTTGGCTATCGCCATCTGCCACGCGCATCACCGGCAAAGCGTCGCCTACAGGATGGCGCTGGCATGAGGGATCACGCATGATCGGCAAATTGAAAGGCACGCTGGACGAGATCGAGGAGGATTTCTGCCTCGTCGATGTGCACGGCGTCGGCTATGTCGCCTATTGCTCGGCGCGCACGCTGGCCGCGCTGCCTTCGCCCGGCGAGGCGGTGGTGCTGTTCATCGAGACCTATGTGCGCGAGGACATGATCCGGCTCTACGGTTTCCAGTCGGTGCTTGAGCGCGAATGGTTCCGGCTGTTGATGAGCAATGTGCAAGGCGTCGGCGCCAAGGTGGCGCTGGCCATCCTGTCGACGCTGGCGCCGGCAGACCTCGCCAATGCGATCGCGCTGCGCGACATCGCCATGGTCAGCCGCGCGCCCGGCGTCGGCAAGAAGGTGGCCGAGCGCATCGTCACCGAGTTGAAGAACAAGGCGCCGGCCTATGCCGGAACCGCCTCCGGCACCATCGGCCTTAAGCAGGAGCTCGGCGAAGGCGTGGCGCCGGCGCCCATTACCGACGCCGTCTCGGCGCTGGTCAATCTCGGCTATTCGCGCGACACAGCAGCCAATGCTGTCGCGGCGGCGCTGAAGACGGCCGGCGAGGACGCCGATGCCTCGAAGCTCATTCGTTTCGGGCTGAAGGAACTGGCGCGGTGAGTGATTGCTTGTCCGGTCCTTTGCCCTGTGCGAGGAAGGCCGCATGAGCCTTTCACCCCGCCTCATTGCCCCGGAAAAGCGCGGCGAGGATGCTGAGCAGACCTTGCGGCCGCAGACGCTCGCCGATTTCGTCGGCCAAGCCGCGGTGCGGGCCAACCTCAAAATCTTCATCGAGGCCGCCAAGGGCCGCAGCGAGGCGCTTGACCATGTGCTGTTCGTCGGGCCGCCGGGGCTTGGCAAGACAACGCTGGCGCAGATCATGGCGCGCGAGCTCGGCGTCAATTTCCGCTCGACCTCCGGTCCGGTGATCGCCAAGGCCGGCGATCTCGCCGCACTTCTCACCAATCTGGAAGACCGCGATGTACTGTTCATCGACGAGATCCACCGGCTCAATCCGGCAGTCGAGGAAATCCTCTATCCGGCGATGGAGGATTTCCAGCTCGACCTGATCATCGGCGAAGGTCCGGCGGCACGCTCGGTCAAGATCGATCTTGCCCGCTTCACGCTCGTCGCCGCCACCACCAGGCTCGGCCTTTTGACCAACCCGCTGCGCGACCGTTTCGGCATTCCGGTGCGGCTCAATTTCTATTCTGTCGAGGAACTGGAGCAGATCGTGCGGCGCGGCGCCCGCATCCTGCAAATGCCGCTTGGCGACGATGGCGCGCTGGAGATCGCACGTCGCGCCCGCGGCACGCCGCGCATCGCCGGCCGGCTGCTGCGCCGGGTGCGCGACTTTGCCTCCGTTGCCGGCGACGGTCACGTCGACAAGCAGGTTGCCGACGAAGCCCTGACGCGGCTGGAGGTCGACGCGCTCGGCCTCGACGCGCTCGACCGCCGCTATCTCTCGATGATCGCGCGCAATTTCGGTGGTGGGCCGGTCGGCATCGAAACCATCGCCGCCGGCCTGTCCGAGCCGCGCGACGCCATCGAGGACATTATCGAGCCCTATCTGATCCAGCAGGGTTTCATCCAACGCACGCCACGCGGCCGCGTGCTGACCGCCAATGCCTGGCGCCATCTCGGCCTCGACGCGCCAAAGGATCTGGCACAGCAGCAGATCAACCTGTTCCAGGAAGAGTAACGGACATTTGTTCTTCGGAACGGATTTCTGTGCAGAATCTCCTCAAACCTGCCAGCGTGAAGGCGCATTCCTCGATTGTATCGGGCGTCGCAATGTCGGCGCGAACTGCTCCGATCAAGGTCGGAGCCAGAAAAGTGATCACCAGACGCGGGTTCCTGAAATTCGTCGGGGGTTCGTTCCTCTCGCTGGCGTCGCTCAGTGCCTATGCGGTCGGCATAGAGCCGATGCTGTTGACGCATGTGAAGCGCTACCAGCTGACGCCGCCGCATTGGCCGGCGGGCTTGAAGCTGCGCGTTGTAGCACTTGCCGATATTCACGCCTGCCGCCCCTGGATGACGCCTGAGCGGATCGCTTCGCTCGTCGAGGGTGCGAACGTGCTGCAGCCCGATCTGATCGTACTGCTCGGCGACTATATCTCAGGCATGTCCCTGCTGATGCACCGGATGGAAGCCCATGAATGGGCGACGGCCTTGTCAGGACTGAAGGCGCCGCTTGGTGTCCTGTCGATCCTCGGCAATCACGATTGGTGGCACGATCCTTTCGCGCAGCAGGCCGGAGCGGGGCCGACTGTGGCGCGCAAGGGCCGGCATCTCGGTTCTGGAGAACGACGCTGTGCGTCTGGAAAAGAATGGATACGGCTTCTGGATCGCCGGACTCGCCGACCAGCTGGCCCTGTTACCGAACAAGGCCGCAGGCCGCGACAGATTTGAAGGCCTGGACGATCTCGACGGCACGCTGGCCAAGATCATCGACCAGGCGCCCGTCATCCTGCTCGCGCATGAGCCGGATATTTTCCCGAAAGTGCCGGGGCGGGTTTCGCTGACGCTGTCGGGCCACACACATGGCGGGCAGGTCAGGCTGTTCGGCTATTCACCGGTGGTTCCGTCCCGCTTCGGCAACCGTTTCGCCTATGGCCATGTCGTCGAGAATGACCGCAATTTGATCGTGTCAGGCGGGCTCGGCTTCAGCATCGCACCGGTGCGCTTCGGCATGCGGCCGGAAATACTACAGATCGACCTCGGTTAGAGCATGCCGGTATTCAGGTGATGCCGGCCTGCAAATGAGGTGTTCCTGCGCTTCCGGTAGTCACGGACCAAAGTCCGCTCCGTTCCGGTTTTCGGACCCCTCATTTTCGACTCGGCCTGACCTGAATCTCGACATGCCCTAGGGCTAATGGAGCGAGCGGATCGCATCCATCACGGCGGGTTCGGCCTTTTCGCCGTTGAAAGCGTCGACGATGCCGAAGGCGCCGCCAAAACTCCACACCGACCATGAGAAACCATGCGCCTCGGCGCGCGCGATCATGTCCTTGACATAGGCGGCGCGGTATTTGGGCGGCATCACATAGGCATTGCCATACTCCTGGCGGACCATGCCGAACTCGCCAAGTGTGATGTTTTCCGGCTTGATGGCGTTGGCCTTCGCCCAGGCCTCGACCTTTTCGAACGGCGCATCCATGACGCCGAGCAGCTTTTCGCCCGTGTCCATGCTGGCGACTTGTTCATCGAGATAGGCGAGCAGGCCGTTCCGTCTGGTCCACGGCGCCTCGGCTTTTATCTTGGCGCGGATCGCATCCAGCGTCGCATCGAGCTCGGCGCGCGGCACCGCGGTCAGCGGATAGGGCAGGCCGGTGACATAGGGAATGAAATCGCCGGCCCAGGTCGCGCCCTGATGGGTCAGCACGAACGGGTCGTAGGAGTGGAAGGTCCAGATGATGTTGTCGTCGGGGATGGTCTTCGGATCGATCCTGACCAGCGAGGCCGCGTTGGAATAGCAGGCGCCGGTCAGGATCAGCGTCAGCCTGGTAGCCGAGGCGCGCGCGGCCGCGAACAGCTTCTGCTGACGCTCCGGCCAGAGGCTGGTGCCATCGCTGTCGCAGTCGACGATCGGCTCGTTCATCGGCTCGAAGGCGACCTGCGCCGGGTCCTCGGAGGCCAGCGTGCGCGCAATTTTGCGGATGACCTCGACATAGGCGTCGAAGGTGGCGGGATCGTCCATGACCTGGCCCATGCCGATCTCGCGGCCGCCGCCGGCGGGGATCAGGTGCATGTCGACGATCACTTTCAGACCGGCGCGGTTGATCATGCGGGCCGAGTCCCGCACGCTGGCGTAAAGATCGTCGCGCAGCGCCAGCGTCTGGTCCGACATGAACGGCGAGGGATCGACTGGCATGCGCAGGAAGTCGAAACCGGCGGCCTTCAGCGCCTTGAGGTCATCCTCGTGGAGAAACTTGCGCCATTCCGGATAGGGCAGGATGGCTTGTCGGTCGTTCCATTTGTCTTCCCCGACCCAGGTCGTCCACTGGTCGAGGTTGAGGCCGCGCTTGATCGAAAAGCTCGCGGCATGGCCGGGCAGCGCAGACGCCGCCAGCACCAGCAGCGCTGCCATCACGGTCTTGATCATCGCCGTCAACAGTGCCATCCGGTTTGCTGCGCTGGTGATTTTGGCAAGACAGGTGCCCCGCCGGGGGCAAAAAGGAAAGCGCGATGGACGATCATGGTGAATCGGCGGCACTCGCTGCCGGGCTTTCGGGCGCGCTGATGGAATTCGGCCATCGGCTGATGGCGCGGGTCTATTATGCCGACACCGATTTCTCCGGCGTGGTCTATCACGCCCGCTATCTGGAATTCTTCGAGCGCGGCCGCTCGGACTATCTCAGGCTGGCCGGCGTCCACCACACCGAACTTCACCAAGGTAAGCACGGCGAGAGGATCGTCTGGGTGGTGCGGCGCATGGAGATCGACTTCCGTGCACCTGCCCGCATGGACGATATCCTGACCATCGACACATCAACGCAGGATATTTCCGGCGCCCGCATCGTCATGGCGCAGCAATTGAAACGCGGGACAGAGGTGCTGGTCGAGGCAAAGGTCGAGGCAGCGATCATCGGCGAGAACGGCAGGCCGAAACGCTTTCCGAAAGAATGGATCGCGGCCTTTCTACCGAGAGCAAGCTGATATCAAGGTCTGGCGGCCGGCAACGAGCGGCCAATCGGCAGCGCATTCGATTGTGGATGGACGGCCTGCGGCGTCGCTGGGCGCGGCAATGCGCCGCGCCATATTTCCTAACCCATCCTTAACCATAACGGTTCATGAAGAGATCGGTGAAGATTGGAAGAATCCGCGCGCCTTCCTTTCACCAATATTTGCCCTGAAAAGGCCGCCAACGGTGCATTTTGGGGTTAATCCGGAAGCCAAGCGCGAACGGACCACAAGGGATGCCCATGGGCCAGCCGCCAGCGATGCCCGGAAAATCTTAAGGACTGAAGCATGGAAACTACCGCACTCGCCGATCCGGCAGCGCAATTGTCGATTTGGGCGCTGTTCACACAGGCCAGCTGGGTGGTCAAGCTGGTCATGATCGGTCTGCTCTGCGCCTCGGTCTGGACCTGGGCGATCATCGTCGACAAGCTGGTCAGCTATGCCCGCATGCGTCTGTCGCTCAATCGCTTCGAACAGGTGTTCTGGTCGGGGCAGTCGCTGGAAGAGCTCTATCGCACGCTTGCCGACCGGAAGACCACGGGCATGGGTGCGATCTTCGTCGCCGCCATGCGCGAATGGAAGAAGAGCTTCGAGAAGGGGGCCAAATCGCCGCTCGGCCTGCAGACCCGCATCGACAAGGCGATGGACCTGGCGTTGACGCGCGAGATGGAGAAGCTGGAGGGCCGTCTCGGCTTTCTCGCCACCACCGGTTCGGCTGCACCCTTCATCGGCCTGTTCGGCACCGTCATCGGCATCATGACCTCGTTCCAGGCGATTGCCGGTTCGAAGAACACCAGTCTCGCGGTTGTTGCACCCGGCATTGCCGAAGCGCTGCTGGCGACGGCCATCGGTCTTCTCGCCGCCATACCGGCGGTTATCGCCTACAACAAGCTGTCATCCGACGCGAACAAGATCGCGGTGCGGATGGAAGGGTTCTCGGATGAGTTCTCCGCCATACTCTCGCGCCAAATCGATGAAAAAGTAGCGCCTAAGGGCTGAGGTAAGTAGCGCCTAAGGGCTGAGGTAAGAAGATGGGTATGTCGGTTGGCATGGCAGGACGCGGCGGGCGCGGACACAGGCGGCGCGGCCGCCACCATGCATTAATGTCGGAAATCAACGTCACGCCGATGGTCGACGTGATGCTGGTGCTCTTGATCATCTTCATGGTCGCCGCACCTATGTTGACGGTCGGAGTGCCGGTCGACCTGCCGGAGACGAAGGCCAAGGCTATGAACGCCGACACCCAGCCGATCACCGTTTCGATCGACGCGGCTGGCAAGATTTTCCTGCAGGAGACCGAAATCCCAAGGGAAGAGCTGGTCGCCAAACTGCAGGCGATTTCCAAGACCGGCTACGAAGAGCGCATCTTCATCCGCGGCGACAAGGCGACCAACTATGGCGCCGCGATGGAGGTCATGGCCCTCATCCAGGCCGCCGGCTACAAGAATATCGGCCTGATTTCACTGCAGCAACAGGATCAGTAGACGCACGATGAAGACCGGCCTCACCACATCGGTGATACTGCATACGGTGGCACTGGCTTTCGGCCTGTTCACCCTGTCGGCGCCGGCCGCGCTGCCGTCCACGGATGTGGAGTCGATAGCGGTCGACATCGTTCCCATGGAAGCCATTGCGCAGACGCTGCAGGGCGACAAGAAGGCGGTGATGCACGAAAAGCCGGCGCCGATGCCGACCAAGCGTCCCGACATCGTGCCAGATGCACAGAAAATCGGCGAGAACAGCGTTGATACCGACAAGCCGGTGACGGACGAGCCCAAGCCGAAGCCGGTGGAGAAAACAGCGACGGCTGCTCCGGCGCCGACCCCGACCGAAAAGCCGAAGACCGAGGACACGCCGAAGCCGAAGGAAGCGCCGAAGCCGACACCTGCGACGGAGGTGGCGCCGGAGCCGCAGCCGAAGGAAGAGGTCAAGCCCGAGCCGGTGAAGCAGGTTGAACCGAAGCCGACCCCGGTGAAGGAGCCTGCACCAACACCGCAGCCGGACACGACCGCCGCCATAGAGCCGAAGCCACGCGTGAAGCCCGATGCGGTCGCCGAAGCCATATCGGATCAGCAGCCTCTGGAAGAAGCGCAGCTTCCGACTTCCGCTCCTGCTCCCGAAGCACGGCCGAAGCCGCAGCCGGCGCAGGCCGAAAGCGCGAAGGCTCCGGACCGCAAGGACACCGACAAGCCGGTCAAGGAAGCCTCGTCGAAGCCGAAGTCGGATGACAAGCAGTTCAATGAGGCTGACATCAAGGCTTTGCTCGACAAGCAGAAGCCATCCGGCGGCGGCGCCAAGCGCTCGACCCAACAGGCATCGCTAGGCGGCGACAAGGATCAAGGCCAGAAGCTGTCGAAGTCCGAGCAAGGGGCATTGGAAGAACAACTCGGTGGCTGCTGGACCCTCCCGGTTGGGCTTGAGGGTTCTGAGGATTTCACCGTGGTGATCCGTTTCAGCCTGGATGCCTCCGGCAAGCTGGAGGGCCGTCCGACCGTCGAGAAGTCCAGCGGCAACCCCCAATTCGACAGCAGCGCGGTTCGCGCTGTGCAGAAATGCGATGTCGCCGGCCTGCAGGTGCCCGCCGGAAAGCATGACATTTGGTCCGACGTTCGCGTCAACTTCGATCCCAGAGCGATGCTTGGCCTGTAGCCTGAGCACCCAGAAATCAGCAAGAGAAGCGAGAAGACATGAAATCCATCCTCAAGCCGCTCCTGATGGTCGCCGCGATGGCGATGGGCATGAACGCCGTCGTCACCTTGCCTGCTCGAGCAACCCTCGAGCTCAACGTCAACAAAGGCAATGTCGAACCGATGCCGATCGCCATCCCAGATTTCCAGGGAGGGCTCGGCGCGCAGATTTCCGAGATCGTCACCGCCGACCTGAAGCGCTCCGGTCTCTTCGCACCGATAGACAAGAACGCCTTCATCGAGAAGATCGCCAATCCGGATGCGCAGCCCCGTTTCGACGACTGGAAGGTGATCAATGCGCAGGCGCTGGTCACCGGCAGCGTGAGCAAGGAGGCGGACGGCCGAATCCGCGCCCAGTACCGACTATGGGATATTTTTGGCAACCAGCAGATAGCCGGGGAGCAGTTTTTCGCCAACGACGCAAATCAACGCCGTGTCGCCCACATCATCGCCGATGCGATCTATGAGAAGCTCACCGGCGAGAAGGGCTATTTCGACACACGCGTCGTCTTCATCGACGAATCCGGCGCCAAGAATGCGCGTAAGAAGCGGCTCGCCATCATGGACCAGGACGGCGCCAATGTGCGCTATCTCTCCGATGGCCGCTCGATCGTGCTGACGCCGCGTTTCTCGCCGAATCGGCAGGAAATCACTTACATGTCGTATGAAAGTGGCCAGCCGCGGGTCTATCTGCTGCAGATCGAGACCGGACAGCGCGAACTGGTCGGCAACTTTCCCGGCATGACCTTTGCGCCGCGCTTCTCGCCCGACGGCCAGAAGGTGATCATGAGCCTGCTGCGCGATGACGGCAATTCCAACATCTTCGCCATGGACCTGCGAAGCCGCTCGACCACCCGGCTGACCAACTCGACCGCCATCGACACCTCGCCCTCTTATTCGCCCGACGGCAGCAAGGTGGTATTCACTTCCGATCGTGGCGGCCGTGCGCAGATTTATGTGATGGGCGCCGACGGCTCGGGCCAGACCCGCATTTCGTTCGGCGACGGCGTCTATTCGACGCCGGTGTGGTCGCCGCGCGGCGACCTCGTGGCCTTCACCAAGCAGACCGGCGGCGAATTCCAGATCGGCGTCATGAAGACCGACGGTTCGGGCGAGCGCATCCTCTCCTCGGGCTTCCAGCAGGAGGGACCGACCTGGGCGCCCAACGGCCGCGTGCTGATGTTCTTCCGCGACTCCGCCGGCGGCCCAAAACTGGTCTCCGTCGATCTCACCGGCCGCAACGAACAGTCGATCCCGACCGCGAATTTCGCGTCGGACCCCGCTTGGTCGCCGCTGCTGGAGTAACCAACTTTCGGCCTGGTCCGCTCGCTTCGTTGCAACTCGGCAACACTACCTTAAAAGCCCCGTTTTGGGGCTTTTTCCACGCCAAAGTCGCGTTTTGGCCGCATTTCCGCCTACGGTCCGCGACCATTGTGGCATCAGGTCATTTTGGCTGGGGACGGCGGCTGAAACCAAATTTTAACCGTGTTTCTTGAATGCCGGTTAACCCAAACGTGGTTACTGGGTGATCAACGAAGTCACTCGAATACGAAGGAGAGGCGGCATGGGCCGTATCGCAGCACTTACCAGAAACCCGGCGATGATCGCCCTGATCGCGATGCTCGCCATCACCGGTTGCGCCTCGAAGAAAACCCCGAACAACGCTGCCGATCTCGGTCTCAATGGCGCGGGTGCGGCAACGCCGGGCTCGGCGCAGGACTTCACCGTCAACATTGGCGACCGCATCTTCTTCGACACGGACTCGACCGCGATCCGCGCCGATGCGCAGACGACGCTGTCGCGGCAGGCACAGTGGCTCAACCAGTACAAGCAGTACGCCATCGTCGTCGAAGGCCATGCTGACGAACGCGGCACACGTGAATACAATCTGGCTCTCGGCGCCCGCCGCGCCGCCGCCACTCGCGACTTCCTGGTCGCCAGGGGCGTTTCGGCGAGCCGCCTGAAGACCATTTCCTACGGCAAGGAACGTCCGGTCGCGGTCTGCGACGACATCTCCTGCTGGTCGCAGAACCGCCGCGCGGTCACCACGCTCTCCGGCGCCGGCTCCTGATACGCAAGACGGCGGCGCCTTAGTCGCATAATTGCAACACCTCCATGCGAAAGGCGGCCTTGTGGCCGCCTTTTTCAGTTTCGGTCCCGGAAACAAAGCCGGAAACAAAATTTGGCCGAAGTCTCGCCTCCTGCTATGAGCCGAGGGCGTCGTGCCGGTCCCACTGTGATCGGAAGGCGCGAACAGGCTCACGATTCACGGCGAGAGGCACATGCATTTCAGATCGGTCTTGAGCGGCACGCTTGCGCTGCTGCTCGTATCAGGCTTCGCGGCTTCTGCGAGCGGCACCGGACAACCCGCGGATAGCGGCTTTTCCTTCCATCTGCCGACGCTCGGCATTTTCGGCAAGAAGGAGAAGCCGGAGCAGCAACAGATCGCGCAGCAGCAGGACGGCACCGCCGCCGCGGGGCTGGAAGATCAGCTCCGGCAGATGAACGGCAAGCTCGAGGAACTCAACTTCCAGATCCTGCAGATGCAGGAGCAGATGCGCAAGCAGCAGGAAGACAACGAGTTCCGCTTCCAGCAGTTGGAAGGCGGCTCCAGCGGGCAGCCGCCGGCCCAGAAGAAATCGGAGGCCGCGCCGCAGGACGGTGGCGCGGGCACCGGCGTCGCCGAGGCCCCGGCAGACCAGGCGCCGGCCGATGCCGGCGCGCAGCCGGATGGCGGCCAGAGCGTCGGCGAGGTCATCGTCGAATCGCAGACCGGCGATCCCGGCAAGGTGATCAACGGCACGCCGCCCAAGACCTTCGGCACCATCACCGTCGACAAGAACGGCAATGTAATCGACGCCGGCGGCAACACGCAGGCAGCGGCGCCGGCGGAAGGTGCGGCTCCCGCCGCCGAGGCGCCGGCTGCCGGGGCTAAGACCGGCAAGTCGGACGGCACGGTGGTGGCGGCGCTGCCTGCCACCAACAACCCGGAAGAGATCTACCGCAACTCCTACCAGTTCATCCTGTCGGGCGACTACAGCACCGCCGAGCAGGGTTTTCGCGACCACATCGCCCGCTTCCCGAAGGACGCCAAGGCGGCGGACGCGCATTACTGGCTTGGCGAATCGCTGCTTGGCCAGCAGAAGTATCATGACGCTGCCGAGGTTTTCCTCTCCGCCAGCAAGGACTATCCGAAGGCCAAGAAGGCGCCTGACATGCTCCTGAAGCTTGGCGTGTCGCTGGTCGGCCTCAAGCAGAAGGATGTTGCCTGCGCCACCTTCGGCGAGATCGGCAAGCGCTATCCCGATATTTCGGCCGCGCTCAAGGAACGCGTCAAGCAGGAGAGGGCGCTGGCGGCGTGCTAGTATTTGCCGTGTTGTCCCAGAACCGGGGCCACTTTTGCGCGACATGCATTGATGCTCGATACCGAGCCTGACCTTTCGAATTTTTCGCAGATCGACTTTACCAACGGCGCGCTTGCGGCCGTGTCCGGCGGCAGCGACTCGACCGCCCTCCTTCTTCTCCTCAAGGCTCACCTCGACCGCAGCGCCCCGACAGCCCGGCTGCTGGCGGTGACGATCGACCACGGCCTGCGTCCGGAAGCAGCAGCCGAAGCGCGCAGCGTGGCAAAGCTTTGCGCCGAGCGCGGCATCGCGCACCGGACGCTCAACTGGTCCGGCGCCAAGCCGTCGGCCGGCCTGCCCGCGGCGGCGCGCGAGGCGCGCTACCGGCTGCTGGCCGAGGCAGCGCAGGCGCAAGGCATTGGTGTGATCGTGACCGGCCACACCGCCGACGACCAGGCCGAGACCGTCCTGATGCGAGCCGCGCGGAATGACGGGCGAGAGCTTGCAGGCCGAGGTCTCGCCGGCATGGCGCCTGCCACCCTCTATGACTGGCGGATCTGGATCGCGCGGCCGCTGCTCGGCGCTCGGCGCGCGGCGTTGCACGCCTTCCTGCAGCGCGAACATGTCGGCTGGGTCGAGGATCCGACCAACATCGACACGAATTTCGAACGCCCGCGCATCCGCGCCGTGCTCGGCGAAGACCGGAGCGGGCAGCGTTTTGCCGAAGCGATCGGCCTGGCCAGGCGGGCCGCCGGCGAGCGCGAACAACTCGGTCGCCGCGCCGCCGCCCTGATCGGTGAATTTGCCAGCCGGCCGGCGAGGGGTGTCATCCGTCTCGATCCCGGTCTTGCCGAAGCTGACGACACGCGAGCCGCGGTCTATGCGCTGCGTGTCCTGCTGGCGGCGACGGGCGGCACCGCCTCGTTGCCGGACCAGGCGCGCGGCGAAGCGCTGTTCGAGCAGATGCGGGCCGGTCGGCTTTGCGCCACATTGTCGCGGGCGGTCGTCGATATCAGGCGAAACGGCATCTTCCTGCGCCGTGAATCGCGCGACCTGCCGCGTCCCGCGCCGGCAGTTGGCACTCTGCTCTGGGACGGTCGCCGGCGGATCACGCCAGACATCGAAGCCGGGGCGATCACATTGGATGACAGTCCGGGTGCATGGTTGATCGCGCCGCTTGGCGCCGCTGCCGCCGCCAAAACGCCGATTGCCGGGGATGGCGCGCCGCCAAGCCTTGTGCGCGCCGCCCTGGCTGCGGAACCGGCGCTGTGGCGCGGCGGCGAATGCCGTGGTTTTGCAGGGGACGTAGCGGCGGCGCCGGCAATCGCCGTCAGCCCGGTCGTTGCGCCCTTTGCCCGTTTCCTGCCGTGCTTCGATCTGGTGTTGGCGCAGGCCGTCGCCGAGTTGATCGGCGCACCGCCTGTCCCGGCTTGCCCTTTGGCCGCCACAGTGCCGGTTGATCATGGCGCGAAAGCTTAACCCAGACGTGCTGTTATGCTTGGCAAGGGGGGGCGCTCTCCCTATGTTAGGCGCAAGTTTCCTCTCATGACGCGTGTCCCAGCGGGCACCAACGGGACAATTGATGAATCCGAATTATCGCAATCTCGCGCTCTGGGCGATCATAGCGGTCCTGCTCATTGCTCTCTTCAATCTGTTCCAGACGCCACAGACGCGTGGGGCCTCCACCGACGTTCCCTACTCGCAGTTCCTGCAGGAGGTCGCGGCGGGCCGGGTCAAGACGGTGGTCATCACTGGACCCCGCATCACGGGCACCTATAGCGACAACGCCAACGGCTTCCAGACGTATTCGCCTGGCGATCCGCAGCTGGTCTCGCGGCTGCAGGACAAGAACGTCACCATCAATGCGCGCGCTGAGAACGACGGCTCGGGCGGGTTGATCAGCATGCTCCTCTCGTGGCTGCCGATGATCCTGATCCTTGGCGTGTGGATATTCTTCATGCGCCAGATGCAGTCCGGCTCTGGCCGCGCCATGGGTTTCGGCAAGTCGAAGGCCAAGCTTCTCACAGAGGCGCATGGCCGCGTTACCTTCCAGGATGTCGCCGGCGTCGACGAGGCCAAGGAAGATCTGGAGGAGATCGTCGAGTTCCTGCGCGATCCGCAGAAGTTCCAGCGCCTCGGCGGCAAGATCCCGCGCGGCGTGCTTCTGGTCGGACCTCCCGGCACCGGCAAGACGCTGCTCGCCCGCTCCGTCGCCGGCGAAGCGAATGTGCCGTTCTTCACCATTTCGGGTTCCGACTTCGTCGAGATGTTCGTCGGCGTCGGCGCAAGCCGTGTCCGCGACATGTTCGACCAGGCCAAGAAGAATGCTCCCTGCATCATCTTCATCGACGAAATCGACGCTGTCGGCCGCCATCGCGGCGCCGGCCTCGGCGGTGGCAATGACGAGCGCGAACAGACGCTGAACCAGCTGCTGGTCGAGATGGACGGCTTCGAGTCCAACGAGAGCATCATTCTGATCGCCGCCACCAACCGGCCCGACGTGCTCGACCCGGCGCTGCTGCGTCCGGGCCGTTTCGACCGCCAGGTGGTGGTGCCGAACCCCGACATCGTCGGTCGTGAGAAGATCCTCAAGGTGCATGTGCGCAACGTGCCGCTGGCGCCGAATGTCGACCTCAAGGTGATCGCACGCGGCACGCCGGGCTTCTCGGGCGCCGACCTGATGAACCTGGTCAATGAATCCGCTCTGATGGCGGCGCGCCGCAACAAGCGCCTTGTCACCATGGCCGAGTTCGAGGACGCCAAGGACAAGATCATGATGGGCGCCGAGCGCCGCTCGTCGGCCATGACCCAGGCCGAAAAGGAGCTCACGGCCTATCACGAGGCCGGCCATGCCATCCTGGCGCTCAACGTGCCGTCGGCCGATCCGCTGCACAAGGCGACCATCATCCCGCGCGGCCGCGCGCTCGGCATGGTCATGCAACTGCCGGAAGGCGACCGCTATTCGATGAGCTACAAATACATGATCTCACGGCTCGCCATCATGATGGGTGGCCGCGTCGCCGAGGAGTTCAAGTTCGGCAAGGAGAACATCACCTCGGGCGCCTCCTCGGACATCGAGCAGGCGACCAAACTGGCGCGCGCCATGGTCACGCGCTGGGGCTTCTCCGACAAGCTCGGCCATGTCGCCTATGGCGACAACCAGGAAGAGGTTTTCCTCGGCCATTCGGTGGCGCGCACGCAGAACGTCTCGGAAGAGACCGCGCAGATCATCGACGCCGAAGTGCGCAGGCTGATCGACGAGGCCTATGTCACGGCCAAGTCCATTCTGACCAAGAAGAAGAAGGAATGGATCGCTCTGGCGCAGGGCCTGCTCGAATACGAGACGCTTTCGGGCGAAGAGATCAAGCAGCTGATCGCCGGGCAGAAGCCCGCGCGAGATTTGGGGGATGACACCCCCACAAGCCGCGGCTCGGCTGTGCCGAAGTCCGGCCGCCGCAAGAAGGGTCCCGAGCCCGAAGGCGGCATGGAGCCTCAGCCGTCGAGCTGAGCTGACATCACTTGATGCAAGAAAACGCCGCGGCTCAATCCGCGGCGTTTTGCTATTCAGGGTCTCTCAAAGAGCATGCGGGACGGATGCATTTGCTTTGCCGGGGCGCACACCGTCAGTCCGGCCAGCATGTTGCTTGCCCCATCTGGCCAGCGGGATCAGGGCATTGTCCAGCTCGATGCCGAATTCGGTAATCGAGTATTCGACCCTCGGCGGCACCTCGGGAAAGATTTCGCGATGGACGATGCCGTCGGCCTCCATTTCGCGCAGCTGTTGGATCAGCATCTTTTCGCTGATGTCAGGCACCAGCCGCTTCAGCTCACCGAATCGTGCCGGCGCCTTGTGAATCTGCCAGAGCAGTAGCGCCTTCCATTTGCCGCTGATGACCTCCAGCGCCGGCCCCAATCCGCAACTATCTGGCTGTTTCTTTCCCATGTTTCATCCAATTCTGAGCAATCGGTGGGTAGCTTACATTTTTGTCGGTACTTGAGAAAAACCAAGCCGGTCCATAGCTTCAAACCAGCTCGCCGGCATCCGCGAACACCACAACATCATATCGGTACCTCGCTTCGACCTGCAAAGGCCGTCGGCGGCCGGATTTTGTCAAAAAGGGATGGATCATGACACGATACGCAAACAAGAAGGCCGTTGTCATCGGCGGGACGCACGGCATGGGGCTCGCCGTTGCCGAAGCCCTGATCGAAAGCGGCGCCGAGGTCCTGGTCACCGGCCGCGACCAGCGCAACATCGAGGCCGCGCGAGCCAAGCTGCTTTCGCGAGCTCATGTCGTGCGGTCCGATATCTCAGACATGGCCGATATCGTCACGCTCGGTGCCGAAGTGGGGCAGAAGCTTGGCCACATCGACTTCCTTCACGTCAATGCCGGGGTGGCCAATCTCGAACCCGTGGAGCGGGTCACCGAGGACAGTTACGATCGCACCTTCGACATCAACACCAAAGGCGCTTTCTTCACCGCGCAGCGCCTGCTGCCCCTCATCAGGGATGGTGGCGCGATAGTCTTCACCTCGTCGATCACCGACGTATCCGGCACCGGCGGCATGAGCGTCTATTCCGGATCGAAGGCGGCACTGCGCGCCTTCGCCAAGGTCCTGGCCGCCGAGCTTCTGCCGCGCCGGATCCGCGTGAATGTGGTCAGCCCTGGTTTCATCGATACGCCGACGATGGGTGTGGCCGACGCCTCGGCCGAGGAGCGGGCCGCCTTCATGGCGATCGGCGACGCGGTCACGCCGATGAAGCGCCACGGCACAATGGAGGAGGTGGCGCGCGCAGTGCTGTTCCTGGCGTTCGACGCGACCTTCACCACGGGCGCGCGGCTGACCGTGGACGGTGGCCTTGGCCAGGACCTGAGCCCGACACCGGCGTAACCGCGCAACAAACCGAGGAGAAGCAGAATGAGCGATATAACAGTAATCGGTCTCGGCGCCATGGGCACGGCGCTTGCCGAAGCCTTTCTGAACCAGGGACATGCGGTGACGGTGTGGAACCGTTCTCCGGCAAGGGCTGAGGCTTTGGCAGCCACGGGCGCCATTGTGGCCAAGAGTGTCGAGGAAGCCGTCAGATCGAGTCCACTGATCGTGGCGTGCCTGCTTGTCTATGACACCGTTGGTGAGGTGCTCGGCCCAAGCCGAGCCGCGCTGTCGGGCCGCACATTGGTCAATCTCACCAACGGCACCCCCGAGCAGGCGCGGGCGATGTCGGGCTGGGCGGTGAGCCAGGGCGCCAGCTATATCGACGGCGGCATCATGGCGGTGCCGCCGATGATCGGCGGGCCGCACGCCTTGATTCTCTACAGCGGTTCGCGCCAGGCGTTCGATGCCTGTTCGGGGCAGCTCGGAGCGCTCGGCACCAGCAAATTCCTCGGTGAGGATCCAGGCCTCGCGCCGCTCTATGATATCTCGCTTCTGACCGGCATGTACGGCATGTTCGCGGGCGTTCTGCAGGCGTTGGCATTGACGGGCGCAGCAGGGATCCCGGCCGGCGAGTTCATGCCGCTGCTGGCCTCCTGGCTTCAGTCGATGCAAGGCCTGCTGCCGAAATGGGCGGAACAGATCGACAGTGGCGATCACACCAGCAATGTCGTTTCCAACCTGGGCATGCAGGCTGATGCCTACGTCAATGTCATCGATGCCAGCAGGTCGGCTGATGTCAGCACCGAACTCGTCTTGCCGATGCAAAGCCTGATGAAGCGCGGGGTGGCTGCCGGCCAGGCCAATGCCGATCTTACAAGCCTGGTCGCACTGCTCTCGTAACAAGGCGCTTGACGGGGCAAGACCCAAGAGAAGGCCCGCCAACCTTGCGGTTGAGGGCCTTCGATCTTCAAACGCTGCTGGTCGATCAGCTCTTCAGCTTGGCGTTGCAGAGGCTGTAATAGCCGCCGCCCTTCTGGATCCAGCGAAGGCCGTTCAACGTACCCGCGTCCTTGTTGCCGTGGTAGCCCTGCAGGCAGGTCTTCATCCGCGCCTTCGAGGGCTTCTCGGCCTTGAATTCGGCGGCGAGGGTGGTCGGGAATGTCACGCCCGTCGGCGCTACAGCGGGGGCGACCGCCGCGCTGGTTTCCTTCTGCGGCTGCGGCTCGGTTTTGACCGCATCCGCATTGGCACTCTCCGCAGCTGACGTCGCACACTTCTCGGTGCGGAAAGCGGTCCAATCCATGCCGTTCACAGTGCCGCCTTCCTTGGCTGTGCGATAGGCCTCGCCGCATTCCTTCATTGTCAGTGCGCTTGCAGGGGTGACGCTCCACGCAATCCATGCCGTCACAGCCAATGCCGCCAATTTCAATCTGGACATAAGACCCTCCTGGTTGACAAAAGTTCGATGTCTTTTTGTGTACCATTTGTTCTGCATATGTTCAATTGGAATCTTTGCGAACCACCGATATGTCTGGGGTGGGCAGTGTGGGCGAATAGATGATGCCGACAGCTTCCGCGATATGTAGACGTCGATCAACGCCGGGTGTGTTCGAGCGCAATAAAAAGGCCCGCGCATGCTGCGATGCGCGGGCCTCTGTCTGGAGAATATGGCTACGCGATCAGCTCTTCAGCTTGGCATTGCAGAGGCTGTAGAAGCCGCCGCCCTTCTGGATCCAGCGCAGGCCATTCAGCGTGTTGGCATCCTTATTGGCGTAGTAGAGCTCGAGGCAGGTGTGCATGCGGCCCTTGGCCGGCGTCTCGCCGGCGTATTTCTTCGAGATCGCGGCCGGGAACTTCACGCCCTTGGGAGCGGTGACCGAGGGCTTCTCGGGCTCGCTGGTATAGGTCGCCTCGCTCTGAGCGGGCACGGTGTCGTCGTCATCTGCGCCTGCGCCGCATTCGGCCTTGCGGAAGTCGTTCCACTTCTTGCCGCCCAGAGTATTGGCAGACTTGGCAGCCTGGTACTTGGCGCTGCAATCGGCCATGCTCAGGCCCTTGCCGCTGCTGTCGGCAGCTGCCTTGGTGGTTGCCTTGGCGGGTGCTGACGCGGCCGAGGCCCCGGCGGCGCATTCGGCCTTGCGGAAGTCGTTCCACTTCACGCTGTTCAGCGTGCCGGCGGCCTTTGCCGCCTGGTATTTGGTGCTGCATTCCTTGGCCGTCAGGCCCTTGGCGCCATCGTCGGTTGTGGCTGCGGCCTTGGTCGTGGCCGGTTCTGCCGCGGCGGATGCGCCGGCGGCGCATTCGGTCTTGCGGAAGTCGTTCCACTTTGCGCCATTGAGCGTACCGGCGGCCTTGGCAGCCTGGTACTTAGCGCTGCATTCCTTGGCCGTCAGACCCTTGGCGCCATCATCAGCAGCGGCGGCCTTGGTCGTGTCCGTCTTGGCCGCAGCGGCCTTCTTGGCCGCCGGCTTTGCGGTCTCGGTGGTGGCCGCCGCGTCGGTGCCGCACTCGGCCTTCCGATACTGATTCCAGGTCTGCCCGTTCAGCGTGCCGGCGTCCTTGGCGGCATTATACTTGGTACTACACTGGGCCATGGTCAGCGCGCTGGCGGGCGCCGCCATGAACAAGGTTGCGACGGCAAGACCCGTCAAAGTTGCAAGTCGGTGGATGAGCATGGCGTTCTCCCGTTGCTGCGCCCATAGGTTGTACCTGTGTCAATCAATAGCTCTCAACGCTAGGCTGCGCCAGATGCTAAACGGCGTTCTCCCGATAAGGTGATGGACCCTTGCGATCTGCCCCTCCAACAGTCCGGCTTACCGGCCCAATCTGCGCAGTGGCCCAGTGTGAATGCTATATTGCGGCAACACCGTGTCATGATACGCTGCCAACGCTCCGAACAGCCTGCTACAATGATTTTCTAAGAATTGGTAATATACAATCACACAATGTGATAGTCGGGCTCGGACCAATTGTGGCACTACGAGCCGGCTGAAAACCGACGGGGATTCTGGCAAGCATGGCAGGACGTTATTTTGGCACCGACGGCATTCGCGGGCGCGCCAACAAGTTTCCGATGACGGCTGAGATCGCGATGCGGGTCGGCATGGCCGCCGGCCTGTCGTTCCAGCGCGGCAGCCATCGCCACCGCGTCGTGCTCGGCAAGGACACCAGGCTGTCCGGCTACATGATCGAAAACGCCATGGTGTCCGGCCTGTGCGCGGCCGGCATGGATGTGTTCCTGCTCGGCCCGATCCCGACACCGGCGGTCGCCATGCTGGTGCGCTCGCTGCGCGCCGATATCGGCGTCATGATCTCGGCCTCGCACAACCCTTATTACGACAACGGCATCAAGCTGTTCGGTCCCGATGGCTACAAGCTCTCCGACGAGATCGAGGAGCGCATCGAGAGCATGCTCGACAAGGATATCGAACTGGCGCTCGCCGATTCCGACGGGCTCGGCCGCGCCAAGCGCGTCGACGGCGTGCATGACCGCTACATCGAATTCGCCAAGCGCACGCTGCCGCGCTCGATGTCGCTGTCGGGTCTCAGGATCGTCGTCGATTGCGCCAATGGCGCAGCCTACAAGGTGGCGCCTGCCGCACTTTGGGAACTGGGCGCCGAGGTCATTGCCATCAATGTCGATCCGAACGGTTTTAACATCAACAAGGAATGCGGCTCGACCCATCCGGCCGGCCTGCAGAAGAAGGTGCATGAAGTGCGCGCCGATATCGGCATCGCACTCGACGGTGATGCCGACCGTGTCGTCATCGTCGACGAGAACGGCACCATGGTCGACGGTGACCAGATCATGGCGCTGATCGCCGAGTCCTGGCACCAGAGCGGGCGACTGGCCGGCGGCGGCGTCGTCTCGACGGTGATGTCCAATCTCGGCCTCGAACGCTTCCTTGGCGACATGAAGTTGCAGCTGCATCGCACCAAGGTCGGCGACCGCTATGTCGTTGAGCATATGCGCGCGCATGGGTTGAATGTCGGCGGCGAGCAGTCGGGCCACATTGTGCTGTCCGATTTCTCGACCACTGGCGACGGGCTGGTCTCGGCGCTGCAGGTGCTGGCCTGCATCAAGCGGCAGAACCGGCCGGTCAGCGAATTGTCGAAGAAATTCGAGCCGGTGCCGCAGCTGTTGAAGAATGTCCGCATCGCCGGCGGCAAGCCGCTTGAAGAAGCCTTGGTCAAGGCGGCGATCGAAGATGCGCGCAACCGTCTTGGCAAGGCCGGCCGCCTGGTCATACGGCCCTCCGGCACCGAGCCGCTGATCCGCGTCATGGCCGAGGGCGACGACCCACAGCTGGTCGAGGCCGTGGTCAACGACATCGTCGACATCATTTCGGAAACGCGCAGCGCCGCCTGATTGCGCTGCCTCCAACGGCAGGGGCGAACTGCCGGCTCAAGACTTCAAGCCCGCCTGCAGGCGGGCTTTTTGTTTCGGCCAGGGTTGGTCCCAGCGTCATGCCGGCGGAGGCCGTTTGCTAAAATGTCGAGAATTCGTGGTTAATCGACAGGGTTAAACGCCTTTTAACTTTTGCAATTCATTATCCACAACTGAGGTCAAACACATTCGAGCGGATTCAAAGTTCCGACGGGTTCTCAGGGGTGACAAACATGTTCAATGCAGCAAAAATGGCTTTCCTTGCCGCGCTGTTCGCAGGCGTGGCCGGGCCAGTATTCGCCGCCGATCTGGCGGAGCCGCCAGTGGTCGAAGAGGCGCCGGCGCCGATCGCCTACGAGCAGCCGGCCGATTTCGGCGGCTGGTACATCCGTGGCGACATTGACTATCACTGGTCGAAGTTCCGCGGTGGTGACTACACCACCTACAGCCCGGCACCGCCCCAACTCCCCGGTTCGTTCGCCTCCGGCAAGTTGAAGAGTTCCTTTTCGGCCGGCGCCGGTGTCGGTTACCAGGTCAACCGGTACTTCCGCACCGATCTGACCTTCGACTGGATGGGCAAGTCCAATTTCCGCGGCTCGACCAATGGTTTCTGCGGCGGCGGCATAGCTTGTACCTCCGTCGACACATCGTCCTATTCGGCGATGCTGCTCCTGGCCAATGCCTATGTCGATATCGGCACCTGGCGCGGCGTGACGCCCTATGTCGGCGCCGGCATCGGTGGTGCCTGGGTCAAGTGGGATACGCTGCACAATACCGATCTCGATGGCTCCTTCGAGCACAGCGGCGGCAAGGGCTGGCGCTTTGCCTATGCCCTCATGGCCGGCGCCTCCTACTGCCTGACCGACCGGGTCAAGCTCGATCTCGGCTATCGCTACAGCCACATCAATGGTGGCAAGATGTTCAACTACGCCTCCGACAGCGATGTCGGCCCGGGCTTCGATCGCGGCATCAACGTGCACGAAGTGCGCGGCGGCCTGCGCTACCAGTTCGGCCGGTCGGACTGCGCCCCGCCGCCGGAGCCCTACGTTCCCGAACCGGAGCCGGTCTACACCAAGTAGTCGCTTCGAAATCCAGGAATTTGCGAACCGCCCGGCCATGCCGGGCGGTTTTTGTTTGCCGATTGCGGTGCACTTCCAGGCCGCGGCGTGCGGAGGAGAAAGCCTATCGAAATCAAATCGGTAACGTCGCGTTATCCTTAACCCGCACTTAACCACTATGGTTAACAATGCCCACTGAAACGGCGCTTGCGATCAAAATGAAGAGCGCCAATTTCAGGAGCCGGGGACCCATGAATTTCAAATTGCTGACAGCGCCGGCACTTGCCGCACTCGCGCTAGCGCTGCTGACGCCGGCGCAAGCCGCGGACTACGACCCGCCGATCTATGTCGATCAGGCGCCGGACTATCAACCGGTCGAGGTCGGCTCGGGCTGGTATCTGCGGGGGGATGTCGGCTACGCGTTCAGCCATCCCTTCGAGCATGAGGAAGCGACAACCGGCCCGCTTAACAGCTTTACCGATGAGAGCAGCCTTTTCACAGGCAGTTTCGGTATGGGGTATCATGTCAACGACTATCTTCGGGTCGAACTGAACGGCGGGATTCTTCCGACCGACAAATTCGGGGAACACGCCAAGTTGGCAGCCACTTGCGACGGCCATACGCTTGTGGACGACGGTTTTGGCACCATCAATTCCGTCGCGGCTACGCAGGCATGCGATCTTTCCGACAATGCTTCCAACAAAGGCTACAGCGTCATGGCCAATGGCTATGTGGATCTCGGCACCTATGTTGGAATCACTCCATACCTTGGCGGAGGGGTCGGTGTCGCATACAATAAATATTACAGGAGCATTGGGGCGAAGGATTGCGTGGAAGTGGCCCCCAATTCGTCCGGCACGGGCGGGTTCTCTTGTGATGATCCGGCCGGTTACGAGGGTGCAACGGATAAGGAGGGCAAATTCAACCTTGCCTATTCGATCGGGGGCGGTCTTTCCTATCAGGTGGCCAAGAACGTGTCGGTTGACCTTGGCTACGAATATTTCTCGGTGCCGGGCGCCAAATACGTCGCTTATGACAGCGGCGCCTTCAACATCCACAAGGGCATCAATTATCAGACGGTCAAGCTCGGGCTGCGCTACGACCTCTGGTAGGCTGGCTGCAGATACGAAACCCGACGGCGGATCTCTTCGATCCGCCGTTTGCGTTTGGGCTCACGACATCCTGATCCCGGACTGCTTCTATCTTGTCAGCGACAAAAACTTTCCTCTTGACGCCTGAGGGTTGAACGCATATCGCCGTCCGTGGGCCACCCCTCCCCAACGAGGGGCCACTATCTGGAAGGATAGACCACGATGACGACGCATACGAAGCCCGGACTCCGTCCGGCAAACCCCAATTTCTCCTCAGGTCCCTGCGCAAAACGCCCCGGCTGGTCGGTCGAGGCACTGAAGAATGCTGCGCTCGGCCGTTCCCACCGCGCCAAGATCGGCAAGACCAAGCTCGAACAGGCGATCGAGCTGACGCGCGAAATTCTCCAGGTTCCGGCGGATTACCGTATCGGCATCGTGCCGGCGTCGGACACGGGTGCTGTCGAGATGGCGCTGTGGTCGCTGCTCGGTGAACGCGGTGTCGACATGGTGGCATGGGAAAGCTTTGGCTCCGGCTGGGTGACCGATGTGGTCAAGCAGCTGAAGCTCGCCGATATCAGAAGGATCGAGGCAGGCTATGGCGAGCTGCCGGATCTCACCAAGATCGATTTCGACCGCGATGTGGTCTTCACCTGGAACGGCACGACCTCAGGCGTGCGCGTGCCGAATGGCGATTTCATTCCAGCCGACCGCAAAGGCCTGACCATCTGCGACGCGACCTCGGCCGCATTCGCGCAGAGGCTCGATTTCCAGAAGCTCGATGTCGTCACCTTTTCCTGGCAGAAAGTGCTGGGCGGCGAGGGCGCACACGGCATGCTGATCCTGTCGCCTCGCGCCGTCGAGCGACTGGAAACCTACAAGCCGGCGTGGCCGCTGCCGAAAATCTTCCGCCTGACCTCGGGCGGCAAGCTGATCGAAGGCGTCTTCAAGGGCGAGACCATCAACACGCCGTCGATGCTGTGCGTCGAGGACTATCTCGATGCGCTTCATTGGGCGAAGTCGATCGGCGGTCTCGATGCGTTGATTGCCAGAGCCGATGCCAATGCCGCCGTGCTAGATGGGTTTGTCGACAAGTCGTCCTGGCTCGGCCATCTCGCAGTCGATGCGGCGACACGGTCCAACACGTCCGTATGTCTGTCCTTCACCGACGCCGATGTCGCGGCGCTCGACGCCGACGGGCAGGCGGCTTTCGCCAAGGCGATCGTCTCTGTGCTCGACAAGGAAGGCGTCGCCTACGACATCGGCTCCTATCGTGACGCACCTCCCGGTCTGCGCATCTGGTGCGGCGCCACCGTCGAGACCTCCGATCTCGAAGCGCTGCTGCCCTGGCTCGACTGGGCCTTCGCCACGCAGAAGGCTTCGGTGAAGGCAGCAGCCTGAGAATTCGTGGCGGCCTGCGGGCCGCCATTTCCCGACAATCCAGTTCAAGGAGGCCGCCATGGCGCCCCGCGTTCTCGTCTCTGACAAACTCTCCACCACCGCCGTCCAGATATTCAAGGACCGCGGCATCGAGGTCGACTATTTGCCCGATCTCGGCAAGGACAAGGAAAAGCTGCTCGAAGTCATCGACCAGTATGATGGTCTTGCCATCCGCTCGGCGACCAAGGTCACGGAAAAACTGATCAACGCAGCGACAAGACTCAAGGTCGTCGGCCGCGCCGGCATCGGTGTCGACAATGTCGACATCCCCGCGGCGAGCCGCAAGGGCATCATCGTGATGAACACGCCCTTCGGCAATTCGATCACCACGGCCGAACATGCGGTGGCGATGATCTTTGCACTCGCCCGGCAGATCCCGGAGGCCAATGCCTCGACCCATGCCGGCAAATGGGAAAAGAACCGCTTCATGGGCGTCGAGATCACCGGCAAGACGCTGGGCGTCATCGGCTGCGGCAATATCGGCTCGATCGTTGCCACGCGCGGCGTCGGCCTGAAGATGCATGTCGTTGCCTTCGATCCGTTCCTGTCGGACAAGCGCGCCGAGGAACTCGGCGTCGACAAGGTCGAGCTGGACGAGCTTTTCGCCCGCGCCGATTTCATCACGCTGCACACGCCGCTGACCGACAAGACGCGCAACATCATCGACGCGGCGGCGATCGCCAAAATGAAGAACGGCGTGCGCATCATCAATTGCGCGCGTGGCGGGCTCATCGTCGAAGCCGACCTGGTCGCGGCGCTGAAGAGCGGCAAGGTGGCGGGCGCCGGCGTCGATGTGTTCGAGGTCGAACCGGCGGAGAACAACGCGCTGTTCGGCATGGAGAATGTGGTGGCAACGCCGCATCTGGGCGCCTCGACAGCGGAAGCGCAGGAAAATGTCGCGCTCCAGGTGGCCGAGCAGATGGCCGACTATCTGATCAAGGGCGCGGTTTCGAATGCCATCAACATGCCCTCGATCACGGCCGAGGAAGCACCGCGGCTGAAGCCGTTCGTCAAGCTCGCCGAAGTGCTCGGCGCCTTTGTCGGCCAAGTCACCGAGGACCCGATCAACGAGGTCGAGATCCTGTTCGACGGCTCGACCGCGACGATGAACACGCGTGCCCTGATCAGTGCCGCGCTTGCCGGACTGATCCGGCCGCAGGTCGCCGACGTCAATATGGTGTCGGCGCCGATCATGGTGAAGGAGCGCGGCATCATCGTCGCCGAGGTCAAGCGCGACAAGTCGGGCGTGTTCGACGGCTACATCAAGCTGACGGTGAAGACCGAGCACATGACGCGCTCGATCGCCGGCACCTGCTTCTCCGACGGCAAGCCGCGCTTCATCCAGATCAAGGGCATCAATCTCGACGCCGAGGTCGGCCAGCACATGCTCTACACAACCAATGCCGATGCGCCCGGCATTATCGGCCTGCTCGGCACGGTGTGCGGCGAGAACGGCGTCAACATCGCCAACTTCCAGCTCGGCCGCAACCGGCCGGGCGGCGACGCGATCGCGCTGCTCTATCTCGACGCGCCGTTCCCGGAGAAAGTGCTGGAACAGGTCAAGGCGCACAAGTCCATCGACTCGGCCAAGCGGCTGCAGTTCGACATCAACGCAATGTAGTTGACGGCGTGGCGGATGCGGCGGTCCTCCCCCCATCGTTGGGGCGGCCGTCGCAGAGGCCGGTTCAGGTCAATTCGTCTGAGCCGTCGGAGACGCCCACGCGATGCCGATAGACCAGTTCCCAGCCCTTCCAGCCTGTAAACAGCAGGACCAGAACCACGATCAGCGATAAGATAAAGCCGGTCGGGATCACAGCCGCCGCTCCACCGACATAACGCGAGTACCAGTTATAAAGCTCGATCAGCACGACGAGGACGTTGCCGCCGGCATGGAGCCATGCCGTCGTGAGATTGCGGATCTGAACATCGCCGAGAACGTCCGTCAGGCCGGTAAGAGCGGCCAAGGCGCCCATGATCAGGCCGGCGCCGAGAAGCCAAAGCGATCCGGTGACCCACCCGGGATCGGCTGTTTGCCAGAAAATCAGATCGCAAACGAAGGTGCCGACAAAGAAGGCGATCGGAAACGGAATCAGCATTGGATGAATGGGGTGACCGGCAATGCTTGCCGTGCTGCGAGGGTTATGGCTCATCTTGTTGCCTCCCACGCAAGCAAACTCCGCCAGAGGTAAAATGTTCCAGGTCGGCGCGCGGCAGCAGTTATCGCGACGGCGGCGCAGCGCGGCAGCAGCCAAATGTTATCCGCGGCGGTTCGGTGCCGCCATCTTGCGCCCGCTGTATTCGGCGAGCGAAATGCCGCCCAGCACCAGGACGAGCGCCAGCGCCTGGTAGAGCTGGAATGTCTCGCCGACGATCAGCACTGACAGCAGCGTGCCGAAGATCGGCACCAGATTGATGAACAGCCCGGCACGGTTGGCGCCGATCAGTTCGTTGCCCCTGATGTAAGTGATCTGCGAAATGACCGAAGCGCCGATCGCGGTATAGACGATGACCACCCAGCCGCTGATATCGGGGACGATAACCTTGCCGGCGGCGACCTCCCACAGGAAGAACGGCAGCGAGGTGACGAGGGCAGCGATCGCCAGGGACAACATCAGGCTCTGCCAGCGCATCACCGGCTTCAGCCGCAGCCCGACCGAATAACCGCTGTAGAGGACGACCGCGACCAGCATGATGGCGTCGCCGAAATTGAGTTCCAATGTGAGCAGCCGGCGCGGATCGCCGTGGCAGGCAGTCAAGATGACGCCGAAGATGGTCAGCACCACGCCCGCAATCTGAGCCCAGCTCACGCGCAGGCGGAAGAAGAAGAAATTGGCAATGATGATTAAGACCGGCATCGCCGCCTGTTCGATCGAGACATTGATCGCCGTCGTGTAGTTGAGCGCGGTGTAGAAAATGGTGTTGAACAGAGTGAAGCCGCTGGCGCCAAGTGCAGCCAGGACGAACCAGTGTTTGCGCACCACCGGCCAGTCCTCCCTGATCGTGCGCCAGCCGATCGGCAGCAGGATCGCGACGGCCAGCACCCAGCGCAGGAAGACCAGCGTCATCGGCGAGACGTGATCGACCGCCAGCTTGCCGGCGACGGAATTGCCGCCCCACAACAAGGTGGTCAGCAGCAGGAACAGGTAGGCGCGTCGATGCATTGCGGGATTCCGGCCGCTTGGGGAGTTGTGTTTGCCGGCCTATTGCCCCCGCCGACGCAAGTAAACGATGTCAAAGCCGAAAATTGTTGTGCCTCAGGGCATTTTCGGCGGCAAAGAAAGGTCGCGCTTGCGAGGTCTTGACGCTATAGAGGCCTGTCGTTTCGAACCATATCCAGGCCGCCAGGGCGGCATCTCAAGGGAAAAGAAACATGGCCAATGTGGTGGTCGTCGGCTCGCAATGGGGCGACGAAGGCAAGGGCAAGATCGTCGACTGGTTGTCGGAGCGCGCCGACGTGGTCGTGCGCTTCCAGGGCGGCCACAATGCCGGCCATACGCTGGTCGTCGACGGCAAGGTCTACAAACTGTCGCTGCTGCCGTCGGGCGTGGTGCGGCAAGGCAAGCTGTCGATCATCGGCAATGGCGTCGTCTTCGACCCGCACGCCTTTGTCGCGGAAGTGGCAAAACTCAAGGCGCAAGGCGTCGAGGTCACGCCGGACCGCCTGAAAATAGCCGAAAACACGGCGCTTATCCTGTCGCTGCACCGGGAGCTGGACGGATTCCGCGAGGACGCCGCCTCCAATTCCGGGACGAAAATTGGCACGACGCGTCGTGGCATCGGCCCAGCCTATGAAGACAAGGTGGGCCGGCGCGCGGTTCGGGTGATGGATCTGGCGGATTTGGAAACGCTGCCTCTCAAGGTCGACAGGCTGCTGACGCATCACAATGCGCTGCGTCGCGGGCTTGGCCATGGCGAAGTCACGCATGAGGCGATCATGACCGAGCTGACCTCGGTCGCCGATGAGATCCTGCCCTATATGGACCGCGTCTGGAAAATCCTCGACGACAAGCGCCGCGCCGGCGAACGCATCCTGTTCGAGGGCGCGCAAGGCACGCTGCTCGACATCGACCACGGCACCTATCCGTTCGTCACCTCGTCCAACACCGTTGCCGGCCAGGCAGCCGCCGGCTCGGGGGTGGGCCCCGGCGCCATCGGCTATGTCCTGGGCATCACCAAGGCCTATACGACGCGTGTCGGCGAAGGCCCGTTCCCGACCGAGCAGAAGAACGAGATCGGCGAATTTCTCGGTACGCGTGGCCACGAATTCGGCGTCGTCACCGGGCGCAAACGCCGTTGCGGCTGGTTCGACGCCGTGCTGGTGCGCCAGGCCGTCGCCGTCAACGGTATCAAGGGCATCGCCCTGACCAAACTCGACGTGCTCGACGGGCTGGATGAGATCAAGGTCTGCACCGGCTACCGTCTCGACGGCGAAACGATCGACTATCTGCCGGCCAGCCAGGGCGCGCAGGCGCGTGTCGAGCCGGTCTACGAGACGCTCGAAGGCTGGAAAGGCACCACAGCCGGCGCGCGCAGCTGGAACGACCTTCCGGCGCAGGCCGTCAAATATGTCCGTTACATCGAGGAGCTGATCGGGGCACCCGTCGCGCTCCTTTCCACCAGCCCGGAACGGGACGACACGATACTTGTGACCGATCCGTTTCAAGACTAGTTTTCTGAAGCCTTTCCGGGCATCGCGGCCGATTTGCGGGGCCGGCGCGGAAACAAAATACAGGTCGACTGAAGCATGGCAGATTTCGTTGCTATTCTGAAAAAGGCGCTCGACAAGCACGGCGACGAAACGCCCGAAAAGCGTACGCGGATCTATGAAAGCGTTCGTACCATGCTGGCGAAGAAGCTTGCGGAGTATTCGCCGCCGCTGGCCGCCGAAGCCATAAGCACGCAGAAGCGATCCCTGGAAGATGCCATCTCGAGCGTCGAGCGCGACTATGCCAGGGCGGTGCCGGCATCCGATCCGCTGGCGGAGCTGGAGCACATCTTCTCCTCCATAGACCGCAACAAGAACCAGTCCAATCATGTAAAGCCTTCCGCCACGCCTGCGCCGGCCTGGCAGCCGGCGAAACCCGTGCAGCCGGCGCCGACCGCCAGGACAGAGCCGAGCTGGCAGAGGCCCGCGCCGACACCGCCGTCGCCTGCGGCGCGTGCAGAAACCATCGACAAGCAAGCCGTGGAGCTGGACGCCGACGACGACAGCGCCGATGTGTTCGCCAATGACGAGCAGCCGGTCGCGGACACGTTCCAGCGCCTGCGCCCAGCCGAGCGCAGGCGCAGCTATGGCGGGTTGATCGCGGCTGTCGTCGCGCTTCTGGTGGTCGCCGGCGGCGGCTATGGCATCTGGCTGAACAAGGATGCCTTTGGCTCGATGCTGGGCCTCGGCGGCGACACCAAGACGGTCTCGACCGAACCGCTGGTAAAGCCGGCGCCGGCCAAGCCCGCGGCCGATGCACCGGCACCGGCCGCTGCCGGCGAGGGAACGAAGTTCACCCAGCGCCTGTCGCCCGAAGGCGGTGAAACCGACCCCGGTCCCGCGGCCGGTCAAAGCGGCATCGGCGAGGGCGAGTCCGTCGCCGCGCTGACCACACCGCCACCCCCGGCTCCAGCGCCACCTGCGGCTCCAGCGCCTGCGACCCCGCCGGCCGGCGACGCCGCAGCCACGGGCGCGCCCGCCACGCCGGCGCCCGACGCTTCCGCCACGCCACCGGCAACGCCGCCCGCCGATGGCGTCGCTCCGCCGGCCAACGGGGCAGCACCGGCTGATGCCGCCGCCACGCCGCCCGCGGCCGGGACGCCGCCCGCTGCGCCGGCGGCCGCCGCTCCCGCGCCCACCGTTGCGGTCGGCCAGAAGGCGATCTTCTACGAGGAACGCACCTCGACCGCGCAAGGTTCGGCCGAACCCGGCAGCATCGTCTGGTCGCTGGTGCAGGAATCGCCCGGCGGCGACCTGCCGCCCGAGCCGGCGATCCGCGCCGAGGCGACCATTCCCGGCAAGGACATCCAGCTGCGCATGACCATCCGCCGCAATACCGACCAGACGCTGCCGGCCAGCCACATCATCGAGATGATCTTCCTGACGCCCGAGGGCTTTGACGGCGGTGGCGTCGACAACATCCTGCGCGTCGCCATGAAGAGTTCGGAACAGGATGCCGGCAGCCCGCTGATCGGCATTCCGGCCAAGATCGCCGACGGCTTCTTCCTGGTGGCGCTCAACGACACCAAGGCCGACGAGGACGCCAACATGACCTTGCTTCGAGGCCAGGACTGGATCGACGTGCCGGTGGTCTACAAGACCGGACGCCGGGCGCTGCTGACCATGGAAAAGGGCATTCCGGGCGAGAAGGTGTTCGACGAGGCGCTGAAGGCCTGGCAGGCCAAGACGGCAGGTTGACGGGCGGCAGTAGCGGCTGCCTTCGCTCAGAAGCCCTGGAACAGCATGTCGAGGGCGGCGACGATTGTCGTCGTGATGTCTAGAAAGGTTTCCCTCTGGCATCCGCAATTCGGACGCGCTGAAGGCCGACACAAACTGTTTGACCATCACAAGATCTTTGCCGTTTATAGCGAAGGTCGGGTTCAGGCGGCGGCCAGGAAGCGGGGCAATTTCGGGCGGCATCAAAGGAACGACCACCGTCGTGCTCAGCCCTTCAAGCATATCTGACTGCACGTCGAGAAGATAACCGTCGCTCTCGGTACTCCGATAGAAATCGTAACGCGCCATCAGAACGGCCGGTGTTTAGCCAATGGCAGTCCGTTCTTTCGGACATATTCGTTGGAGCTTTCGATGGCTTCCCTGTTTTCTTCTTGCCATCGACGCGTTTTCTCCGCCGCAATCGCTTTCGCGATCCCTGCTTCGGCAGCGCGGGAGATGTTGATGCCCAACGCTTTGGCGTCCTTGATCAACTGAGAGTCAATGGACGTGTTGACAGAGGCCCGCTGAGTTTTTGGCGTCGATTGAAGCACGGAGATGCCTCCTTTCATGCGCACAATATACGCGCATAAAGACCGCAAGCAATGCTACCCCTCCATCTCCTCACGCAGCATTTCCAGCTCCAGCCACTCTTCCTCGAGTGCGGCCAGCGTGGCGCGTTCCTTGTCGAGGGCGGCGATGGTCTTTTGGAACGAGGCCGGGTCGCGTTCGTAATAGGCGGGATCGGCAATGTTGTTTTCCAACCGCGAGATCGAGGCCATTACCGCCTCGATCTTCTTGGGCAAGGATTCCAGGGCGAATTTCTGCTTGAACGACAGTTTCTTCGACGGCCCTTTCGGCGCTGCCGGCTCGCTCTTGCCCGGCGCCGGCGCATCGCTGGCTTCGGCCTTGGCGCGCGCCTTGCGGTCGTCGAGCCGGGTGCCGCCGCGCTGCGCCAGCATGTCGGAATAGCCACCGGCATATTCGATCCAGCGGCCGCCTCCGTCCGGGGCGATGATGCTGGTGACGGTGCGGTCGAGGAAGTCGCGGTCGTGGCTGACCAGGATGACCGTGCCGGCAAAGCCGGCGACAAGTTCCTGCAACAGTTCCAGCGTCTCCATGTCGAGATCGTTGGTCGGCTCGTCGAGCACCAGAAGGTTGGCCGGCCGCGCCAGAACACGCGCCAGGAGCAGCCGCGCCCGTTCGCCGCCGGACAGCTCGCGCACCGGGGTGCGCGCCTGTTCCGGCTTGAACAGGAAATCCTTCATGTAGGACACGACATGGCGCTGCTCGCCATTGATGACGAGGTTTTCGCCGCGCCCGTCCGTGAGATACTGCGCCAGGGTCTCGGCCGGATCGACCGCCTCGCGCTTCTGGTCGAGCGTGGCGATTTCCAGATTGGTGCCGAGCCGCACCGAGCCGGCGTCGGGCTTCATCTCGCCGGTAAGCATCTTCAACAGCGTCGTCTTGCCGGCCCCGTTCGGCCCGACAAGGCCGACGCGATCGCCGCGCTGGATGCGGGTCGAGAAGCTTTTGACAACGGTGAGGTCGCCAAAGCTCTTTTCGATGTTCTTGGCCTCGATCACCAGCTTGCCGGATTCGGCGGCGTCGCTGGCCACCATGGTGGCCGAGCCCTCGGCGCCGCGATGGCCGCGAAAACGCTGGCGCATGGTCTGCAGTTCGCCCAGGCGGCGCATGTTGCGTTTGCGGCGAGCCGTCACGCCATAGCGCAGCCAATGCTCCTCGCGCACGATCTGGCGGCCGAGCTTGTGCTGTTCGCGCTCTTCCTCTTCCAGCACAAGGTCGCGCCATTCCTCGAAATGGCCAAAGCCCTTGTCGAGGCGGCGGGTCTGGCCACGGTCGAGCCAGACAGTGGCGCGCGAGACGCGTTCGAGGAAGCGACGGTCGTGCGAGATGACGATCAGCGCCGAAGACGTCCGGACGAGCTCCTCTTCCAGCCATTCGATGACCGACAAATCGAGATGGTTCGTCGGCTCATCAAGCAGCAGAATATCGGGTTCGGGCGCCATGACGCGGGCAAGTGCTGCGCGGCGCGCCTCGCCGCCGGAGAGATCGTTGGGGTTCTCCGTGCCGGCGAGGCCGAGATGCTCCATCAGATATGTGGCGCGGTAGGGATCGTCGGCAGGCCCAAGCCCGGCCTCGACATAGGCGCGCACATTGGCAAAGCCGTCCATGTCGGGCATTTGCGGGAGATAGCGCACCGTTGCCGAAGGCTGGCGGAAGACCTCGCCGTCTTGCGGCTCGATCAGACCAGCAGCAATCTTCAGGAGCGTCGACTTGCCGGAGCCGTTGCGGCCGACGAGCGCGATCTTGTCACCGGCGGACGCCGTCAGTTCGGCGCCATCGAGCAGCGGCGTGCCGCCAAAGGTCAGTCTTATGCCGTCGAGGTTGAGAAGGGGCGGGGCCATGTCAGCTTTCAGGCAAGGGGTAGGGGTGGGCGAGCAGCAGCGCGCGGCCATGGCCGAGCGCGATTTCGAGGCCGCCCCCGGTCGTGTTGGACTTGACCTCGTTCGAGATGGTCAGCGACGAGCCGAACACGACCTCGACATGGTCGAGCGGCCACTTCGCGCCGGACACGGTGAGGCCCGAAAGATCGGAAAAGCCGAGCACCGAAAACAGCGTTCCGTCGGCATAGTCGAAGCCGGCCTTGCCAGGCAGCAGAGGGGCGCCTTCCTGCGCTCCGCTGGTCAACAGCAATTTTGTGCCGGCCTCGGCCAGCCGCAGGCTGAGCGCCAGATGGAGGAAGGCGTGGTCGGCGCGCTTGCCGCCGAAAGCGCCGGCCAGCACCAGGCTGGTGGCGCCGCGTTCCAATGCCGCCGCGATCGCCAGTTCGCCATCGGTCTTGTCCTTTTCGGGAGGAAACACCTCCCGCGGCACGGCGGCGAGATCGGCAGGCAGGTCCGCCGGCACGGAATCGAAATCGCCGACCCACAGCTCCGGCATCACGCCGAGCAGGCGGGCATGACCGATGCCGGCGTCGGCGGCGATGACGCGCGTGCCCGCGACCTGGCGGTCGAGCCGCGGCGTGCGGACGAGATCGCCGCCAAGCAGGATGGTGAATGTGCTCATATCCGCTGGCCCTTACCAGCCCCGCCGACGAAACGGAAGGCCGAGCGGCACCGTCACGCTTTGTTGGAGCATGATCTTTTTCCGGAAACGGATTCCACTTTCCGGGATCATGCTCGGGCAAACTTCCACTTGCGTGGCACCTTGGCCGGGCCTATGTGTCGAAACGCTCTAACGGGGTGCCGGACGCGATCTTCGCGGACCGGCTGAGAGGCAGTCTCGCCAACCCGCTGAACCTGATCCGGTTTGTACCGGCGGAGGGATTAGACGCTTCGGACAGCCCGACGCCTCAATTCCTTTCAACACGAATGAAGGAGGCGCCGATGCGCATGTTTTTGTCCCGTCTTGTCCCAGCGCTGGGGCTTGCTGTTTCGCTACTGGCAAGCTCTGCGTCCGCGCAGGAAAAACTCACGATCTATACCTATGAGAGTTTCACTGCCGACTGGGGTCCGGGCCCCCAGGTGAAGAAGGAATTCGAGGCCGAGTGCGGCTGCAGCGTCGACTTCGTCTCGGTGGCCGACGGCGTCGCGCTGCTCAACCGCGTCAAGCTCGAAGGTGCCTCGACCAAGGCCGATATCGTGCTTGGTCTCGACACCAACCTCACCGCGGAAGCCAAGGCTTCCGGCCTGTTTGTCCCACATGGCGCGGTGGCTGAAAACAACGTGCCGGGCGGCTGGAGCGACGACACTTTCGTGCCCTATGATTATGGTTATTTCGCCGTCGTCTACGACACCGAAAAGCTGAAGAGCCCACCGAAGAGCCTGAAGGAACTGGTCGAGGGCGATGCCGCCGACAAGATCGTCATCCAGGATCCGAGGACGTCGACGCCGGGCCTCGGCCTGCTGCTGTGGGTCAAGTCGGTCTATGGCGACAAGGCGCCGGAAGCCTGGGCGAAACTCAAGGGCAAAGTGCTGACGGTGACGCCGGGCTGGAGCGAGGCCTACGGCCTGTTCACCAAGGGCGAGGCGCCGATGGTGCTTTCCTATACGACGTCGCCGGCCTACCACATGGTGGCCGAGAACACCGGGCGCTACCAGGCGGCCTCGTTCGAGGAAGGCGAGTATCTGCAAATCGAGGTCGCCGGCATCACCACCACGGGCGCGAAGAATCCGCTGGCGGCGAAGTTCCTGGCCTTCATGACCGGGCCGAAATTCCAGGATGTCATTCCGGAGACCAACTGGATGTTCCCGGCCGGGAAAACCGACAAGCCGCTCAATCCGGCTTTTGATAGGCTGGTCAAGCCGGCGAAGACCTTGCTGTTCAGCCCGGAAGAGGTCGCGGCAAATCGCAAGGCCTGGGTGGATGAATGGCTGGCGGTGATGAGCAAGTAGATTTGGCTGTATAGTCAAAAGATGAGTGCTCTACGGCGCCCCCCTCTGTCCTGCCGGACATCTCCCCCACGAGGGGGGAGATTGGCCTTTACGTTGACTTTCGCCAATCTCCGAAGCTGCAGGAATGAGCGGAGCGCTAAAACCGCCAATCTCCCCCCTCGTGGGGGAGATGTCCGGCAGGACAGAGGGGGGCGCGAAGGAACGCGACGCCCGGTAAAGAGTGCAACGCTCTGACCCCCGCATCACGGCCGGCATTGTCGCGCTTGCGGCAATCGCGCTGCTGATCGGTGGCGCCTTCGCCGGCCTTATCCGGGAAGGCGCGCACGACCTTTCCGGCGCCGCGTCCGCCTTTGACCTCTATCTCGTGCGCGTTGTCCGCTTCACGCTCTGGCAGGCTGCGCTCTCGACTCTGCTTTCCGTCGTACCGGCGCTGTTCGTCGCCCGCGCGCTGTCGCGGCATCCGCGCTTCTTCGGACGCGGCTTCATCCTGCAGCTGTTTACTGTGCCCCTTGCCTTGCCGGCGATTGTCGCAGCGCTGGGCATACTGGCGCTCTATGGCCGCGCCGGTTATTTCGCCGCGATCGGTGGCCAGAGCTGGCCCGACATCTATGGGCTGCCAGGCATCCTCGTCGCCCACGTCTTCTTCAACCTGCCGCTGGCCACCCGGCTGTTCCTCGAAGCGCTGGGAACGGTGCCGGCCGATCAATGGCGGCTGGCGAGCCAGCTCGGCATGGGGGCGAGGCCAGCCTTCCGGCTGATCGAGTGGCCGGTGCTGCGCGCCGCGCTGCCGGGCGTCGCCGGGCTTGTCTTCATGCTTTGCATCACCTCCTTCACCATCGTGCTGATCCTCGGCGGCGGGCCGGCGGCGACGACGCTGGAAGTCGCCATCTATCAGGCGCTGCGTTTCGACTTCGATCCGGCGCGAGCGGTGACGCTGACGGTGCTGCAGATCGCGCTGACTTTTGCCGTCATGCTGGCGCTGACGCGGCTCGGCGCCAATGTGACCGGCGACGCCAATTTGCCTGTCGCGCCGCGCCGCTATCACTTGGCCGGCAAAGCAGAAACAGCGTTCAACGCCGTCCTGATCGTGCTCGCCTTGCTGTTCGTCGCCGGACCAATGGCGGCCACCGTCGCGTCCGGCCTCGACGCCGATCTCGGCCGGTTGGCGGGCGAGAGTGCCGTGCGTCAGGCGACGCTGACCAGCGCCGGTCTCGCCTTCTCGGCGGCGCTACTTTCGGTGGCGCTGTCGCTGTCGCTGATCATGGCGCGTCGGGCATTGTCGCTGCGCCGCCGGTCCAGTGCCCGTTCATTGCTCGAGCATGCCACCGACACCGGCGCCGGCTTCGTCCTCGTCGTGCCGCCGGTCGTCATCGGCGCCGGCTGGTTTCTCCTGCTGCGCACGGTCAGCGATGTCTTTGCCATCGCGCCGGTCATGGTCGTCACCGTCAATGCGGTGATGGCGATGCCCTTTGCCATCCGCGCGATGCGCCCGGCCTATGATGCGGCCAGCGAGCGCCACGAAAAGCTGTGCGCGCAGCTCGGCATTGCGGGCTGGAACCGGCTGCTTCTGGTCGACTGGCCATCGCTCCGGCGGCCGCTGGCCACCGGCTTTGCCTTCGCCGTGGCGCTGTCGCTCGGCGATCTCGGCGTCATCGCGCTGTTCGGCAGCGATTCGGTGCAGACCTTGCCCTATCTCCTGCTGGCGCGCATGGGCAGCTATCGCACGGCCGATGCTGCCGGGCTGGCTTTGCTGCTCGGGGCGGTCTGCCTTGCATTGGTGGTCGCGGCAGACTGGCTGGGACGGGGAGAGAGATCGTGACGTCCGCTGTGGAGAAAGGCACGACTGTCCGGCTGGACAAGGTCTCGTTCAGCTATGGCGAAACGTCATTCCTGTTCGATGTCGAATTCGATACATCTAAGATCACCGCCATCATGGGGGCAAGTGGTTCGGGCAAATCGACCTTGCTCAATCTGGTGGCTGGTTTCGAGACGCCGGAGTCCGGTCGTGTGCTGATCGGCGCCGCCGATGTCGGCGCCGAGCCGCCTTCGGCGCGGCCGGTATCGATGGTATTCCAGGAAAACAATCTGTTTGCTCATCTCTCGGTGGAGAAGAATGTCGGGCTCGGCCGCTCGCCATCGCTCAACCTGACCGACGCCGATCGCGCCGCAATCGCCGAGGCGCTTGACCGCGTCGGCCTGGCCGGCAAGGAAATGCGCCTGCCCCGCGAACTCTCCGGCGGCGAAAGGCAGCGCGTGGCGCTCGCCCGCGTTCTGGTGCGCGACCGGCCAGTGCTGCTGCTCGACGAGCCGTTCGCTTCGCTCGGGCCAGCACTGCGCGACGACATGCTCGACCTGGTGGCCGGCGTTCATGCCGAGCGGGCGATGACGGTGCTGTTCGTCACGCATCAGCCGGAAGACGCTCGCCGTATCGGCGAGCAGATGGTTTTTCTGGACAATGGCAGGGTTGCCGCGACGGGACCTGCCGCCGATTTTTTCGACGGCACTGGCCCTGAAGCGTTTCGGCGCTATATCGGCGCAAGTTCGGGCGGATCACGCGATATTGCCCGGAAGCGGACATAATTTACGACCAAACCGGCTACAGGTGATGTGGCGCTTGCTTGCCATGGTCCAGTCGATGTGGCTAGGTCCGCTTAGTACTGGTCCGGCACGAGCCGTGATTTGCCCCTACAGCGCCGCACCCGGCCGGATGCGTAAACGCTGTAGGTTTTTTGATGTGTGCAGGATTGCCAACGAAAACCGATTTTTCGCTGGCGCGGACCCCGGTCCAAATCATGCGCCGAGAGCTGAAGGAACGCCGTGCTGCCGACCGGCACTGACACTTTGAAACGCAGACCGCTGGTGCGCTTCCTCGCGCTGGCCGGCCTTGCCGTGGCGCTGGCCAGCTGCCAGATGTTCACGCCTCCCGAAGTGCAGGAATCCGGCTTCCAGCCTTCCGACAAGCCGATCACGGTCGACAATGTCGCCGCCAACAGCAAGCTTGCCGAACTGGCGAAGGCGCAACATCCGCGCATCCTTGCCACCTATGGCGGCGAATATTCCGATCCCAAGCTCGAGCGCATGGTGGCCAAGGTTGTCGGCAGCCTGACCGTGGTGTCGGCCAATCCGACCCAGACCTATCGCATCACCATCCTCAATTCGCCCAACGTCAACGCTTTCGCGCTGCCGGGCGGCTATCTCTACGTCACCCGCGGCCTGCTGGCGCTGGCCAATGATTCGGCCGAACTCGCCGCCGTCATCGCGCATGAGATGGGCCACGTCACCGCCAATCACGGCTTGCAGCGCCAGCAGCTCGAGGCCGAGGAAGGCCTGGCGACCAAGGTGGTCTCCGATGTGCTGGGCGACAGCCCGACCGCCAAGCAGGCATTGATCCGCGGCAAGCTGAGGCTGGCGCAGTTCTCGCGCAACCAGGAGCTGGAGGCAGACGCGATCGGCATCAAGTCGATCGGCGAGGCGGGTTACGATCCCTATGCCGCCGGGCGTTTCCTGCAGTCGATGTCGGCCTATACCGATTTCCGCTCGATCAGCGGCGCCACCGACGCCAGCCTCGACTTCCTGGCCACGCACCCCAACACGCCGCAGCGAATTGATCTGGCGCAGCGCCACGCCCGCCAGTTCGGCGCGCCGGGCATCGGCACCCGCGACCGCGATTCCTTCCTGGCCGGGATAGACGGCCTGCTCTATGGCGACACGCCGGAAGAGGGCTATGTGCGCGGCCAGACCTTCCTGCATCCGGGCCTCGGCGTTTCGTTCACGGTGCCCGACGGCTTCATCATCGACAATTCGGCGGCGGCAGTGACGGCGACCGGTCCCGGCGACATGGCGATCCGCTTCGACGGTGTGTCGATCGACAAGGATCGTGCGCTGACCGACTACATCAGAAGCGGCTGGGTGGCCGGTCTCGACGAGACCAGTGTGCGCCAGGAGACGATCGACGGCAACCAAGCGGCGACCGCGCACGCCGGCGCCGATGGCTGGCAGTTCGACATTGCGGTGATCCGCGCCGGCGGTCAGGTCTACCGGCTTTTGACAGCGGCCCCCTCGGCCAGCACGACACTCGATCCGGTGGCACGCTCGGTCAGCGGTTCGTTCCGCGTGCTCAGCCCCGCCGAGAAGGCGGCACTGAAGCCGCTGCATATCCGCGTCGTCACGGTACAGGCCGGGCAGACGATGGGCACACTTTCGGCGCAGATGGTCGGCGTCGACCGCAAGCTCGATCTGTTCCGCGTGCTCAACGCGATGTCGCCGGGCGCCTCGGTTTCGGCCGGCGACAAGGTCAAGATCGTCACGGACAGATAGCGCCGGTCTTCGTCAGAAACCCCAGCCTTCGTAGTGCTTTTTTCTGAGATAACTTTTCTGAGATAACTCGGGGCGGTACCCCTGTTCCTGGCAATCTCACGCTGCCATGAATTCGGGGTTCTGCTTGACCAGCGCGAGCTTGAGCTTTTCCATGGCGCGGGCCTCGATCTGGCGGACACGCTCCTTGGAAATGCCGAGCGTCTCGCCGAGCGCCTCAAGCGTCGCACCTTCGTCTGTCAGCCGACGCTCCTCGATGATCCTGAGTTCGCGGGCATTGAGCGCGCGGAGCGCCGTCTTCAGCCACATCAGGCGCCGTTCGACGTCGATGGTGTCGCCGGCGACCTCGTCAGGCAATGGATCGTCCGAAATCAGGAAGTCCATCCGCTCGGTGGTACCGGCCTCATCGGCGAGCGGTGCGTTGAGCGAAGAGTCAGGTGCTGAAAGCCTGGAATCCATCTTCTCGACATCGGCCTCGGAGACGCCGAGGGCTACCGAGACTTCGCGGTAGAGCGTGGCGTTAGAGATCGGCTCGGCGCCATTGGCAAGACGGGCGCGCAGGCGCCGCAGGTTGAAGAACAGCGCCTTTTGCGCCGAAGAGGTGCCGCCGCGAACGATCGACCAGTTGCGCAGGATATAGTCCTGCATCGAAGCGCGGATCCACCATGTCGCATAGGTCGAGAAGCGCACCTCGCGCTCCGGCTCGAAACGCGCGGCTGCTTCCAGCAGCCCGACATGGCCCTCCTGGACCAGATCTCCGAGCGGCAGGCCGTAATGTCGGAATTTCGAAGCCATGGAGATGACCAGCCGCATATGGGCGACGGTGATCTGATGCAGCGCCTGCTGATCCTGGTCCTCCTTCCAGCGCAAGGCGAGAACATGTTCCTCATCGCGCTCGAGGTAGGGGGCTTTCATTGCCGTGCGGACCATGGTCCGTCCTGCCGTGTCTTCGATCATGCCGCGCTCCTGCTCCCGGACATTTTCGGACGGCCTGGCGGCCGTTATCTCTGTTTGACGCAATTCCGAAGGAAACCGCTTTCCCACTTTCCTGGAATTGCTTCGGGCCTAGCGCAGCCAAGGGTTCTTGAAATGGAAACGCGGCGCCCTACAACAAGCCATGAACGTGCCACACCGGGGATTGGTTCCGCCGCCGATGGCGGTTGTTTTGTGCGGTCCGACAGGGCGCATCGACACCGCAGATCGGGACTATTGGCACCGATCCGAGCTGCTTTGAGAATCTGATTTCTGGATCGTCGTTTTTTTGAAATCTGGTTCCTTATTTTGCTGCGCTGTATCTGTCAGTTTCCGGCTCTCACAAGCGCCGGACACCGGCCAAGGACGGGATCACACAGAAATGAAATGGCTCAATTCGCTCATCGTCGCCGGAACGCTTCAGGTTCTGGCTGTTACATCAGGCCATGCCGGCGCCAATCTTGACCAGATCAAGCAGGCCGGCACCCTCAAAGTCGGCACCGAAGGCACCTATGCGCCCTTCACCTATCATGATGCTTCCGGCGCGCTGGTCGGCTTCGACGTCGAGATCGCCAAGGCGATCGGCGACAAGCTCGGCGTCAAGGTCGAGTTCCTCGAAGGCAAATGGGACGGGCTGATAGCCGGCCTCGACGCCAACCGCTACGACGCCGTGATCAACGAGGTCGGCATCACCGACGCGCGCAAGGCCAAGTACGATTTCTCCGATCCTTACATCGCCTCCAAGGCCGTGCTGATCGTGCGCGGCGACAACACCGACATCAAGACCTTCGCCGACCTCAAGGGCAAGAAGTCGGCACAGTCGTTGACATCGAATTTCGGCAAGCTCGCCGAGACCAACGGCGCCGAACTCGTCGGCACCGACGGCTTCGACCAGTCGATCCAGCTGCTGCTCACCGGCCGCGCCGACGCCACCATCAATGACAGCCTGTCTTTCCTCGACTTCAAGAAGCACAAGCCGGACGCCAATGTGAAGATCGCCGCGCAGGAAGAGAACGCCGACTATTCCGGCGTCATCGTGCGCAAGGGTGATCCGGAGCTGGTCGCGGCGATCAACAAGGCGCTGGCCGACATCAAGGCCGACGGCACCTACAAGAGGATCGCCGATACCTATTTCGGCCAGGATGTCTCGCAGTAAAGACCATCTCCCGGCGGTTTGCCGGCAATGACCAATAGCGGCGGGCCGTCTTTGACGGCTCGCCGTTTTTCGCATGATATGAGAAGCACACAATCGCACTGCCGTCACCGCGGCGGTCTGTGAAGGAGGAGCCGTTCGTGCCGCACTGGCTACACCTGATGCTGGACTCGTTGCCGACACTGCTGTGGGCGGCGTTGATCTTCACCGTACCGCTGACATTGCTATCGTTCGCACTCGGCCTGTTCGTCGGCCTGGTTGTCGCCCTGGTGCGGCTGTTCGGTCCCAAGCCTCTGGTTGCCGTGGCCCGCTTCTATGTCTGGATCTTTCGCGGCACGCCGCTTCTGGTGCAGCTGTTCCTGATCTTTTACGGCCTGCCTTCGGTCGGCATATTGCTGGACGCTTTTCCGGCGGCGCTGATTGGCTTCACCCTCAACATAGGCGCCTACAGTTCGGAAATTATCCGCGCCGTGATCGGCTCGGTGCCGAAGGGCCAGTGGGAGGCGGCCTATTCGATCGGCATGACCTGGAGCCAGGCGATGCGGCGCACCATCCTGCCGCAAGCCGGCCGCGTCGCCGTGCCGCCGCTGTCCAACACCTTCATCTCGCTGGTCAAGGATACGTCGCTGGCCGCCGCCATCACTGTGCCGGAGATGTTCCAGGCGGCGCAGCGCATCGTCGCCACCACCTATGAACCGCTGATCCTCTATGTCGAGGCGGCGATCCTTTATCTGGCGATGAGCTCGGTGCTTTCGGCCTTGCAGACGCGGCTGGAGGAGCGGCTCAACCGCTATGGCGGCTTCCTGGAGGCGCGCTCATGATCGGCCTCACCGACATCGAAAAGCGCTTCGGCGACAATCTGGTGCTGAAGGGCGTGACTGTCACCATTGCCGAAGGCAGCGTCACTGCGCTTGTCGGCCCCTCCGGCGGCGGCAAGAGCACACTGCTGCGCTGCATCAACCTGTTGGAGATCCCGACCTCGGGCATGGTGCGCATCGGCGACGAGACGCTGGAATTCCGTCCCGGCATCAAGATACCCAGCCGCGACATCCAGCGCCTGCGGCTGCAGACCGGCATGGTGTTCCAGAACTTCCAGCTGTTCCCGCATCGCACCGCGATCGAGAACGTCATGGAAGGCCTGGTGACGGTGCTGAAATGGCCGACGGCAAAGGCGCGCGAGCGGGCATTGGCGCTGCTCGAGAAGGTCGGCATGGCGCACAAGGCGGATGATTGGCCGGCAACGCTGTCGGGCGGCCAGCAGCAGCGTGTGGCCATTGCCCGCGCCCTGGCGCCGTCGCCGAAAGTGCTGCTTTGCGACGAGCCGACCTCGGCGCTCGATCCGGAACTGGCGCAGGAAGTGGTCGACGTGCTCGGAAAGCTCGCCAGCGAAGGCACCACCATGGTGATGGCCACGCACGACCTTCGCCTTGCCTCCAAGATCGCGCAGGAGGTGGTGTTCCTCGATGCTGGTGTCGTCGTCGAGAAGGGGCCGTCCACCGTGGTGTTCAGCAATCCGGAGCGGGAACGGACCAAGCGTTTTATTGCGACGCTGAAGCAGGAGGCGGAGAAGGAAGCCGGCGGCTGAGCCTTCTACGTTCCCCTTGTGAAGAGGTCGGACGGAAGGTCCGGGTGCGGTCTGGTGTCGTCCCCCATCCTCGCTGCTTCGCAGCGACCCTGCCTGGGCGAGCCACGGGTCTCGCCCGTCCTTGGAACCCCACAAGGGGGTAAAAACAAAAACCCGGCACAAGGCCGGGTTTTTCATGAATTCGACGGTGAAAGCGATCAGGCAGCTTCTTCCTGCTCGGCTTCCTCATTGTCGGCCTTGGCGCCGCGCTTCGGGCCCTTGTTGAGGTTGACCTCGATCAGGCGCACGGCTTCGGTTTCGGACATGCGGTTGACTGCCGCGATCTCGCGCGCCATGCGGTCGAGTGCCGCCTCATAGAGCTGACGCTCGGAATAGGACTGTTCCGGCTGGTTGTCGGCACGGTAGAGGTCGCGCACGACTTCCGAGATCGAGATCAGGTCGCCCGAATTGATCTTGGCATCATATTCCTGCGCACGGCGCGACCACATGGTGCGCTTGACGCGGGCGCGGCCCTGCACGACCTTCAGCGCGCGCTCGACATAATCCTCTTCCGACAGCTTGCGCATGCCGATGGAGGTCGCCTTGGCGACCGGAACCTTCAGGCGCATCTTGTCCTTCTGGAAGTCGATGACGAACAGTTCCAGCTTGTGGCCCGCAACTTCCTGCTCGTCGATCGAGACGATCTGGCCGACGCCGTGTGCCGGATAGACGATGTACTCGCCGGTCTTGAAACCGTGGCGTGCCGAGGTGGACTTCTTCTGCGGGGTGATCGTTGCCATTACGCCCTGAACTCCTTGTTGTGGCACCGGCGGCCTGCCGGTCCGAACGCATGCGACCGGGGACACCGATCGTTAGCCGCACAACAGATGAACCCATCGGAAAAAGCCGGGACCGGCAAACCGCATACATAGCGACTGCCTGGCCCAGATCGCTCTGGTCCGATTGGGGATTTCACCTTTCAGTGATTTGGGGCGCTTGCGCCATAAATCGACGTTGTGTCACCGGCATGTTTCAACTGGTGTAGCACAAAAAGTCGGAAGAATCAAGGTTTTGCTGCAAACGCGAAGGTCGAGCGACATCGCCGCCTGTCAAGGCAGTTAATGTATGAGGCGCGTTACGCAGCGTTATGACGATCCAATAGGCCACACTTTTTTGCTTTGCGCATCACCCTTTCCGAAATCGATTCCGATTTCAGCGTCATGTGCTCAGTCGCCTGCGCCGGGCTCGGCGGAGAAATATTTCTCGAACTTGCCGGCTTCGCCGTCGAAGCTCTTGGCATCTGCCGGAGGCTCCTTCTTGGCGGTGATGTTGGGCCATTTCTCGGCGTATTCGGTGTTGACCTGCAGCCATTTGTCGAGGCCCGGCTCGGTGTCGGGCTTGATTGCATCGGCCGGGCATTCCGGTTCGCAGACGCCGCAGTCGATGCACTCGTCGGGATGTATGACAAGCATGTTCTCGCCCTCGTAGAAGCAGTCGACCGGACAGACCTCGATGCAGTCCATGTACTTGCATTTGATGCAGTTGTCGGTCACGACATAGGTCATTGGTCGGCTCCGGGACGTCCCGTTCTTGCTAGAGCGACGTGCGTCCAATTGGACGCACAAAGTACGCTCTGACACTTTGAATCTGCGCATCGTGCCTTCCGAAAAATCGATTTCCGATTTTCGGGCCGATGCGGCGGCTTTTTTGGTGAGGTAACGCCTTTGCCTGCCGCTTGCAAGGGCAGCCATTGCAGGCGGGGCCCGCGTGTCCGGAATGAAATTCCAGACCGCCGGCATGGCGCAGACGGCCAAGGCTTCAGTCTTCGCCGAACAGCCGGTCGGTTTGCCTGCGCTCTTTCTTGGTCGGCCGGCCGCTGCCGGCGTCGCGCAGCGCCGGAATGGCATCGGCAACAGCCTCGCCTTTCGGCGCCGGCGGCGGGGACATGTCCTCGTAGAGCGTGCGCGCTTCCTCGGCCGGACCGCGCCGCACGCCGGTGCCAAGCACCTTCCAAATGAAAATACGGCGCTCGTGCGTAATGGTCAAAACGTCGCCAGGCTTGACCAGATCGGAGGCCTGCGCTGCTTTGTCGCTGTTGATGCGGACGCGTCCGGCGACAACCAGCTTGGCCGCCAGCGAGCGCGATTTTATCGCGCGCGAAAAGAACAGCCACTTGTCGATGCGCTGACGACCTTCAGCAACCATCTCAGTGAGTTATTTCTTGTTGGAGCATGATCTTGTCCGAAAACCGGTTCCACTTTTCGGGATCATGCTCAGAGCTTACTTCTTCAGCTGGTCGCGCAAGGCGGCGAGCTTGGCGAAGGGCGAGTCCGGATCGAAGCGCGCAGGGCGTTCCTCGCGTGGCTTGGCCTGGAAAGCCGGCTTGGCGCCTTGCGGTCCGCCTTTGCCTTCCGGCCTGCCGCCTTTCCAGTCAGGCCGGCCCTCGCGCGGACGCTCGCCTTGCGGCTTGCCGTCGCGGCGCTGTTCGCCCTCGGCCTGCGGCTTGGGCTTGAACTTCGAACGGTCGAAGCGTGGCTTGGCGGCACCGTCGCGCTGGTCGCGCCGGCCCTGATAGGCCGGCCGTTCGCCCGGTGCCGGCTGTCCGCCGGCAGCGTCGGCCGGCGCATCGGCGCGGCTAGCCTGGCCGTTACGCGGGCGATTGTCTCTGCGGTTGTCTTGCCGATGGCGCGGGCGCTGCTCGAAACGGCCCTGCCGCCACAGCAAGATGGGCTTTGGGGCTTCGGCCTCGGCGCTTCCACCCTCCCCCTCGTGGGGAGGGTCGGCGCGCAGCGCCGGGGTGGGGGCAGCGCCGGCGTCGGTGGTTGCACCTGCATCGGCTACGCGGTCTGCACTATCGGTTTCGTCAGCGCTGTCACCCCCACCCGCGTCGCTTCGCGCCGCGACCTCCCCCATCGAGGGGGAGGTAAAAGCGTCGGCGCTTTCGGTGACAGTGTCGTCAGCCTCTGCAACGGCCGGAGCGTGTTCTTGCGCTGCAGGCTCTGCAGTTGTTTCGTCGATGGCTGGGACCTCGGCGGTAGCTTCAACGGCCGCAGCTGGCTCCGAACCCTCGGCAGGCGCTTCCGGCTGAGCGTCTGCAACAGCCTCCGATGCGACTTCGGCAACGGGCTCCTCAGCCGCAACCTCAGTGGCGGAAGCCGCATCCGGCTCCGAACTGTCGGTCGGCGCTTCAGCGACAGCTTCGCCTGCAGCGGCTTCCGCCGTCTGGGCCTGCTCGGCCTTCGCTGCCGCTTCCGCCAGCTTTGCCGCCGCGGCTTCGCGCGCGGCATTGTCCTGTGCTTCCAGCCGCGCCTTGACCTCTGCCGGCGGCTTCGGCTCGGCGCGATAGCCGAGACCTTTCAGGATCTCTTCCATGTCGTCGGCGGTGGCGCCGAGGATGGACATCATCGGCGGCGTCACCATGAAGGACTGGCCGTCATAGGCGCCGTCCGGGCGCTGTCCCAGACCGGGCTTCCAGTTGGTCGCAGGCCGGATCAGGTCGGCCAGCCGTTCCAGAATGTCGATGCGCACGGCGCGGCGGCCGAGATTGCGGTAGCCGGCAAGCTTGTAGAAGCTCTTGTCGAAAGCAGGATCGATGACCACCGAGGTGCGGCCGGAAGCCAGTGCGTGCACCACGTCGCCAAAGCCCGGCTTGTCCTTGCCGTCGTTCTTCAGCGCCCACAACAGCGTAATCAGTCCGGCGGGCGCCGGCTTGATCAGCGCCGGCACGAAGACGTGGTAGGCGCCGAAGCGCACACCGAGCCGACGCAAGGCGGCGCGACCCTCCTGGTCGAGCGACTTCATTTCCTCGGCGATGTCGCGGCGGTTGATGAGGCCGAAATGCTCGACGAGCTGGAAGGCGATGCCACGGCCGATGCCGGCGATCTGCTCGGCATTCTTCAAGTCGACCAGCGGCTTCAGCAGCGACTCGATCTGGAAATTGACGAAACGCTCGGCGCGCGCGGCGACCTTGTCTCGGGCGGGGCCGGTCAACTGCTCGTCGGCCAAAAGCACCAGGCGCGGCTTCAGCGCGTCCTCGCCGGCAACCAGCGTGCCGATCGGCGCGCCGATCCAGCGCAGCGTGCCGTCGGAGCCGAGCGCAAGGTCGCCATTGGCGCAGGCGCCGAAGCGTTCGGCACGCGCCTCGAACTCGGCGGCCAGCGCTTTTTGCGCTGCCGTACGCACGGCCTTGGCGTCTTCGCCGCCGGCGCTCTGGTCGGCGGTGAAGCGGAACCCTTGCAACTCGCCGACATGATGGCCTTCGACAAGGACGGTTCCGGTAGGACTGATTTCGGCTTCAGGCATTGTATTTTCTCTAAGGCGCCGCATGAGGACGGAAGTCCTGCGGTCTACAAACCGTTTCGTCAACCGCTCATGCAGCGCATCCGACAATCTGTCTTCGATTTCGCGCGTCTTTTCCCGCCAGTGTGCCTGATCGGCCAGCCAGCCCGGCCGGTTGGACACGAATGTCCAGGTGCGGATCTGCGCAATGCGGTGCGACAGCGTGTCGATATCGCCTTCGGTGGTGTCGGCGCGGCGCACCTGCTCGGCCATGTAGTTCTCGTCGACATGGCCGTGTTTGGCGAGGTCGGTGTAGATCGAGGCGATCAGGTCGGAGTGCTGGGCCGGCGCGATCTTGCGGTAGTCCGGCAGAGCACAGGCTTCCCACAGCAGCGCGACGCGCTTGGCATTGGTAGCCAGCGCGCGGATGTCCTCGTCGCGGGAGAGATGTTCGAGCGCCTGCGCATCGACCGCCGGCAACGCCCGCGTCAGGCCTTCGACCGGCGCGTTGGTCTCGATCGAGCGCTTCAGGGCGTCGAGGCTGGCGAAGTCGAAATGCGCGGTGCGCCATTGCAGCACCTTTACCGGATCGAACTCATGCCCCTCGATGCGCTTGACCAGTTCCTCGTCCAGCGGATCGACCTGGCCGGTGACGCCGAAGGTGCCGTCGCGCAGATGCCGGCCGGCGCGGCCGGCGATCTGGCCGAGCTCGGCCGCCGTCAGGTTGCGGTACTGGTAGCCGTCGAATTTGCGGTTCTGGGCGAAGGCGACATGATCGAGATCAAGGTTGAGGCCCATGCCGATGGCGTCGGTGGCGACGAGATAGTCGACGTCGCCTGCCTGGAACATTGCCACCTGGGCGTTGCGGGTGCGGGGCGACAGCGCGCCGAGCACGACCGCCGCTCCTCCTTGCTGGCGGCGGATCAGCTCAGCGATGGCATAGACCTCGTCGGCGGAGAAAGCGACGATCGCCGTACGCCGCGGCAGGCGGGTCAATTTCTTCGAACCGGCATAGGCCAGGTGCGACAGGCGAGGGCGCGTCACCACCGAGACGCCTCTTAGCAGCTTTTGCAGGATGCCATGCATGGTGGCCGCGCCGAGCAGCAGCGTTTCCTGGCGCCCGCGCAGGTGCAGGATTCGGTCGGTGAAGATATGGCCGCGCTCGAGGTCGCCGGCGAGCTGCACCTCGTCGATGGCGACGAAGGCAACGTCGGTCTCGCGCGGCATGGCTTCGACGGTGCAGACCGAATATTTCGCGCCGGGCGGCTGGATTTTTTCCTCGCCGGTGATGAGCGCCACCTTGTGGGCGCCGACCTTTTCGCAGACGCGGGCATAGACCTCGCGCGCCAGAAGGCGGAGCGGCAGGCCGATAATGCCGCTCTCATGCGCCACCATGCGCTCGATGGCGAGATGGGTCTTGCCGGTGTTGGTCGGACCCAGTACGGCAGTCACGTCGCGGCCCGACAGGATCAGCGGCTCGGTGTGTTTCGGCTGGATGTTCATCGGCCTGGAGATGAGGCTTTCTGCATCGTGTTGTCGGGAGCGCGCCTCGCATGGCGCGTATGACAGGCGACACATAGGGATTTCAGGCGCGAAGCGAAAGCGGAATGTTCCGGCCGGCAGTCCCACGGTTCGTCTTTGAGGTCTCAATTAACAGTTGGAACGAGTCTGGAACGAATCGGCGACGAATCAGTGACTCCGGCAGATTCAGCTTTTGTTCACGGCTACATGTGGATTTTGCGAGCCTGAGTCTCACCATATGCTGAATCGCGGAAACTGGCCCGATTCCTGCAAGGCGACCATTGGCGTTAACCTTTGCCGGCGGGGCATCGTCGTGATCCGATACGCCTCGGCCAACATTATGAAATTGCTGAATTTTCTTAATCGGCCTTAACCATTTGACGGTGGTTTCCGGCCTTGGTCGTTAACGTTCCGCTCAAAGTCGGAACGAATCGGTGACGAATCAGCGATCGCGGGATTTTCCTGGTTTGTTCACCCCAACATCTTGTGTTGTCCACAGCTTGTCCATCGAGAATTCACAGCTTGCGAACCGGGTTTTGCACAGGGCGCCTGGAAATCGTTAATCTTTGCGTGCCGGAACGGGTCAATCGCCGCGACAGCACTCGGTGCCCGCCGGTTCAGGCCGCGTCGTGGCCTGTTGCATAACGTTGCAACACCGGTCCCACATTCCGGATGATTTCCTCATGCGACAGGGCGACGACGGGCTCAAGCCGCAACAGATATCGGCAGGTCGCCAGGCCCAGCAGCTGGCTGGCAACCAGCCCGGCGCGCCGTCCGGCGTCCGCTGGGTCGCCTATCGATGCAACCATCGGCCTCACCTGGTTGGCGAAGACGTCGCGGACCTTCTCGGCCGCGTGCTCGTTCGACGCAGCCGAGCGTAGCAGGATTATCATGCCTGGCCCGTTGGCCTGACCTTCCCAGTTTACCAGAAAGCGCCTGATCAGCGTTTCACCGATGGCGGTAGGGTCTATCCGCTGATCCGGCAGTTGGAGGTCCACGACGGCGGCCCTGGCGAACAGCTCGTCCTTGCTGTGGAAATAACGGATCACCATGGCCGGATCGATCGAGGCCTGCGCCGCAACGTCGCGGATTGAGGTGCCGTCATAGCCGTGCTCGGAGAAAAGCCGGCGTGCGGCTTCAAGGATTTGGGCTCGTGTTCGGTCCGACTTGGTCTGCTTGTTCGGCTGCTTCTCGTTCATCCAGATTCATATGCCAACAGCCGTTGACAAATGCAATCCAACTTACTAGAAGTCAACACGTGTTGATAAATGGAGACGGGGAATGCTGCCTGAGACAACGGAAGTCCTTATCATTGGCGCCGGCCCGACTGGTATGGCGCTATCAATCGCGCTGCATCAAGCTGGCGTCGATCACGTGCTGATCGACAGACTGACGCAGGGTCTGCAAACGTCGCGCGCTGGGGTCATCCATGCGCAAACGCTGGAATCACTGGAGCCGCTCGGCCTCACGCAGCGGCTGAGTGAGCTTTCCGTGAATCTCGACGATTTCGCCATCCGCGATCGGAGCCGGGTGCTGCTCAAGCTCGATTTCGGCAAGCTGCCGTCAAAGCATCCCTACCTGATGATGCTGCCGCAGAACGTGACCGAGCAGGTGTTCGCTGAACGGATCGCGGTCCTGGGTGGCGTCATTCATCGCGAGGTCGAGGCTGTGGCCGTTGCTCAAGACAGTGACGGCGCGCGCGTGACAGTGGTCGAGCAGGGCCACGAAAAACTCATCTCGGCGCGATACGTCGTCGGAGCCGACGGCATGCAGAGCCTGGTGCGCAAGTCGACCGGCATCGAGTTCGATGGCGAGGCCTATGATGGTTCGTTTGTGCTGGCCGACGTTCGCCTGGACTGGCCTGTAGGACCGGCCGAAGTGTCGCTGTTTTTCGCACCGGCGGGCCTGGTGGTGGTGGCGCCGCTGCCGGATGGCTCGTACCGCGTCGTCGCGACGATGAAGGATGCGCCGGAAAAGCCCGGCACCGCCGACATCCAGGCATTGCTCGATAGCCGCGGGCCAACCACGACAAGAGCCCGCGTGCTCGACCTGACGTGGAGTTCGCGCTTTCGCGTGCATCATCGTCTGGTCAGGGCCTATCGCAAGGACCGGCTGTTCCTGATGGGCGATGCCGCGCATGTACACAGTCCCGCGGGTGGGCAGGGCATGAATACCGGCATCATCGACGCGGTCGTGCTTGGCCAGTTGCTTGGCGATGTGGTGAACGGCATTCGCTCGGCGACGGAACTCGACCTATACGAAAAGCTGCGCCGCCCAGCGGCTCAGGAAGTGCTCGATCTTGCGGGGAAGATGACGGAGATGGCGCTTGCCCATGATCCGGCGAAGCGGTTCGTCCGCAACCTGTCGCTTTCCTTGGTGAATCTTCTGCCGTTCGTGAAGCGTCGCATTGCGCTGAAGCTGTCGGGTCTCAGTCGGGCCTCAAACGCCCGGCTGCCGGCGCCCGCAAAGGCGCCTGGCTTAATTGCCGCCAGCAAGCCTGAGGCCAAATCAGGGCTGAAGCTCGCCGCCTGACAGTTGCGACGGTCAGGCGAATCGGCGCGTTGCCGAGTGCGGCATGACGTCAGACGAAGTACTGGCCGCCATTGGCTGTAATGGTCGAACCGGTGATGAAGCCGGCGTCTTCGGAAGCGAGGAAGACGACGCAACGCGCGATCTCTTCCGGTTCGCCGAGGCGGCCGACCGGGATCTGCGGGATGATGCGTTCATTCAGCACCTTCTCGTCGATCGCCTTGACCATCTCGGTGGCGATGTAGCCGGGGCAGATGACATTGACGGTGATGCCCGCGCGCGCGCCCTCCTGCGCCAGCGCCTTCGAGAAGCCGATGTCGCCGGCCTTTGCGGCGGAATAGTTGACCTGGCCGGCCTGGCCTTTCTGGCCGTTGATGGAGGAGATGGTGATGACGCGGCCGAATTTGCGGTCGCGCATGCCGCCCCACAGCGGATGCGTCATGTTGAAGACGCCAGACAGATTGGTGTCGATGACTTCCTTCCACTGCTCGCGCGTCAGCTTGTGGAACATGGCGTCGCGGGTAATGCCGGCATTGTTGACCAGCACCGAGACCGGGCCGAGATCGGCCTCGACCTGTTTGATTCCGGCGGCACAGGCGTCGTAGTCGGCGACCGACCATTTGTAGGCCTTGATGCCGGTTTGTGCGCTGAACTTCCCCGCTGCCTCGTCATTGCCGGCATAGTTGGCTGCAACGGTGTAACCGGCATTCTTCAGGCTGATCGATATGGCGGCGCCGATGCCGCGCGATCCACCGGTGACGAGCGCTACTTTGGTCATTGAAAGTTCTTCCTCCCTTTGTCGGAAGAAGGGAATAGGGAGTAGGGAGTAGCGAGTAGGGATCGATATCCCGCCGCGCTGCCCCTTCTTCCCCATTCACTACTCCCTATTCACTACTCACTTCTCTTTCACAGCGCTTCCACGCACAGAGCGACGCCCATGCCGCCGCCGATGCACAGCGTGGCAAGGCCCTTCTTGGCGCCGCGGCGGCGCATCTCGAAAACCAGCGTGTTGAAGACGCGGGCGCCCGACGCGCCGATCGGATGGCCGATGGCGATGGCGCCGCCATTGACGTTGACGATCGACGTATCCCAGCCCATGCCCTTGTTGACGGCGCAGGCCTGCGCGGCGAAGGCTTCATTGGCCTCGACAAGGTCGAGGTCCTTGACCGACCAGCCGGCCTTCTCGAGCGCCCGCTTCGAGGCGGGAATAGGTCCGGTGCCCATGATCGCCGGATCGACGCCGGCCGTCGCCCATGAGGCGATGCGCACCAGCGGGGTGATGCCGCGCCTTGTGGCTTCAGCCTCGCTCATCAGCAGCGCGCCGGCGGCGCCGTCATTGATGCCCGACGCGTTGGCGGCGGTCACGGTGCCGTCCTTGTCGAAAGCCGGCTTCAGCTTGGACATGGCGTCGATGGTGGCGCCGTGGCGGATGTACTCGTCCTGGTCGACGACAGTGTCGCCCTTCCTGCCCTTGATCGTGAAGGCGACGATCTCGTCCTTGAACTTGCCGGCCTTCTGCGCGGCCTCGGCCTTGTTTTGCGAGGCCAGCGCAAACTGGTCCTGGTCGTCGCGGGTGATCTGGAACTGGCGGGCGACGTTCTCGGCGGTGTTGCCCATGTGGTAGCCGTTGAAGGCGTCCCACAACCCGTCCTTGATCATGGTATCGATCATCTTGTAGTCGCCCATCTTGACGCCGGCGCGCAGGTGCTCGGCGTGCGGCGACAGCGACATCGATTCCTGGCCGCCGGCGATGATCACAGTGGCGTCGCCGGCGGCGATCTGCTGCATGCCGAGCGCGATGGCGCGCAGGCCAGAGCCGCAAACCTGGTTGAGGCCCCAGGCGGTGGTCTCCTTGGGCAGGCCGGCATTGATCGACGCCTGGCGGGCGGGGTTCTGGCCCTGCGCGGCGGTCAGCACCTGGCCGAGAATGACCTCGTCGACTTCACCCGGCTCGACGCCGGCGCGCGCCAAAAGCTCCCTGATGACGACGGCGCCAAGTTCATGCGCCGGGGTGGCGGCGAAGGCGCCGTTGAAAGAGCCGACAGCCGTGCGTGCGGCGCTGGCAACGACGATTGAATTGGAAGCGGACATTTTTCTCTCCAGACTTCGAGGTGTCGTGTTCTTGGGGGCTTGTTGGGACTTTTCTTGCCCGTTCCACACCCCAAGTCAAACCGGAAATGGGCATGCCGGCCAAGCGCCGCAAGCAGGGCGTGAGCGGCCGGCGGGATCGCCCAACCTTTGCTGCGCAGCATAATTGGCCGGCCATGCAGCAATAAATGATGCCGCACTGCACAAAGCGCTTGGAATTATAGAGCTTTTGCGCATATCCTTAAAAATGGCGCAATCGTTACCGGCGGCTTACTCAGGCGCGCCGGTGTCCCGGGAGGATGCTGATGGCCGCGAAAGACGACCCTATCATTATCAAGAAATATGCCAATCGCCGGCTCTACAACACCGGCACCAGCACCTATGTCACGCTCGAGGATCTGGCCGAGATGGTCAAGAAGGGCGAGGAGTTCACCGTCCAGGACGCCAAGACCGGTGACGACATTACCCATCCGGTGCTGACGCAGATCATCTTCGAACTGGAGAACAAGGATGGGCAGAACATGCTGCCGATCCCGTTCCTGCGCCAGTTGATCGCTTTCTATGGCGACCAGATGCAGCAGATCGTGCCGAGCTTCCTCGAACAGTCGATGATGGCCTTCTCCAAGGAACAGGAGCGATTCCGCGAGCAGATGAAGGGCGCGATCGGCAAGTCGCCGCTGGATGTAATGAAGATCGCCACTCCGATCAAGGCGCTGGAAGAGCAGACACGCCGCAACATGGAAATGTTCCAGAACGCGATGCGCCTGTTCACGCCGTTCCCGACCGCCGCCACAAATGCTGCGGCCGCGGCTGCACCCGAGCCGGCCCGCAAGGATGTCCCGGAAAAGAGCGGCGACGACCTTCAGGAACTGAAGCAACAGATCGCCGCCATGCAGCGCAAGCTTGACACCATGTCGTAGAGGCGGCCGGGCAATGGTCTGAACCGGCTCAACCCGGCTGGGCCTTGCCTCACGGGTCGATTTCAGTTGCCACGATTCCCAGATATTCGTCGGGCTGCCCGCCGAGTGAGCGGTAGAATGCCTTCGCCGGTATGTTGGATTTCAGCACCGTCCATTTGATGGCCGATGCGCCGATGCCGATGGCGTGTTGGCGAAGCTGTTCAACAAGCGCATGGCCGACCCCCATCCCGCGCGCCGCTTCAGTGACGTAGAGTTCCTTCAGCCAGACAACCGGCTTCAGGTCGTAGGTCCAGGGGATGAGGTAGTGGACGGCGATGCCGACGATCACGCCCTCGCGCTCCGCCACCAACACGCCGAACCGGGGCGATGGTCCCAGCCCGTGCTCGATGAGGTTCGCTTAGGTGACGCGAAGCTTGTCGTCATAACCCTCGAAGACGACTAGCGCCCGCATGAGGGCGAGCACCGCACCGACATCCTCGCGCACGAATGGACGAATTCTAACCATCGCCTTTGCATGCTTACTCCAGCCCGACCATATCGCGTGGACGCTGCCGCGCAGCCTGGCCTTGGCCTCACGCGTGCAAGACACCGGGCTCCTTGCCTGAAGCGAAAGGAAGGTCCTCGTCCTGCCAACCGGTTATGCCGCCGATCATGATCTTCACGGGACGACCGAGGCTGGCCAGCTTGAAGGCCGCCTGATCCGCGCCATTGCAATGCGGTCCCGCGCAATAGACGACGAACAGCGTCTTTTCGGGCCATTGCACCATCCGCTCGGCCGATATTTCGCGGTGGGGCAGATGCAGCGCGCCCGGCACATGGCGGCGTCCATAGGCTTCCGGCGAACCGACCACATGCAGGAGAACAAAGTCCGGCTCCCCGGCACGCATTGCGGCGGCGACGTCGGAACAGTCGGTCTCGACGGAAAGCCGGCGCAGAAAATGGTCGCGGGCGATATCCGGCGATGCCGCCGGAATGTCTGTCACGTGGCTCATCCTCGTATCTCCATTGCTGATGCGACGGAGAGATAAGACAGGAAGCAGGGCGATTGCAGCTGGCAGCTTTGCCATATATCGTCAAGATCATGCCATCCTCTGCCAATCCGCGCCCTGCCAACCCTCTTGTCGTTGCCGTTGCCTATGACGGGCTGTGCACGTTCGAGTTTGGCGTGGCGGTTGAGATCTTCGCCTTGCCCCGGCCGGAAATGGGTGAGGATTGGTACCGTTTTGCGGTTGCCGGTATTGATACCGGTGAAATGCGCGCGCTGGGCGGCGTGCGTATTGTTGCCGACGGCGGGATCGATCTGATCGGCCAGGCCGGCACGGTGATCGTACCGGGATGGCGCGGAACGGAGGCTCCGGTGCCGCCGGCGCTGATCGAGGCGCTTCGAAAGGCACACGAGCGCGGCTCTCGCATTCTTTCGATCTGTTCGGGCGTGTTCGTGCTTGCCGCCGCCGGCCTGCTTGCGGGCAAAAGAGCGACCACGCATTGGCGCTACAGCGAGAAGCTGACGGAGATGTACCCCGACATCACCGTGATTCCGGACGTTTTGTACATCGATGAGGGCAATGTGCTGACATCGGCAGGCAGTGCCGCGGGCATCGACCTCTGCCTGCATCTGGTTCGGCGCGACTTCGGCACCAAGGCTGCAAACATGGTGGCGAGCCGTCTGGTCGTGCCGCCGCATCGCGACGGCGGCCAGGCGCAGTATGTCGAGAGTTCCGTTCCCGAGCCACATGAGCGCAGCCGGCTTGGACCGTTGATCGACAGGATGCGCGCCGATATTGCCGCCGACTATCCCGTCGCCATCTTGGCCGAGCTTGCCGGTATGAGCGAGCGGACGTTCCTGCGCCGGTTCGCGGCCGCAACCGGCGTCACGCCGGCGCGCTGGCTGCTGTCGGAACGGCTTTCGCGGGCGCGCACGCTGCTGGAAGACACCGCCATGCCGATCGAACGGATTGCCGAGACTGCCGGCTTTGGCGCGGCAGGCACGCTGCGGCATCATTTTCGTCAGCAGTTCGCCACGACGCCCGTCGCGTACCGTGCGCGGTTCGGGAACACGGCCAGGTCGGCTTAAGTCACGCGTCCCTCATAGCGGCCACGCGGCCTGATGATGCTGCCGCTAATGATCTGTTCGACCATATGCGCGGCCCAGCCGACACTGCGTCCGAGCGCAAACAGCTGGAACGGTGCATCGCGCGGCAAGCCAAGGCCGCGCGTTAGTGCGGCCAGGGCGAAGTCGATGTTGGGCTGGGCACCGGCCGCCGCCATGGCGGCTTTTTGCAGCTGTTGCAGCGTCTCGTCGACAGGGATGACTTCCAGAAGTGCGGTGGCACGGGGATCGCCGTCGGGATAGAGCGGATGGCCGAACGCCGGCAAGGGCCGATCATGGCCGAGCCAGCGCCGGATCGCCGCATCCGCGCCGTGGGCTGCTGCATCTTCAGCCAGTTGCATCACCGCTTCGCCGGCGCCACCGTGGCGCGGGCCGGACAGCGTTGCCAGGCCGGCCAGCAGGCATGCGGCAGGCGAGGCGCCTGTGGACGCTGCGACGCGGGCGGCGAAGGTCGATGCGTTGAGTTCATGATCGGCGAGCAGGACGAGGGCGCAGCGGATCGCTTCCGCGCCGGCATCATCCACCGACCAGCCCTGCGCCAGGCGCTTATGGACGGGCGCTGTGCCGGCTTCAGCGCCCAGCGACTGCGCCAGCGCTCCGACTGTGCGCGCGGCCTCGGTGCACAGCGAGGCGGCGCTGCGTCCTAGCGAAGGCCGCCCGTGGCCTGCAAGCATGGCAAGCTGCGCAAAGGCCGAGGCGCGGCCGACTGGATGAGGCGCTTCAGGTGACGGAGCTTTGAACGTCACCGGTTCGGCCGAGGCCCACAGCAGAGCGGCGGTTTCCTCCAGCGTCGCCGATTTGGCGAGCGCAACGGCGTCTTGCCCTCGGTAGATGAGGCTCCCGTGCAGAACGGTCGAAATTGCTGTTGCAATCGAGGGTTCGCCCCAGGCGATCGCACTCTCGGCGATGGCCGAGGGACTGCGGCCGCGCGCCCGGCGGGTCGCCAGTGCGGCGATGTCGTCGGCGCGGTACTGGCTGCGGCGCGGGTCGCTCTCATCCGGCCGCATGCCGATGCGGCCACGGCTGACATAGGCGTAAAGCGTCTGCGGCCGCACCTTGAGCCTTTCCAGCGCCTCTTCCCGCGACAGCCATTCGGACATTTTCAGCCCATACATTGATTATATTGATCAAGATTGATCGAGGCGCAGCCTAACCCTTATCTCCCATGCAGAAAAGCTGCAAGGAGATGAGATATGGCGAACGGGCTCGATGATGTGGTGGCGGCGGAGACCGTGCTCTCCGATGTCGATGGCCTTGGCGGCCGCCTGACGATCCGCGGTCATTCGCTGCCGGAATTGGCGGGACGCTGGCGCTATGCGCAAGTGGTTCGCCTGTTGCTCGACGGCTTCTTCGACGGCCTTCCCGGCGATGCCGAACTGGCAGCGAGGCTGGGCAAGGCTCGCGTCGAGGTGTTCGAGCGGCTTGCGCCCTCGCTGCCGCTGCTCGCACCGCTTGAGATCTATAGCGCCATGCGCGCCGGCATGGCGCTGCTGCCGGATGGCGAGACGCTGACGGACGCCTTGCGGCTGATCGCGGCGCCCGCTGTGCTGACGCCGGCTCTGCTGCGGCTGGCGCGTGGCGAGCAGCCGATCGCACCTGACGCGAAGGCCGATCATGCCGCCGACATGCTGAGGATGCTCGAGGGATCCATCCCGTCGCCGGCGCTGGCAAGGGCACTCGACACCTATCTGGTGACCGTCTGCGATCACGGCCTCAACGCCTCGACCTTCGCCACCCGCGTCGTGGCATCGACGCTGGCCGGGCTGACATCGTCGGTGCTGGCCGGGCTCGGCGCGCTCAAGGGGCCGCTGCACGGCGGCGCGCCCGGCCCGGTGATCGAGATGCTCGATGCAATCCAGGCGCATGGCGACGCGGCCGGTTGGCTGCGCGAGAAGGTCGCGCATGGCGAGCGCATCATGGGTTTCGGCCATCGTATCTACCGCGTGCGCGATCCGCGCGCCGATGTACTGAAAGCCGTCGTGCGGCAGCTCGGCAGCGAGGGCGAAGCCGGCCGCCGGCTGGCCTTCGCCGAACAGGTCGAGCAGACGGCGCTCGAAGTGCTGCGGATCGCCAAGCCGCAGCGCTCGTTGCAGACCAATGTCGAGTTCTACACAGCGCTTGTGCTTGAGGCGGCGGGCTTTCCGCCACAGGCGTTCAGCAATGTCTTTGCTGCCGGACGTGTCGCCGGCTGGATCGCGCATGCGCGCGAACAGCAGACGACAGGGCGGCTGATCCGTCCACAGTCGCGCTATGTCGGGCCGGTGCCGAAGCTTGTCGCTTGAATTTTTTGCGAAGATGACCCCACCCTAGCCTGCCGAGGCGAGCCACGGGTCTCGCCCGTCCTTCGGACCCCACAAGGGGGGAGGGAAGCTGCCGCGCGCCGCCGAAACGTCGGTGGTTTGCTGAGATCAGCGTCCACCAAGTCTCCCTCCCCCTTGTGGGGAGGGATCAAGGGTGGGGGTATTCGTAGGGCGAAGACCTCGGCGTGGAGGACCATTCCCCATGACCAAAATTTCATGTGATCACGCGACCGTGTTCGTGTTCTTGCCTTGGTCATCCCTTATATGCTGCACTGCAATATAAGTCCGCTGCCCTCGAACCCGCCCGATTTCCGGGCGGAATGAGGCAGCAGCGACCAAACCGAACAGGAACGCCATGACCAAAAACGGCAAGGCGGAGGAAACGAAAAAGATCAACATCGCGCTGCAGGGCGGCGGCTCGCACGGGGCTTTCTCCTGGGGTGTACTCGACCGGCTGCTGGAGGATGGCAGGCTCGATATTTCAGCCGTGTCCGGCACCAGCGCCGGCGCGATGAATGCGGTGGCGCTGGCCGATGGTTTTGTGCGCGGCGGCGTCGAGGGTGCACGGCAAAAGCTCGACGACTTCTGGCGCGCGGTGGCGGCCAAGGGCCGCTTCAGCCCGGTGCAGCGCATGCCGTGGGACGTCGCCTGGGGCAACTGGTCGATCGAGAACACGCCCGGCTATTTCTTCTTCGACACCATGTCCCGAGTGTTTTCGCCCTATGTCGCCAATCCGCTGGGCTTGAACCCGCTGCGCGACGCGGTCGAGCAGGAGATCGATTTCAAAAATGTTCACGCCTGCAAGTCGATGGAGCTGTTCATTTCGGCGACCAATGTCGAGACCGGCCAGCTGCGCGTCTTTTCCGACGGCGAGATCGACCTCGACACGGTGATGGCCTCGGCCTGCCTGCCGCAATTGTTCCGCGCCGTCGAGATCAAGGGCGTGCCCTATTGGGATGGCGGCTATGGCGGCAATCCGGCGCTGTTCCCGTTCTTCAAGACGGCGGCGACCGAGGATGTGCTTTTGGTGCAGATCAATCCGGTGGTGCGCGAAGGCACGCCGAAAAGCGCCAACGAAATCCAGAACCGCATCGACGAGATCACCTTCAATGCCGGGCTGCTGAACGAATTCCGCTCGATCGCCTTCGTCAAGGAACTGATCGCCGCCGGCCGGCTGCCGCCTGGCGAATACCGCGACATCCGCATGCACCGCATCGATGCCGACGAGGCGTTCAAGGATCTGTCGGCGTCGTCCAAGGTGAATGCGGAATGGGCCTTCCTGAGCTATCTCAGAGACCTTGGCCGTATAGCGGCCAGCGACTGGCTGGAGGAGAATTACGACGCGGTCGGCAAGCGGCCGACGCTCGACCTTTCCGGCGAACTCGATGACGGCTTCAAACCGGTGCGCGGGCCGGCACCGGGACGGCGGGTGAAGGAATTCCTCGCCGCCCGCAAGAAGCCGGAGGCGGAACGCCGGCGGGCCTGAGTCCGCCCGGATCGATCAAGACGATCAGCGAAGTGTTCGGCAAATCGGAGTAGCGCCGATGACTCTCCGTCCCGGAACAACCGTTGCGTGTGACGGTATACAAAATCATACTGACGCCTGCTGCCATTCACTGAGTGGCTACGCAGGTCGCGCCCACATTTGAGCCTCAAAAACTAGTGCAGGCACAGGAGAATGTCAGTGCTCAAAACGCCTTGAAAACAAAGCGCCTCCAACACCCGTATGGTTCCGAGACTGTGGTTCCGCCGCCTGACGGGGCGCTGACAAAACCGTTTCCCGTTGGCCACACTACATCGCCTGGCACAATGTTCCTGCAACTTTTCGACTGTATTGCGATGCAACTTTGATGTAGAAGCGCGGCTTCGCCGTTCACGGCAAATTGAACACGGCCTGGCGCGCACCCATATCGGCGACGCGCTCGAGTTGGAAGACACGGTAGCTGTTAGACGACGGACACCCTGTTGGATAACGACTTGGCCGAACCCCGCAGTGGAAAAAAATGATGCCGAAGATCAGGTTTCACAAGCTTGCCGCTATTGTCGTGCTCATCGGCTTCGCCGCCTGGATGGGAACAGGCGCGTTCTCGTCCGTCGGCAGCGCCGCTGTCGAAGGTGCTGGCAAGGCAGGCGATCAGGCCAAGCCGGGCGATCAGGCCAAGGCACCGGATGCAACCAAGACCGCCGAGGCCGAACCGAAGGCGCCGCTGCGCACCGTCGCGGTGGTGACGCCGCCGCGCAAGACCTATGCCCGCGCCATCCGCATTTCCGGGCTGACCGAGGCCGACAAGCGCGCCGTGCTGGCGACGCGCGTCGCCGGCGTCATCGAAAAGCTGCCGGTCAAGCAGGGCGATCACGTCAAGACCGGCGACCTGGTGCTGATGCTGGCGGCCGAAGAAAAGATCTCGATGGTCGACAGTGCCAGGCAGCTCGTCGCGCAGCGCCAGGCTGAACTCGACGCATCGCTGCGGCTCATGAAGACCGGCAATCTGCCCAAGCTGCAGCTCGACACGGCGCGTTCGAACCTGACCGCTGCGCAGTCGCAGCTGGAAACGGCGCAGGCCGAACTCGAGCGCAATCTGGTCAAGGCGCCCTTCGACGGCGTCATCGACCGGGTGCCGGTGGAGCTCGGCAGTTCCATCATGCAGGGCGGCGAGGTGGCAACCATCCTCAAGCTCGATCCGGTGATTGCGCGCGGCGAAGTCAGCGAACGCGACCTCGGCTATCTCAAGCTCGGCGACAAGGCTGCTGTGCGGCTGGTCAGCGGCCAGACCGTCGAAGGCACGGTGCGCTACATCAGCCGCGACGCCTCGTCGGCGACCCGCACCTTCCGCGTCGAGATTGCCGTGCCCAATGCCGATGGCTCCGTGCCGGCGGGCATGACGGCCGAGATTTCGCTCAGCGCGCAGCCGACCGATGCCGTCATGTTGCCGCGCTCCGTGGTGACGCTGGGCGACAAGGGCGACCTTGGCATCCGTGCCGTCGACAAGGACAACAAGGTGGTGTTCTTCCCGATCGACCTCGTTGACGACTCGCCGAAGGGCCTGGTGCTTGGCGGCATTCCCGCCGATGCCCGCGTCATCGTCGCCGGCCAGGAACTCGTCAAGGAAGGCGACGTCGTCAAGCCGGTTGAGGCCGACCAGGCGACCATCCAGAAACTGTTGGGCGAAGCGACAACGCAGTAGCGCCGGGTGGCCCCGGGCGGGGACAACCGGCCGCCATGCGGCTCCTGAAATCTTGAGAACAGGCCATGGATATCGTCAAACTCGCGATCAACAATGCCCGGCTGACCATTGCGGTGCTGGTCTTCCTGCTGCTGGCGGGCTGGGTCGCCTATCAGTCGACACCGAAGGAAGCGGAACCCGACGTTCCTACCCCTTATGTTTATATAAATGTTGCCTATCAAGGCATCGCGCCCGAAGACGCTGAAAGACTTCTGCTTAGGCCTCTGGAGGCAAAGCTTAAGAGTCTCAAGGGGTTAAAGGAGATGAAATCATCCGCCTATCAGGGCGGTGCCTTTGTCTTCCTTGAGTTTCTGCCGTCTATAAAAGTCGACACCGCGGTGACTGATACACGCTCGAAGGTTCAGGACGCGAAGGCTGACCTGCCCCAAGCGGCAGAGGAACCGGTTGTTACCGAGGTCAACATTTCCGAGTTTCCCGTCCTGGTCGTGACGCTGTCCGGCGATCTGCCCGAGCGTGTGCTTACGGCGGCGGCGCGCGAACTGCGCGACCGCATCGAGGAAGTGCCGGGCGTTCTTGAGGGCACTATACAAGGCGCGCGCGACGATCTCGTCGAAGTCGTCATCGACCCGATGAAGCTGTCCTCCTACGGCCTGCAGCTCGACCAGCTGATCGGCGCGGTCGGCGCTTCCAACAGCCTGGTCGCCGCCGGCAACATCGAGGGCTCGGAAGGCAAATACGCGGTCAAGGTGCCGTCGCTGATCGAAACGCCCGAGGATGTCGCATCGTTGCCGGTTGTCGCCGGACCCAATGCCGTCGTCCAGGCCAAGGACATCGCCACCATCCGTTCGACCTTCGCCGATGCCACGACCATCACTCGCCTCAACGGCAAGCCGGCCATCGCCATCGAAGTCAAGAAGCGCATCGGCGCCAATCTGATCGACACGCTGGCCAAGGTGCGGGAAGTGTCCGACGCCTACGTCAAGACGATGCCGGAAGGCATGAACATCACCTACACGCAGGACAAGTCGGTCTTCGTCAACCAGCTGCTGGGCGACCTGCAGAACCACGTGATGATCGCCGTCATCCTGGTGTTCATCGTCATCCTCTATGCGCTGTCGGGCCGTGCTTCGCTGCTGATCGGACTTGCCATTCCGTCATCCTTCCTGATCGGCATCCTGTTGCTGGCGATGATGGGCTACACGATCAACATGATCGTGCTGTTCAGCCTCATCCTGGCGGTCGGCATGCTGGTCGACGACGCCATCATCGTCACCGAATTCGCCGAACGGCGCATGGGCGAAGGCATGCCGAAGGCGGAAGCCTTCACGCTTGCCGCCAAGCGCATGGCCGGTCCGGTCATCGCCGCGACGATGACCCGCATCGCCGCCTTCTCGCCGCTGCTGTTCTGGCCCGGCATCATCGGCGACTTCATGAAATACATGCCGATCACGCTGATCGTCACGCTGTCGGCCTCGATGCTCTATGCGCTGGTGTTCGCGCCGACGCTGGGCGCGCTCTTCGCCAAGGCGCCGGAGCATCACGAGGAACAAAATCGCGACGGCTGGTACATGGCGCTGGTCAAGCAGGCGGTGCGCTTCCCCATCACCGTGCTGGTGCTCACCGCCGTGCTGTTGACCGGCGTCGGTTTCGCCTATTCGAAATATGGCGCCGGCGTCGAGTTCTTCCCCAGCGTCGAACCCGATTACGGCCTGCTCTATGTGCATGCCCGCGGCAACCTCTCGCTGGCCGAAATGGATACGGCGACCAAGATCGCCGAAAACCGGCTGCTCGGCTGGCCCGGCGTGAAGTCGGTCTACACCCGCGTCGGCAAGACGCAAGGCGGCGGACAAGATGTGCCGGAGGACGTCGTCGGCGTCATCCAGTATGAGTTCATCGACTGGCGCGAGCGCAAATCGGCGAACAATATCCTGGACGAATTGCGCACCGTGATGGCCGGCATTCCCGGCGTCGATGTCGAGGTGCGCGTGCCGGAGGCCGGTCCTCCCACAGGCAAGGCGGTCCAGCTCCGGCTTTCGGCCATCGATCCCAAGGGACTCGACGACCAGGCCCGCGCCGTTGCGGCGCGCATCGCCAAGGTGCCCGGCGTCATCGACGTGTCCGACGGTCTGCCGCCGCCCGGCGTCGACTGGGCGCTCGAGGTCGACCGCGCCAAGGCGGCGCAGTACGGCATCAGCCCGACCGCGGTCGGCACCGTGGTGCAGTTGGTGACCAATGGCTTGAAGCTGTCGGAATATAGGCCCGCCGGCGCCGACGATGCCGTCGACATCAGGCTGCGCCTGCCCGAAGACCGGCGCACGCTGTCGACGCTCGATGAGCTCAGGGTGCAGACTGCGCAAGGCTCGGTGCCGATCTCGAACTTCGTCGTGCGCAAGCCGGAGCCGACCGTCGGCATCCTCAACCGCATCGACGGCGCGCGCACCGTGGTCGTCCAGGCCAACGTCGCCGCCGGTAACCAGGTTGCGGCGGTGCAGGCGGAGGTGACCAAGGCGGTCACCGACATGAAGCTCGACAACGGCATACGCTGGAAGCTCGCCGGCTCCAACGAGGACAGCGCCGAAGCCAGCGCCTTCCTCGGCAAGGCCTTCGGCGCGGCGATCTTCCTGATCTTCCTGGTGCTGCTGATGCAGTTCAACAAGTTCACCAGCGTGCTTCTGGTGCTGTCCTGCGTGGTCATGGCGACGATCGGTGTGTTCCTGGGGCTGCTGCTGACCGGCGAAGCCTTCGGCATCGTCATGTCGGGCATCGGCGTCATCGCGCTGGCCGGCGTGGTGGTGAACAACAACATCGTGCTCATCGACACCTATGACCGGCTGCGCGAAGAGGGCTGGGACAAGATGGAGGCGGTGCTGCAGACCTGCCGCGAACGTGCCCGCCCGGTGGTGCTGACGGCGGTATCGGCCATCCTCGGCGTGCTGCCGATCGCCTTTGGTCTCGGGTTGGAAATCTTCCATCACGAGACGACGATCAACGCGCCGTCGACGCAATGGTGGATTTCGCTGTCCTCGGCGATCGTCTTTGGCCTGTCCTTCGCCACGCTGCTGACGCTGGTGGTGACGCCGTCCATGCTGATGATCTTCACGCGCAGCAAGAACAGCCGCTTCTACGCGTTCTTCCGCCGGCTGTTCGGCCGCGACAAGAAGCCCGATGCGCCTATGGGGCCGAGACCGGGTCCGCTCGACGAGCCGGCAATCGCCTTCCCGAAAGCCGCGGAATAGCTGCATTCGACCAGTCAGACAAAAGGCCGTCCGGAACAACCGGGCGGCCTTTTGCATTGTCCCCTCGTATCCGACCAGCAAGGCGAGGGACTCTTAATGACCGTCAGCACCATCCTCATCATTGTCTTGATCCTGATCCTGATCGGCGCCGTACCGGCCTGGCCGCATTCGCGCTCCTGGGGTTATGGGCCGTCCGGAATAGTCGGCGTTGTGCTTGTGGTGCTGCTGATCCTAGTGCTGATGGGCAGGGTTTGATCGGGGCTGAGATATCGGAGATTAGCGTTTCCTCTCCCGATGAAGCGCTGGCAATAAGCACACGGCGGTGCCAGCCCCCACTCCGGCCGCTGCACGGCCACCTCTCCCCATGTCCATGGGGGAGAGGAAATGCCAAGCTTTTCAAGGCAGCGACCTCGGCGGTTAGCATTTCCTCTCCCCCACGAATGTGGGGGTAGAGGTGGCTCGGCGAAGCCGAGACGGAGTGGGGGAGCTCCCAATGCGATTGGCCCGAAATCGAGATGACGAGCACACGCTGTGCCCCCTTGGCCACCCCGCTCCCTTGCGTATACGCTGCGCTCACCACAATCACCGAGGGAGCCATCAAGGTGAACACCGCCAGCCCGCCAAGACCCCTCGCCGAAATCGCCAGCTATCACGCCCACGTCTACTATGACGGGCAGGCCGAGCGGCAGCAGGCCGAATGGCTGCGTCTGCGCATCGGCGAACGCTTCCGCGTTCGACTGGGCAACTGGCGCGACGAGCCGGTCGGCCCGCACGAGCAGGCCATGTACCAGGTCTCCTTCGCCACCGAGATCTTCGCATCGCTGGTTCCCTGGCTGATGCTGAACCATGGCGGCCTGAGCATCCTCATCCACCCCAACACCACCAACCCCAAGCGCGACCATCTGGTCGATCCGATCTGGATCGGGCGGCCGCTGGGGGTTCATGGCGAGGTGCTGGGTGAAGAGGATGAAGCGGAAGAGGCGCTGGAGGTGAACACGGAGCCGACGCTGGGGGCGTAGGGAGGCGTTCTGCAAAGTAGAGACTTGGCCTTGGAGACGCGTTCGCCAGTAGCCTAGCTCAGGCATGCATGACAAGCCGCTTTGCCCCTCAAGCCGTATCCTATGCCTTCATCATTGCTTCGTCGAAGGTGCCGAACCAGCGCGGGGCCGTTGGAGCGATGGACCGTCAATTGATGGCAAGGGAGAGTTCTCCTTGGTCGCCGGTACGCCGAGGCGGGGTCGCCGAATAGGCAAAGATTGCAATAGAGGAGGCAGCCGGCACTCGTTCCCGCAGGGTCGGGCGCACCCGTTCGGACGGAGCAACTGGCGCTCCGCACGAGGGACAGGGCAACTCACTGGTGACTGGGTGCGTGCCTGACGAAGCTCTTCGTTTCGGCTGAGATAAATGCTCTCACTTACGGAACATCGCAGGTTCGTCGAAGTTGGAAAGCTACGGAGGACGTGCACATGAACAGTGTAATCTATCTTATCGGCCTTATCGTCGTCGTGCTCGCGGTCCTCTCCTTCCTCGGTTTTCACTAGGTGGCCTCATGCAGCATGAGAAGGATCAGGGCGGACAGCCCACCGAATTCGACAAGGCGAAAAGCGACGTCTCCGAAAGACTTCGCCAGGAAAATGAGCGTGCCAGCGAGTTGCTTCACGACGCGCGGGACGAGGTGACCCGTAAGGCTGGCGACTATGCATCTGAAGCCACGCAGGTCATCTCCGACAAGGCGGAGGAGGCGCAGCGCGACATCGGATCGAGCTTGGCGGCGTTGGGTGGTGCACTGCGAGCGGCCAGCGATCACCTTGCCAGCAACGATGAAAGGAACGCATCGAAGTTCGCTTTGGATGCTGCCAGTGGCCTTGAGCGGCTTTCATCGTCCTTGAAACAGAAGCCCTTTAGCCAAGTCCTTGATGACGTGCAGTCCTTCGGCCGGCAAAATCCCGGTGTCCTGCTTGCGGGATCGGTGTTGGCCGGATTGGCTCTCGGGCGGTTCATCAAGGCTTCTCCGCCGGCAACGCCCGATTCTGAGGCCGCTCCGGGAGGCCTCAGATCACACACCGATCAGCCACAGGGTTGGTCCGCTGATCGTCCACAAGATTTTGGCGTGGTCGGCGATGATGGGGCCACGCAGATCGCGGAGCAGGACAGATGAACAACCAGGACAATCCCAGCCTTGCCGGGCTAGTCACCGATTTGGCCCAGAATGTCACCACTCTGGTGCAAACCGAGGCGAGGTTGTTTCGGGCCGAGCTCTCTGAAAAGCTTACCAAAGCCGGCGCAGGTGCCGCGGAAGTGCTGGGCGGCGCGATTTGCCTGCTCGCCGCGCTCTTGGTGTTGCTGCAGGCGCTCATTATCGCGCTGACGCGGGCGGGGCTTGGCGCGGGGTGGTCTTCCCTGCTGGTCGGTGTGGTCGTGGCGGTCCTCGGCGTCATCCTGCTGCGGACCGGGACGGCCAGCATGGCGCCTTCGGAACTTACCCCCGACCGGACCCAGGGACAGCTCAAGCGCGACGCGAGCGCGATTAAGGAACAGGTGAGATGAACGAGAAATCCGCAGCCGAACTTGAACGCGAGGCCGAGGCTGCTCGCGCTCGGGTGATGGAGACCGCCGAATCCATTCGAGGCAAGATGACGCCTGGACAATTGCTGGATGAGTTCACCGGGCTGTTCTCGGGAGGGGAGAGCGCGGCCATGCTCAGCAATCTCAGAACGCAGGTCCGAGACAATCCTTTGCCGGTCACCATGGTGGGCGCAGGTCTGGCCTGGCTGATGTTCGGCAGCGGTACCTCAAACACCGCCCACCGTTCGGCTGGCTATCCATTGCCTTCAGCGCCAGGACGACATGATGTAGCAGGGGAGCGCGGCGGCTTGGGCGGCACGCTCTCCGACGCCGCGGAATCGCTCTCCTCGAGCGCTGCCAGCGTCGGCGACACCATATCGAGCACCGCAAGAGCCGCTGCGGCGGGTCTGACGGGAAGCGCTGCCAATGCAAGCTCGACGACTGGGGACATGGCGGCGAAAGCCAGCCGCTCCGCGCAAGATCTGTTGGAGGATCAACCCTTGGCCGTAGCGGCCGTCGGTCTCGCCATCGGCGCCGCTATAGGTGCAATGCTGCCCCATACCGCAACGGAGGACGAGCAACTAGGCGCCTATGGCGACAAGCTTCGCGATTCCGCCGAAACTTTGCTCGACAGGGGCCTCGATGAGGCCAAGCAGGTCGCCGCCGACGCCTATGAGACCATCAAGCAGGAAGCTGGCCGGCAAGATATGGAAGCAGACACGATAGCCGATCAGCTCGGCGAGATCGTGAAGTCCACAGCAGACAAGACCGAGCATGCCGTGCGCGAACGAATTTCCGATACGTCTCAGCGCCAAACCTAGCTTGATGATCCTGGATCAACGATAGCCGGCCTCTCCAGAAAGGGGCCGGTGTTGTCCGTCAAACGGTGACCCGCTCGAGTCACTTCAGAGCCGTGTGCGGACTGATGTCCCTTGCCGATAGTAATCCAGCGGATCAGGTTCTCTGGATTGTTGGCCAACCCGCCGCCGATAAGACGCGGTCAGCAAAACTGGCATCTAGGCGAGGACCGACATTGCACTTGAAGTTCGCAGACCGAGGATGCCGGTCCGCTCTGGGACGTAGGGCGACACCCCCCGTCACCCCCCAGCCAACCGCGGCAGCAGAAAAATCTCCGCCCCCTGCGGCAGTTCCTTCGACCACGTATCGCGATAGATGGTCCCGTCGATCGCCACCGCGATGCCCTTCTCGATCCAGGGCTCGATGCCGGGATACTGTTCAGCCAATTTCCTGAACAGCTCCCTTATGTCCTTGGCTTCGACCTCGACCTTGCTCTGGCCGCCGGCGAGCTGGCCGAGCGCGCCCCAGAGCGTGACTTCGACCATCAGAGCCTCATTGGAGCGTGTCCGAAACCGCTGCGCACTTTAGCCCCCTCATGCTCCCCGTTCCGCCTCGATCGCGGCGAGGACCCTTGGCGGCGACATCGGGATGTGGGTCATGCGCACACCGGCTGCGTTCGACACTGCGTTGGCGATCGCTGCCAGCGGCGGCACGATCGAGGTTTCGCCGACGCCGCGCACGCCATAGGGGTGGTTGGGATTGGGTATCTCGAGGATCTGCGTGTCGATCATCGGCAGGTCCGAGCAGACCGGGATGCGGTAGTCGAGGAAGCCGGCGTTCTGGAGACGCCCATCCTTTCCGTAGATGTACTCCTCGTTGAGCGCCCAGCCGATGCCTTGCGCGGCGCCGCCCTGGTACTGGCCCTCGACATAGGTCGGGTGCACCGCCTTGCCGGCATCCTGGATCACCGTGTAGCGGATCACCCTGGTCGAGCCGGTATCGGGGTCGACCTCGATGTCGCATATATGGGTGGCGAAGGAGACGCCGGCGCCGTCGGCGACGAGCTCGCTGTGGCCGGCGATCGGCCCGCCGGTCTTGCCGGACGCGGCGGCGATCTCCTTCAGCGAGAGTGCTGCAAGATTGCCGTATTTCTCGCCCTTGGCGATGGCGTGGCCGTTTTCCCAGACCACGTCGTCGACGGGGATGTCCCACGTCTGGGCGGCGCGCTCACGCAGGATCTTGATGGCGTTGCGGGCGGCCGAGATGGTCGCCATCGACGACGAGAAGGTGCCGCGGCTGCCGTCGGTCATGTCATTGTAGCCGAGCGAGGACGTGTCGGCGACCACCGCCTTGAGCTGGGCATAGTCGATGCCGAGCTCCTCCGCCGCCACCAGCGACAGCGAGGCGCGCGAGCCGCCTACGTCCACCGTGCCGACGGCCAGCGACACCGAGCCGTCCATGCCGATGTTCAGATCCACGCAGGTCTGGCCGCCGAAGTTGAACCAGAAGCCGCAGGCCATGCCGCGTCCCTGGTTCTTGCCCAGCGGCGCCTTCATGTGCGGATGGTGCTTGGCCGCTTCCAGCGTCGGACCGATGCCGATCGGGCCGTAGACCGGGCCATAGGAAGACCTTGTGCCTTCCTGCGCGGCGTTCTTGATGCGGAACTCGACCGGGTCCATGCCGAGTTCCTTGGCCAGCTCATCGACTGCACTTTCCACCGCGAATGCCGCCATCGGCGCGGAGGGCGCGCGATAGGCGGCTGTCTTCGGCCGGTTGACCAGCACTTCGAAGCCGACCGTCTGGACGTTGTCGAGCTTGTAGCAGGCGAACGCCGTCATGGCGCCGATCTCGGCCCATGTGCCTGCATAGGGGCCGCTGGTGTAGCGCAGCGTTGCTTCGGCGGCGGTGATGGTGCCGTCCTTGCGGGCGCCGATCTTGACGTCGATCGAGGTGGCGCTGGTCGGGCCCGAGGCGCGGAACACCTCGTCGCGAGTCATCACCAGCTTCACCGGCCTTCCTGCCTTGCGCGACAGAGCGAGTGCCACCGGCTCGGCCCAGACATGGGTCTTGCCGCCGAAGCCGCCGCCGATCTCCGAGGAGGTGACGCGCAGCTTCGAGGCTTCCAGCCCGAGCAGTTGCGCGCAATGCTGGCGGTAGACGAAATGGCCCTGCGTGCAGACCCAGAGGTCGGCGGTGCCGTCGGACGAGACGCTCGCCACGCAGGCGTGCGGCTCGATATAGCCCTGATGCGTCTGTTCGGTCTTGAAGGAGCGCTCGACGATGACATCGGCGTGCCCAAAGCCCTGATGGACATCGCCATGGCCGAACTGGCTGCGCTTGGTGACGTTGGACGGCTTTACCGGCTTTTCCTCGAGACCCTCGGTGAAGATCGTGTCGTTGATCAACGGCGCGGTGTGCTTCATCGCCTCGTCGACATCGGTGACATGCGGCAACAGCTCGTACTCGACCTCGATGAGCTTCAGCGCCTGCCTGGCCGTGCGGGCATCGACGGCGGCGACCGCGGCCACGGCGTGGCCGTCATAGAGCGCCTTGCCGCGCGCCATGCAATTGTCGAGGACGTCGTACATGGCGGCATCGCCATCGGTGAGATCGGGCAGGTCGGCGGCGGTGATCACCGCTTTCACGCCGGCGAGCTTTTCCGCTTTCGAAGTGTCGATCTTGAGGATCCTGGCATGCGCATGCGGGCTGCGCAGGACACGCCCGACCAGCTGTCCCGCCATGTTGAAGTCGGCGCCGTAGCGGGCGCGTCCGGTCACCTTGTCGACGCCGTCGGGACGGATGGGCCGCGTGCCGACGGAGGAGAATTTGCGGCCCGAAAAGCGTGGATCGAAGTTCATGCGTGCGCTCCCTTCATCACATTGGCCGCATCCTGGACCGCGCGCACGATCTTGTCGTAGCCGGTGCAGCGGCAGAGGTTGCCGGCGAGGCCGAAGCGGATTTCTTCCTCGGTCGGATCGGGGTTCTTGGCCAAAAGGTCCTTCGCCGCGATGAGGAAGCCCGGCGTGCAGATGCCGCATTGCAGGGCCGCATGCTCGAGGAACTTCTGCTGCAGCGGATGCAATTGATCGCCATGCGCCATGCCTTCGACGGTCTCGATATGCCGGCCTTCGGCTTCAGCGCCAAGCACAAGGCACGAGCAGACGAGCCGGTTGTCGAGGATGATCGAGCAGGCGCCGCAGTCGCCCGTGCCGCAGCCTTCCTTGGCGCCGGTCAGCCCGAGCCGGTCGCGCAGGACGTCGAGCAACGTCTCGTCGGGCTGGCAAAGGTATTCGACGCTGTCGCCGTTGATTGTCGTTGAAACTGCTACACCGGCCATCATTTGCCTCCTGCGCGTGCGTAGGCGGTCGTCGCGGCCCGTCCGGCCAGCACGCCCGCAACTTTTCGTCTAAACTCGATGGTGCCGCGCTTGTCGTCGATGGGGCGGCAGGCCCCGGCGCAGACCTTGGCGAGCCGCTCAAGTGCCGCCTCATCCAGCTTCCTGCCGATGAGAGCCTCGGCTGCTTCTTCCACCAGAAGCACGGTCGGGGCCGCGGCGCCGAGCGCGACGCGGGCGGCTGTTATGACGCCATGCTCGTCGAGCGTCAGGTTCACGCCGGCGCTGACCACCGCGATGTCCATCTCGGTGCGCGGGATGAATCTGAGGTAGGCGTCGCCCGAACGCGGCGCGCGCTTGTCGAGCAGGATCGCCTCGACGATCTCACCCTTGGTGAGCGAGGTCTTGCCAGGCCCGATCGGCACAGCCTCGACCGGAATGGTGCGCTTGCCCGAGGGGCCGGCAACCACGGCCTTGGCGGCGGCGGCCACCAAGGCCGGGACGCTGTCGGCGGCCGGCGATGCGTTGCACAGATTGCCAACGATGGTGCAGCGGCCCTGGACCTGTTTCGAGCCGATCAGCTTCGACGCTTCGACGACACCGGGCCAGGCCTTCTTCAGAACCGAGCTCTCGCCCAGGACGGCGCAGGGGACGGTGGCGCCGATGCTGAAGCCGTCGGCCGTCTCCCTGATCTCGCTCAAGCCCTCGATCGCCTTGATGTCGACGATCAGGTCGGGATCGACAAACCCGCCCTTCATCCGAACGAGGAGGTCACTGCCTCCAGCGAGAATGGCTGATGTACCGGAAGCGCCGGCCAGCTGGCCAACGGCATCTTCGATTGAAAGCGGACGTATGTAACGCATCGTCTCCCCTTGGTGATGGTGATCTCGCCGACCGTTATAAACAGTCTCCTCATAATGACCATCCGGTTGCTGATTTCCAGCGATTGGGCCAGCACCGCGAGAGAGATTTTTGTCTAAAGTCTTTGTTTTGATGCATGTCGTTGTCCCAGACCGCGCGCACTTCTGGGCGACATGCATTTAAGCGGCGTCTTTTGCACGGTCGAGGCTGATGCCGATGTCCTTCAAGGCCTCGGCCACGGCCTCGTCCAGCGGGGTGTGCGGGACTTCGCCGATGATGCCTTCCAGCCGGTCGGACACGAGCCGGTGCGGTTCGAAGCGCAGATAGGACATCGAGACGATCTCGCGCCACATCGCCACGAACGGGCTGCCGGCGCGCAGCACCCACCACGGCATGAAGGTCAGTTTCAGCGGACGTCCCAACGCTTTCTCGGCCGCGGCCTTTATGTCCATGTCGGTGACGGCGTGGCCGGGGAAGTTGAGCGCCTCAAAGAAGCCGAGCTTGCCCTGATTACGCGCCAGGCCGACGAAGCCGATGGCGAAGTCCGGCAAATAGGCCCATTCGTGCACGAGGTTGGCAGGGCCAGGCGCGGTGTAGACGCCCTTGTTCATCTTGGCGGCGACGACGAGGTCGAACCATGATCCGCTGCCGGTGCCGCCGAAGAAATCGCCGGCGCGCAGGATGATGGTGCGGACGCGACCGGCATCGGCCTCGCGGCGAAACAGCGCTTCCATGGCGCAGCGGATGCGGCCCTTCTCGGTCGTTGGGCGGAACGGCGTGTCTTCGGTGACGAGTTGAGGCATCGGCGAGCCGTAATTGTAGACAGTGCCGGGGAAGAGATGCAGCGCGCCATTGGCATGGCAGGCGGCCACGACGTTTTCCGCCATCGGCAGGCATTTGCTCCAATCGGTGTAGATCGGGTTGAGACCGTTGAAGATGATGTCGACGCCTTGCGTGGCGCGGATCAGCGCCTCGCGGTCGAGCGCATCGCCGGCGACGGCGGTGGCGCCCTTGAGTTCGGCCGGGACCTTGCCGGTGCGGGTGACGGCGCGGACATCGAAGCCGGCGTCGATGAAGGCTTTGCCAACCACGCGGCCGAGCCGGCCATTGGCCCCCAGAATTGCGATCTTGGTCATTTTCTTCTCCGTGTTTGTGTTTGCACGGCGAATATGATGCCTCCATATGCGAATGAAAATTGACTAGGGATGCAGCTTTGTTATTCATAATTGAATGGAAGATATCGACTGGAACCTGATCAAGAGTTTCGTCACCGTGGCGGAGACCGGCAGCCTGTCGGCCGCGGCGCGCAAACTGTCGGCCAGCCAACCGACGCTCGGGCGTCACATCGGTGAGCTCGAACAGGCGTTGGGCGTCACCTTGTTCCGGCGCGGGCGGCGCGGCTATGCGCTGACGGAAGCAGGCGCCACGCTGTTCGAACGCGGCAGAGCGGTGAGCGAGCAGGCGAGCGCGTTCGCACTATTGGCATTGGGCTCGGTCGAGGCGATCGAAGGCACGGTGCGCATTGCCGCCAGCGAGGTGGTGGCGGCCTATGTGCTGCCGAAGATGACGGCGCGGCTCGGCATCGAGGAGCCCGGCATCGAGGTCGAGATCGTCGCCTCGAACCAGGTCGAGAACCTGCTGCGAAGGGATGCCGACATCGCCATCCGCATGGTCAAGCCGGCGCAGAACGAGCTGACGGCGCGCAAGGTCTGCGATATCAAGCTCTGCTGCTGCGCGGCGAAATCCTATCTCGACCAGCACGGCCGCCCGCTCAAGCCCGCCGATCTTCTCGACCACCCGCTGATCGGCTTCGACCGCAGCGACGAGATGATCCGGGGCTTTACCCAAGCCGGCATCCCCGTCACCCGAAGCAGCTTCCGCTTCAGGGCCGACAACCAGATCGTTCTGTGGGAAGCGCTGCGGGCGGGAAACGGCGTCGGTCTTGGCCAGGAGCCGCTGGCCGACAGCGACCCGTTGCTGGAAAAACTGCTGCCCGGCCTGCCACTGCCCAGCCTGCCGGTGTGGCTTGCCATGCATCGTGACGTGCGCACCAGCGTGCGCATCCGCCGCGTCGCGGATTTCCTCTATGAGGAGCTGAAGCGCTATTCGGCGGGGGCGGCCGCGAATTCGGCGCGGTGAGCGAGCCCGGCCATCAACAGCACGACGATCAGCAGCGCCGACATGGCGACGAAGATCGGGCCGAAGCTCGAATGCTCGGCGACGAAGCCGATCGCCGACGGCGCCACCAATATACCGGAATAGCCCATGGTGGTGACCACGCTCATGCCGGTGCCCGACGACATGCCTTCCTGGTTGCCGCCGGCCGAGAAGATGATCGGCACCATATTGGCGATGCCGAAGCCGCAGAGAGCAAAAGCCGCGATGGCGATCCAGGGCGAAGGCGACAGGCCGGCGACCAGCATGCCGGCGGCGGCGACCACCGCCGAGCCGCGCAGCGTCGCCACCGCGCCGAAGCGGTTGCGCACGCCGTCGCCGAAAAAGCGCATGACAGCCATGACGCCGGAGAAGGCGGCGTAGGCAAGGCCGGCGATGGCGAGGTCGGCGCCGAGCTCCTGCCTGAGATAAAGCGCTGCCCAGTCGAGCACGGCGCCCTCGGAAATCATCGTCAGCAGCGCCATCAGCCCTACAAGATAGACCAGCGGGTTGGCCGGCAGCGTTAATTTATGATGCTCGGCGGCCTGCGGCTTGTCCTCGGCGATGAGGTAGCCGACCGCCACGGCGATGACGGCAAAAGCAATGATCGTGACTACAGCCGCATGCGCGAGGTGGCCGTAAGTCTGGATGGCGTAACCGCCCAGACCGCCACCGGCGAAACCGCCGAGGCTCCAGAAGCCGTGCGAGGACGACATGATGGCGCGGGACAGCCGGCGCTCGACCACCACGGCATTGGCGTTCATGGCGACATCCATGCCGCCGATCGAGCCGCCGAAGATGATCATGGCGATCGCCGCCAGCGGCACGTTGGGCGCCAGCGCCACGATCAGCAGGCCGAGGCTGCCGCAAAGGCCGAACCAGCGCAGCACGGTGCGCGAGCCATGCCTGGAGATCAGATGGCCGCACCAGCTCATGGCCGCGACCGCGCCGACGCCGAACAGAAGGATCAGCAGACCGAGGGTGAATTTCGAGATGTCGAGCCGGGTCAGGAACACCGGAATCTGCGGCGCCCAGCTGCCGGTCAGGAATCCGTTGGCAAGGAAGATCGCGGCTACGGCCCATCGCCCGCGAATGGCGCTCTGCATGGTGTCTTGCGCGTCCATGGTTCGAATCCGGTCAAGGAATGGCTTTGCGCGGCAAATTAAATCGATTCAATTTCTCGTCAAGCGCTTGGCTGCGAAAAGCTTGTGGGCCACATCTAAGGGGAAACCGTTAGGCGCTGTCCCGCCGACGTCAATCCTGTGAACCGCGCGCTACTTCAGTGATCCCTCGGCCGTCTTGCCTCGAACTCCGCTTTCTTGGCGTCCGAAGCCTCGGTCTGGTTCAGCGCCTGCCATTGCGCATAGGGCATGCCGTAGACGATTTCGCGCGACTGATCCTTGCCGAGATCGACGCCCTCAGCCTCGGCCGCTTCGCGATACCAGTTCGACAGGCAGTTGCGGCAGAAGCCGGCGAGGTTCATCAGGTCGATGTTTTGCACATCGCTGCGCTCGCGCAGATGATCGACCAGCCGGCGGAAGGCCGCGGCCTCGAAATCGCGTTTCTGGTCATCGCTGAGTTCGGTCATTGCCTTGGATCCTCACAGCGGCCCGGTGCGCGAGCCGAACATCTTCACCTGATGTATATCGGGACGGCGGTCGATGGCGTCAACGATCGGCGCCAGCCGTTCCGTCCAGGCCAGCGCCCCCTTGCGGTCTGATATCAGGTCCTGGCGGATCTCGATCAGCGCATGGGCAAAGCCGTTGACGATGGCGTGCTTGAACATGGTGTCGCCGCGCAAAGCGCCGTCATAGGGTTCATTGTCGCCAACGACGAGGTTTTTATCCTGCGCCAGCATGTCGATCAGCGGCCGCGCCACGCGGTCGTCGAGGTCCCACAATATGCCGACATGCCAAGGGCGGATGAAGCCCTGCATGACAGGGGTGAAGGAGTGTACGGAGAAGATGAACGGCGCTTTGCCTGAGGCGTGCGCCACCGACGCGATCATGGCGCCGACCGCGTCCTGATAAGGCCGGTAGAAGCCGTCGAGCCGCCTTTCGCGTTCTTGCGGCGCCATAGGGTAGTTTCCCGGCACGACAGTGCCGTCATAGAGCTGGCGGATCAGCGTCGGGTCGTCCTCGCCGCGATTGGGATCGATCAGCAGCCGCGAAAAATTGGCGATCACCGCCGGCGCGTCGAGCGCTGCGGCCAGTTCGCGCGTCACCGTCTCGACACCGATGTCGTAGGCGATATGGCGATCGAGTTCCGCCGCCGGCAAGCCGAGACTGCCATACTCCTCCGGCAGGTCGCGGCGGGCATGGTCGGCGACAAGCACGATGCCTCGCTTGCGGTCGCCTTCGACGATATCGAAAGGCGCGAAAACTGTGGATCGGGTCATTGGCTGGAAAGGTCTGTTCGCTGGCTTCCGGGGAGGGTGGTATCGTCATTCCCACGAAGAGGACTGTTGCGCAATGCCGTTGTTTAGCCACGGTTTCTGCGAAAAACCTGTGACGTGCGGCAGATCGCGTGTCGGGGGCCTTTCTAAATCGATTGGAATTGGACAGAACGGCGCGTTGACATGCGCCCGGACTTTTCCGAAAAGGGGTTTGAGAGATGCAGATGACGTTATTGAGGGGTTTCGGGATGGGTTCCGCCGGCAGGCCGCGTGCGCGCACCGCCTTTGCCGTGCCGCTCCTGGCCCTGACGCTAGGGCTCACCGCGCTGGTCGCGGCTTCGCCTGCCCGCGCCGATTTCCGCGTCTGCAACGCCACGCAGAACCTGGTCGGCGTTGGCATCGGCTACCGCGCCAAGGCAGGCTGGATCACCGAGGGGTGGTGGCACATTGAAGGATCGAGCTGCAAGACGCTGATCGAAGGTCCGCTGTCATCGAGGTTTTACTATCTTTATGCAGAAGACGCCGAGCGCGGCGGGCGCTGGGATGGCCCGATCAACATGTGCGTGGCCGAAAAAGAATTCAAGATTGCCGGCGTTACCGATTGCGTCGCCCGGGGCTTCCAGCGCGCCGGATTCCAGGAATATGACACGGGCGAGCAGGCAAGCTGGATGGTCCAGCTGACCGATGAGTCCACAACGGGAGGCGCTCCAGCCGCCCCGGGAACAAACAGTCAATGAGACGTAGCCGCAAGGTCAAGATCCTCGCCACCATCGGTCCTGCCTCCTCGTCCGAGGAGATGCTGCAGAAGCTGTTCGAAGCCGGCGCCGATGTCTTCCGCATCAATATGAGCCACACCGATCACGAGTTGATGCGCACGCTGGTCGGCCGCATCCGCGCGGTCGAGGAAAAGGTCGGCCGTCCGATCGGCATCCTGGCCGATTTGCAGGGACCGAAGCTGCGCGTCGGCAAGTTCGCCAACGGCAAGGAGGTGCTGACCCCGGGCCAGACCTTCACCCTCGACAACAATCCCGAGCCCGGCACGTCGACCCGCGTCTACCTGCCGCATCCCGAAATCCTGAGTTCGGTCGAGGCCGGCCACCGTCTGTTGATCGACGACGGCAAGCTGGAGCTCAGGGCGGTGAAGAGCGACGGCAAGTCGATCACCTGCGCGGTCGTCGCCGGCACCACCATTTCCGACAAGAAGGGCGTCAGCCTGCCCGACACCGACCTGCCGGTCGGTGCGCTGACCGAAAAGGACCGCAAGGACCTCGATGCGGTGCTGGCGGAAAGCGTCGACTGGGTGGCGCTGTCGTTCGTGCAGCGGCCGGAGGATTTGGCGGAAGCCCGCAAGATCGCGCGCGGCCGGGCGCTTATCATGGCCAAGATCGAAAAGCCGCAGGCGGTAGCCCGGCTGGCCGAAATCATCGAACTCTCCGACGCGCTGATGGTCGCCCGCGGCGATCTCGGTGTGGAAATGCCGCTGGAAGCGGTGCCCGGCATCCAGAAGCAGATCACGCGCGCCGCGCGCCGCGCCGGCAAGCCGGTGGTGGTCGCCACGCAAATGCTGGAATCGATGATCACCGCGCCGGTGCCGACCCGCGCCGAGGTCTCCGACGTGTCGATCGCCGTGTTCGAGGGCGCCGACGCCATCATGCTTTCAGCCGAATCCGCTGCCGGCGCCTATCCGGTCGAGGCGGTGGCGATGATGAACCGCATCGCCACCAAGGTCGAAACCGACCCGACCTATGCCGGCATCATCAACGCGCAGCGCTCGGAACCGGAAGCAACCGGCGCCGACGCCATTTCGCTCGCCGCCCGCGAGATTGCCGAGACGCTGAAACTGTCGGCGATCATCACCTATACGGCGTCGGGCACCACCGGCCTGCGCGCCGCGCGCGAGCGGCCGCAAGTGCCGATCATCGCGCTGTCGCCGATCCTCAACACGGCGCGGCGGCTGTCGCTTTTGTGGGGCACGCATTGCGTCGTCTCGCCCGACGCCAGCGACCTCGACGACATGGTCGATCGCGCCTGCCGCATCGCTTTCGAAGAGGGGTTCGGCCAGCCGGGCGACCGCGTCATCATCACGGCGGGCGTGCCGCTGAGGACGCCGGGTTCGACCAACATGCTGCGCATCGCCTATGTCGGATCGGACGTGCAGGCCACCCGCAACATAGGCTGAGACCTCGTCACAGTTCGCTGCGCTCTTGCCGCACCTTCGGCGTGATCGATGCGCCGAAGGAAGCGGCGAGCCCGGGGAACGGGGTGGTGCAGGTACTGGTCCGGACCCAGCATCTTTCGCCGGTTGAGTTCGACTGTGTCGAGCAGATCGAAATCGACCGTGGCGATCGTGCAGTGCCACCCGGGATTGCGCGACGCCCAGCCCCTCTTGTGGTGTTCCAAAAGCCGCTCGCGGGCGGAATAGCCGTGGTAGTCGAACGCGATCACGCCGTTGGTCGCGTAAATATGGTTCCCGGAAAAGCCCTCGCCAGGAATGATCCGTTCGCCGTAGAATCCTTCCAGAGGAGCATGCTCGAGAAAGGCGCCAGCAAGAATGGCGCACGCGCCATAGCCGAAGAAGATGCGGTCCGGCAACGCCCATCGCTTCTCCGGGTTTCTCTTGACGCCGTGTTTCAGGACATACATTGCGATCAGGTCGGGGCCAGTTCCGCGTCGGGCACTGTGATGTCGGGGCATCGCCCCTCATTGTACGCATCGCCGGCGATGCGTGCTTCCACGGTTTTTGCCATTGCCTGCAGGTCGACGACCTTGCCGGCGACTTTCTCGATCGCGCCGACGACGAGGTCGGAGGCGATCCAATCCGGCTTGTGGCCGAGATTGTGGACCCAGATCAGTTCGGCGCCGGGGATGTCCCTGACCAGGCCGACCGAATGGATCGAGGCATAGACCACCTTGTCGCGATCGCCCGAGATGACGATCGTCGGCGCTGTGATGTCGCGGTAATGCGGCGCGGCCTTCAGCGTATAGTCGTAGAGGCCGGCGACATCGATGGCGTTGGCGCGGAAAGCGCCGGGACGCAGCACCAGCGGAATCGAGGCATTGCCGACATAGCCTTCCGGCACCTTGTTGGGAGAAAACACGCAGGCCGTGGCGCTGTCCATCTGCAGCGTGCCTGCCGGATAGGTCAATGTCTGCGAGAACAGCCAGCCGATGATGGGGGTGGCGGTCAGCTTGTAGTACCAGGCGGTCGCGCCGCCCGGCCAGGGGTGGCTGACCGGCGACAGAAAGACCAGCCCGAGCGTCTTCTCCGGGTGTTCGCGGCCAAAGGCGGCGGTGATCACGCCGCCAAACGAATGGCCGACCATGATCGCCTTGTGGATGCCGAGACGGTCCATCAGCCTGGCGATGGTGTCGGCCTGCCCCGACGGGCTCTCATTGCCGGGGCCGCGTGCCGACCAGCCGAAGCCCGGCCGGTCGAGGAAGACCATCTCGGCGCGGCCTTCGAGCAAAGGCCTGATCGGCAGCATCTGATCCCTGAGGTTGGCGCTGGCGCCATGGATGAAGACGATCGCCGGCAGCTCGGCATTTTGAGGCGCCGGCACGTGGACATAGTGGATGCGGGTGGCGTCGATGTCGGCAAATTCGCCGGCCGGCGGGTTCCGCCACTCGATCAGCCACGCGCCGGCGCGGGTGACACCGGCCAGGGCAAAGACGAGCGCGAGGAGCAAAGCACAGGCGGCGTAAATGAGGTTCATGCGCGGAGATACGGGGGTGGAGGGGGATAAGTTCTAGGGAGTAGGGAGTAGGGAGTAGGGAGTAGGGAGTAGGGAGTAGGGAGTAGGGAGTAGGGAGTAGGGAGTAGGGAGGTGGGGTCTCGACCAATCTTCTCTACTGACTACTGACTACTGACTAATCCCTAATTCCTACTGCCTAATCAAATTCCTTCGCCGGCAAGCTCTTCCGAAATTGCCGCGACCTGGTCCTGGGCGCTGCGCATCATCGGATAGATGGTAAGCACCTTCTGCCAGGCTTCGAGCGCCGATTGCTTGTGGCCGGTGGCGGCCATGATCTGGGCCAGGCCGGAAAGCGCGCCGAAATGGCGTGGTTCCAGCTGCAGCGTCTGGTCGATGTCGGACATCGATTTCCCGAAATTCTTCATCATGTAATGGACGGTGGCGCGCCGGTTCCAGCCTTCGGCATATTTTGGCTGCAGGATGACGACCTGGTCGAGGAAGTCGAGGGCGACGTCGAACTTCTGGTCGTCCATCGCCTTTTGCGACCATTGCATCATCAGGTCGATCGAGGCGCTGCCGGACTGGAACCATTCGCCCCAGATGCGCCCGGCGATGCGCTCGGCCGCCTTTTCGTTGCGCTCGCGCTTCAGCTCGGCAAACAGTTGGTCGAGCCTGGCTTCCCTGGTCAGGGCAACCGGCGGCTTTGCCGGCGGATCGTCCGCCGACGCCGGAGCGACGCCGAAAAGAAAGAGGGTGGCCAAAAATGCAAAAAGAATCCGCATCACCGGAATCTAACCCCGGACGGCGGATCGTCAAACTGAAATTAGCGTGAAAGTGCCTGAAACCAGGCAATTACCATCATATGGACTGAGGCAACGAGCCCCCGGCCGAACACTCAGCCCTGGCGCGCCTTGTAGCGCGGAGCGGTCTTGTTGATGATGTAGACGCGGCCCTTGCGGCGAACCAGCTGGTTGTCGCGGTGACGCGCCTTCAGCGCCTTGAGCGAATTCTTGATCTTCATGGTCTTGCCCGTCGGTCTGGGCCCTGTCCGGGCCGAATTATTAAGGCGCGCCTGAAAAGCGCGCCTTTGAACTTGCGGTGGCTCATAAACGAGGAGCCTTGCCCGTGTCAACCGCAAGCGTGCTGGATAGAGGCCGAGAATGGCTTTGGCCATCAAATATCCGCCATCTCGGCTCCACGCCATTGCGCGGCCGAAGGCGGGCTGGAATGGTGCGGCACCCGCAAGCCGATTTGGAGACCTCTATGCGCCTGTTGTTTGTGTCCGCGAGCCTTGCCGTTCTGGCAGCCGCCTCCATCGCGCAGGCGCAGGAATGCGACCGCAACGACGACAGCCAGCAGATGATGAACATCTGCGCCGGCGAGGACTATCGGGCGGCCGATGCCAAGCTCAACCAGGCCTACAAGGATCTCGTCAGTCGCAACGACGACAAGGGCAGGAAGCTGCTGCAGGTCGCGCAACGCGCCTGGATCGCCTTCCGCGACGCCGAATGCGCCTATACGACGACAGACAGCGAGGGCGGCTCCATCCATCCGATGGAGGTTTCACAATGCCTGACCGAACTGACGGACCAGCGCATCAAACAGCTCACCGCGGGCGCCAATTGTAGGGAAGGCGATGCGAGTTGCGCCAGCCCCGACGAGGACGGAGATCTGAACGACGAGCTGCAATAGGGCTCGAGCCACGCCCTCGCGCAAAGTGCCGGAATGGCTTAGCTACGGCGGCTGATGCGCGTGAAATGGCCCATCTTGCGGCCTGGGCGCGCTTCCGCCTTGCCGTAGAGATGCAGCATCAGATCGGGCTCGGCGAGCAAAGCGGGTACGCGCAGCACATCGTCGCCGATCAGGTTTTCCATGACGCAGTTTGAATGCCGGCCAGGGTTGCCCAGCGGCAGGCCGGCAATGGCGCGGATATGCTGCTCGAATTGCGAAACGATGCAGGCGGCTTCCGTCCAGTGGCCGGAATTGTGCACGCGCGGCGCCATTTCGTTGGCCAGCAGCGTGCCATCGGCAAGAACGAAGAACTCGACGCCGATGACGCCGACATAGTCGAGGGCCGACAGGATTTTCGCTGCCGACCCCTGTGCCGTCGCCGCCGTCTCCAGCCTGATCTGGGCCGGCAGGGTCGAGGTATGCAGGATGCCGTCGCGGTGGACGTTCTCAGCCGGATCGTAGGCGGCGACCGCGCCGTCCAACCCGCGCGCGGCGATGACCGAGATTTCGCGCTCGAAAGCGACGAAGGATTCGAGGATCAGCGGCACATTGCCCATGGTCTCGCATGTGCCGGCAAAGCCGCCCGTCTCCATGTTGCGGAAGACGCGCTGGCCCTTGCCGTCATAGCCCATGCGGCGGGTTTTCAAGATGCCGCTGCCACCGAACTCTCTCAGCGCCGCCGTCAGTTCGTCGTCATTGTCGACGGAGCGGAAATCCGCTGTCCTGATGCCGATGCTGTTAAGGAATAGCTTCTCCGCCACCCGGTCCTGGGCGACTTCCAACGCCCTGGGCGGCGGATAGACCGGGACCTTGGCGGCGAGCGCGCCGGCAGCCGCTACCGGCACATTCTCGAATTCGTAGGTGACGACGGCGCTGACTGCCGCCAGTTCGGCAAGGGCGTCCGCATCGTCATAGGCGGCGGTGATCTGGCGGTTGGCGACCTGAGCCGCCGGGCAATCGGCCTGCGGTTCGAGGATAATTGTGCGGTAGCCGAGGCGCGCTGCGGCAACAGCCAGCATGCGGCCGAGCTGGCCGCCGCCGATGATGCCGATGCTCGATCCCGCGGGCAGGCTCACGGCGCGTCCGTCGGTTCGGTGGCGACCCTGGCGGTTTGGGCGGTGCGCCAGGCATCCAGGCGGGCGGCAAGTTCTTCGTCGTGTAGCGCCAGCACGGCGGCCGCCAGAAGGGCGGCGTTGGCCGCACCCGCCTTACCGATGGCAAGCGTGCCGACCGGAATGCCGGCCGGCATCTGGACGATGGAGAGCAGCGAATCCTGGCCTGACAGCGCCTTCGATTCGACCGGCACGCCGAACACCGGCAGCGGCGTCATCGCCGCCGTCATGCCGGGCAGGTGGGCGGCGCCGCCGGCGCCGGCGATGATCACCTTGTAGCCGGCCGCCTTGGCGCCTTTGGCGAAATCATAGAGGCGGTCCGGGGTGCGGTGGGCGGAGACGATCAGCCGCTTGTGCGGAATGCCCAGCGCCTCCAGCGTTTCGGCGGCGTGGCGCATCGTCGCCCAGTCGGACTGGCTGCCCATGATGATGGCGACGTCGGCGCGGTGGTCGGTCAAGCGCATGCTCCCGGCGGTAAAGGCGCGCCTTAGCGGAATTCGGGCTGGCCCGCAAGGATGGCGGCCGCCGCAGCCTAGTCCGGCCAGCGCAGGGCGCCGGATGAATCCTTTCGCGGCTGTCTCATCGCATCCGCCGGCCTGTCGGCCGCGGTGAGCACGGCGCGGAGGCGTTCGGCGACGATCTCGGCCTCGCCTGGGTGCAGGTTGCACGGGTCGAGGAAGAAATGGCCACGCTCGACCTCGTGGTTGCGCACGATGATGGGCGGCGATCCTGCCGCCAATGCCGAGGCGAGGCCGGCGGCACTGAAGCGACTTTCGGACGAGACGAAGATCTGCAGCCGGTCAAGTGGATTGGCGGTCGGGTCGGGAATGATGTTTGCTACGATGCCGGGCAGGCCCTGCAGTGCGTCCTCCCACAGATGAAGCGCCGCTTCCTCGCGTCGGCGGATGCCGGCATGGTCGCGCTTTTCCCAGGCTTCGAGCGCCGCCATCGTGCCGGCGATGCTTTCCTTGCCGACCTTCATGGCGCGGGCGACGCCACGGTTTTGCAGATAGGCGGCGCGGACGAGATCCTTGCGGCCGGCGACGATGCCGCTGGTCGGCCCCGAAAGGAATTTGTGGCCGCTGTAGACGACGATGTCGGCGCCGCGCGCCAGGAAGCTGCGCAGATCATATTCGGAAGCCGCGTCGACGATCACCGGCACGCCCCTGGCGTGGCAGATATCGCAGAATTCCTCGAGGGAAAGCATGCCGTATTGCACGGTGTGGTGCGCCACGACGTAGAGCGCCGCCGCCGTGCGCTCGTTGATAGCCTCGCGCACATGATAATCCTGCGTGACGCTGACCGTGCCAGCCGGAATGACCTTGGCGCCGGCGACGCGGATCGACTGGTCGATCGGTGCGCCGTAATTGACGATATGGCCGAGCTGGATGACGACTTCGGACTTCAGCCCTTCGGTATCGTCGGGCAGCCGTTCGATCGCCAGCAAATTGGTGCCGGTCATCGCCCCGGCGATCGCCATTGTGATGCCTGAGGCGCAGCAGGCGGTGATGAAGCCGGCCTCGCTGCCGGTGAGGCGGGCGGTGATCACGCTTGCGGCGCGCTGCAGATCGTCCATCTCCACCCATTGCGAGGCGATCTCGGCCATGGCGCTGATCGCCTCGGGAACGATGATCGAGGCGCCGAGCGTCGTCATCGTGCCGGAGACGTTGATGATCGGCCTCAGTCCCAGTCGTTCACGGATCGTGGTGTTGGAGCCGGTGTCGGAATAGGTTTTCATGTTCAGCAATCCCTTGACGGTCAGGCGGCGATCTCGACGACCGCTTCGATTTCGACGGTGATGTTTCCAGGCAGCGAGCCGACCCCGATCGCCGAGCGGGCATGGCCCCCAATCTTGTCGAAGACGCTGGCGAACAGGTCCGAGCAGCCATTGACCACTTTCGGGTGGTCGCTGAAGGTCGGCGTCGCATTGACGAAGCCGAGCAATTTGACGACGCGCACGATGCGGCCGAGATCGCCGGCGGCGGCGTGCATGACGGCGAGCAGGTTGAGGCCGGTGAGGCGGGCATGCTCATAGGCCTGCTCGACGGTGACGTCCTCGCCGACCTTGCCGGTGCACAGCGTGCCGTCGGCGCGCAACGGCCCTTGACCCGAAAGAAAGATCAGCCGGCCGCTTTCCGCATGGGTGACGAAATTGGCGATCGGCGTCGGCGGCTCGGGCAGCGTCAGGCCGAGTTCGGCGAGCCGGATGTAAGGCGTCATGTAAGAATTCTCCTTGGGCCGGCCTGTTGTTTTACGCAATTCCCAAGGCAAAGCGCTTCGCGCTTTTCCCGGGAAAACCGCTTACACTTTTCCTGGAATTGCTTTGGGCCGCCCATGTCAGAAATGCGAGGCGCGGAAGCGCGCCAGGAAAGAGCGCAGGCGCTCATTGGTGGTCTCTTCGGCAAGGATCTCCTTCGGCGGGCCAACAGCGCTGACACCGCCATCGGCCATGAAGACAATGCGGCTCGAAGCGTCGCGGGCAAAGGCCATCTCGTGCGTGACCATCACCATGGTCATGCCGTCTTCGGCCAGGCTGCGCACAACGGCCAGCACCTCGCCGACCAGTTCGGGATCGAGCGCGGAGGTGATCTCGTCGAGCAGCAGGATCTTCGGCTCCATGGCGACTGCCCGCGCTATGCCGACGCGCTGCTGCTGGCCGCCGGAGAGTTCCGCCGGCAGGCTGTCGGCCTTGTGGGCGAGGCCGACGCGGCTCAGCCAATGCTCGGCGATCTGGCGCGCCTCGGCCTTGCTCTTGCCGCGCACCTTGGTGAGGCCGAGCATGATGTTGCCGGCGGCGGTGAGGTGCGGAAACAGGTTGAAGCTCTGGAACACCATGCCGGTTTCGGCGCGCATATTGGCAAGGTCGCGCTCGCTGCGCCGCTTGCGCGCGCCGACCTCACGAAAACCGACCTCCTTGCCGTCGATTCTGATCGAGCCTGAGTCGTAGCTTTCGAGAAAGTTGACGCAGCGCAGCAGGGTGGTTTTGCCGCTGCCGGAAGGGCCGATGACGGTGACCACCTCGCCCCTGTCCACCTTGAGGCTGACCGCGCGAAGCACCTCGACCGAACCAAAGGCTTTCGAGACCCCGGCAACGTCGAGAAGGGCAGCATTGTCGTTCGAGCTTGTGGCCATCGTGCTAGTCCCGGATGAAGGCAAAGCGCCGTTCCAGCCGCCGGCTGGCGTAGGAAAGCGCATAGTTGACGGCGAAATAGATCAAGGCGCCGAGGATGTAGAGCGGCATCGCCTCATAGGTGCGGCCGATGACCTGGTTGATCGCCTGCATCAGGTCGGTGATGCCGAGCAGCGAGACCAGGGCGCTGCCCTTGACCGCATCGGTGACGCCGTTGATCCAGGGCGGCAGGAAGCGCCGGAAGGCCTGCGGAAAGATGACGTAGGTGAGCCGCTGGCGAAAAGTCAGCCCAATCGCCATCGCCGCCTCGGACTGCCCTTTGGGAATGGAGCCGACGGCGCCGCGGAGATACTCAATGACCTGCGCGGTCTTGAACAAGGTGAGCGCCAACACCGCCGCCGAGAAGGATTGCAGATGCAGGCCGATGGCCGGCAGGCCGTAATAGACGAAGAACATCAGCACCAGGATCGGGATGCCGCGGATGGTGTCGGAGAAGATGCGCACGGCCCAGCGCACCGGCGCCGGGCCGTAGACCAGGCCGACGCCGAGCGCGACGCCGGCAATCAGCGACAGCACCACGACCAGCAGCGACACCCACAAGGTGATGGCGAAGCCCTGGGCGAGGAACGGTACGGCGTAGAGGATCTGGCTCAGCATGTCAGCGCGCAGCCCTGAACCGGCGTTCGACCAGCCGCAGCCCGAAGAGTAGGGTGTAGCCGGTCACCAGGTACATCGCCGTCGTCACCAGATAGACCTCGACAATGCGGAAGGTGTTGAAGTTGATCCACTGGGCGCCGAAGGTGAGCTCGGGCACCGAGATCACCGAGGCGATCGACGTGTCCTTGAACAGCGAGATGAAGGTGTTGGACAGCGCCGGCAGCGTGATGCGCAGCATGGTCGGCAGGCGCACATGAACCAGCCGCTGCCAGGGCGTCAGGCCGATGGCTTTGCCGGCATCGAGCTGGCCGCGCGGCACGGCTTCCAGGCCGGAGCGGAACACCTCGACCAGATAGGCGCCGCTATAGACCGACAGCGTCAGCACGAACGAGGTCGGCGCGTCGTAGGCGACGTCGATCACCGTCGGCAGGCCGTAGAAGACGAGATAGACGAGCAGGATCAGCGGCACGTTGCGGATGAATTCGACGTAAGCCGCAATGATGGCGCGCACCACGCGTCCGGCCGAGACATACCAGACCGCCAGCACCAGGCCGATGACGACGCCGATGGCAATCGAAATCACGGCAAGCTCGAGGCTGAGCAGAAGGCCGCCCCACAGCTTGTCGAAATGGCGCCAGATCAGGTTGAAGTTGAGCGTATAGCCCATGCGTCTCCCGCAATAACCAAGGGGATGCCACCTATAAGGCGGAAGGGCTAACCCTTCCGCCAGCACTTGTCAGACAACCGGGAAACCCGGATGGCGGGCCGGCGGCTCCTGGCCGAAATAGTCCTTGAAGGCGGCGTCGTAGAGTGCGGTCTCATGGCCGAACATAGCGATGGTGAAGGTCTGGTTGACGAACGTCAGCCAGTCCAGGTCGCCCTGCCTGACGGCCGCGCCGTAGAGCATCGAGTACCAGCTCTTGCCGGCATCGAAATATTTGTCGGGGTTGCGCGAGGCCAGCCAGCGCACGGTTGAAAGATCGACAGCGGCGGCATCGGCGCGTTTCGATTCCAGTGCCTGCAGCACATTGGCCTGGGTGTCGATCTGCAGCACCTGCGCCTCCGGCAGGGCGTAATGGACCGAGCTTTCGGCATCGACATTCTGCAGGATCGAGATGCGCGTCGCCGAACCACCGGCGAGCAGCTTGTCGAAGGTCTTGTTTTCCGCCGTCGGCAGCGTCAGCAGGGCGACGCCCTCGACATAGTATGGCCTGGAGAAGTGGATCAGCTGCGAGCGCTGCGCGGTCATGGTCATGAACTGGATGGTAATGTCGACCTTGTTGGTGGTGACATTGGGGATGCGCTGCGCCGGATCCTGCATGACGAACTCGACCTTGCTCGGATCGTCGAACAGGCCCTTGGCCAGAATGCGGCCCATGGTGATGTCCATGCCGACTAGCTCGCCGGCATCGTTTTCGAAATGCCATGGCGCGTTGGTGCTGCCGGTGCCGACGATCAGCTTGCCGCGGTCAAGCGCGGTGCGCAGAACGCTGTCGGATGCGGCTTGTGCCGCCGCCTTTTCGGCGCTGACAGCGGTCATCACGCCCGCCGTTGCAAGCCCGGCCATGCCCAGTTTCAGAAAATCTCGCTTGGATGCGTCGTTCACTGCGACCTCCTGTTGTTTGAGTTCCCCTACAGACACACGTGTCGCCGACCTGAATTGTCTCTTACAATAGACATATGTATCCTATACAAGACAGATACTAACATCAGGAATCAGTTATGCAAGATAGCAATGGACTCACGGATCGGGCGGAGCTTGGTCCAGCCGAGAGCCCGACGCCCGACAAGACCTCCGGCTCGCGCGAGAAGGGCCTCAACCGGGTGCTGGAGATCCTGGACTTCCTGCATGCTACGCAGCGCGCCATCGGCATTGGCGATCTCGCCAAGGGGGTGAATGCGCCGCGCTCCACCACCTATACGCTGGTGCGTTCGCTGGTCGATGCGGGTCTCCTGGAGATGGAGGGCGACGGCAACCGGGTCTATTTCGGCAAGAAGCTCTACCTCTATGGAATGGACTATGTGAGGGGCAACGACCTGCTTAGGCGGGGCCGGCAGGAGGTCGACAATCTGTCGCGCGAGACCAGCGAGACCTCCGAATTGTGCATGCTGCAAAGCGGGCGCTATACCATCGTCCATTCCAGCCCCGGCACCAGGCCGTTCCGCATCAGCTCGGCCACCGGCCTGCAGATCCCGCTGCCATGGACGGCATCGGGGCGGCTGCTTCTGGCCGGATTGGAAAGGGCCGCCATCCAGGACATGGTCTCGGAAGACGACCTTTTGCTGCCCGACGGCCGCAGGCTGCAGTTCGACGACTTCATTGCCGATATCGCGACGGCCAGAACGACCGGCTATTGCATCACTTCGGGGCTGGTCGACGCCTACACCAAATGCCTGGCCGCCCCTGTCTTCGCGGCCGCCGGCAAGGTCGAGGCGACGATGTGCCTGGTGGTGCCGATCGACACTTCAGCGGAGAAGACCGACGAATTGCTGACGTTGCTGCGCCATCGCGCGGCGCGGCTGTCGATAGCGGGGTGAGCAGTTAGGCCCCGAGGCCGTCGGCTAAGCGATGATGTCCGGAATGATCTTGTCTTCCAGCGCCATCAGCCGGTCCTTGAGGAAAAGCTTCTTCTTCTTCATGCGCTGGATCTGCAAGGGGTCGCAGCCCATGGCGATCATCGCATTGATGGCCGCGTCGAAATCGGCATGCTCCTGCTTCAGGCGGGAAAATTCGAGGCGGACATCGGCCTTTTCCTGGTCGGACATTCTCTACCGTCTGCATGTCTGCGGCGCCCGGCAATGGGCATGATTGGGCGGGGGCGGCATCAATTGCCGCCGGCGCGCAGCCAATATCACATATCACATTGTCGTGGAATGCTACCACGCAGCATTCGACATCGCAGCCGGATGGTGGCAGACTGTCATGGTGCCGTCACAGATGCGACCTGCGGTGGACGTGCCTTTGACGGCTGCAATCGAGGAAACCATGAAAGGGAGAACCAATCATGTCTCTTGCATCCCATCTTGATGAGTTGCAGCGGAAACACGGTGATATCGAACGCGAGATCGACGATGCGATGAACCATCCATCGGTCGACGACCTCGAAATCGTGAATCTGAAGCGACGCAAGCTGGCACTCAAGGACGAGATTGAAAAACTGAAGGCGAAACCGACGAGACACTGACGCCCTTCCAGGATTAGACGCGCCGCCTTGGCGCGTGACTATCGCTCCGGTGGCGACATGCCGCCGGAGGCCTGTTTTTGCTACTGATTCCGATACTGTTGGCCGGTGAAACCCGTCTGTGGGGTCGCCGCGCTGCTGCGATTTGGCGGCTCTGCTTGTCTGTCGCCATTGACAAGCCATCTTTGCTCCTCCACCTCATGCCCGAACCTCAGCGCTATGCGCTGATAGCTGATTGAGCGTGCGTCGACGTGGACGTGTGTCGCTCGGGTGATCAAGAGGCTGCCGGCATGACCGGGTATTTTTCCTCCCCCTTTGCGCGCCGGACATCGGTCGGCGTCGATGTCGGCGGCGTGGTCGTCGGCGGCGGCGCGCCGGTCGTCGTGCAGTCGATGACCAACACCGACACGGCCGATATCGACCAAACCGTCGCGCAGGTTGCGGCTTTGCATCGCGCTGGCTCCGAGATCGTGCGCATCACCGTCGATCGTGACGAGAGCGCCGCCGCCGTGCCGCGCATCCGCGAACGGCTCGAGCGGCTCGGCATCAATGTGCCGCTGGTCGGCGACTTCCACTATATCGGCCACAAGCTGCTGGCCGACCATCCAGCCTGCGCCGAGGCGCTGGCCAAATACCGCATCAATCCCGGCAATGTCGGCTTCAAGGACAAGAAGGGCCGCCAGTTCGCAGCGATCGTCGAAATGGCGATCAGGCATGACAAGCCGGTGCGCATCGGCGTCAATTGGGGGTCGCTCGATCAGGAGCTGCTCACCCGGCTGATGGACGAGAACCAGCGCCAAGGCTTTCCGCTGACGGCGCAGGAAGTAACCCGCGAAGCGATCGTGCAGTCGGCGATCCTGTCGGCCGAAATGGCCGAAGAGATAGGCCTCGCCCGCGAAAAGATCATCCTGTCGGCCAAGGTCAGTGGCGTGCAGGATTTGATCGCAGTCTATACCGAGCTTGCCACGCGCTCCAACCATGCGCTGCATCTTGGCCTCACCGAAGCCGGCATGGGATCCAAGGGCATCGTCGCCTCGTCGGCTGCCATGGGCATCCTCTTGCAGCAAGGCATTGGCGACACCATCCGCATCTCGCTGACGCCGGAGCCGAATGGCGACCGCACGCGCGAGGTGCAGGTCTCGCAGGAACTGCTGCAGACCATGGGCTTCCGTCAGTTCGTGCCGATCGTCGCCGCTTGCCCCGGCTGCGGTCGCACGACCTCCACCGTGTTCCAGGAGCTCGCCCAGAACATCCAGGCCGATTTGCGCAAGAACATGCCGGTCTGGCGGGAGAAATTTCCCGGCGTCGAGAACCTCAAGGTCGCGGTGATGGGCTGCATCGTCAACGGCCCCGGCGAATCCAAGCACGCCGATATCGGCATCTCGCTGCCCGGCACCGGCGAGACGCCGACCGCACCCGTCTTCGTCGACGGCAAGAAGTCGGCGACGCTGCGCGGTCCGTCGATCGCCGCCGATTTCGAAAAAATGGTTGCCGACTATATCGAGCGGCGGTTTGGCCAGCACCGCAAAGCCGCGGCCGAATGAGCCATGCGGGGGCTGCTCAAAGCCGGTGTGATCCTGCTCTGCGGGCTGAGTGCCGGACAGGCACTTGCCGATCCACCGCAATCGCGCTCGGCGGCGAAACGATTGATCGGCCGTGTCTGTGACCTGATCGAGACGCATGCCGAGCGGAACGGTCTGCCGAAGGATTACTTCGCCCGGCTGATCTGGAAAGAAAGCCGCTTCGATCCCAATGCGGTTAGCCCGGTCGGTGCCGAAGGCATCGCCCAGTTCATGCCGGGCACCGCCAAGATGCGCGGGCTGGCCGATCCTTTCGACATCGAGCAGGCGATCCCGGCTTCGGCGAAATATCTCGCCGAAATGAAGACCGGCTTCGGCAATCTCGGCCTGGCGGCGGCTGCCTACAATGCCGGCGAGAGCCGCGTTTCGCGCTGGCTGGGTTCCGGCGGTTTCCTGCCGATGGAGACTGAGAGCTACGTCTTCGACATCATGGGCGAACCGGCCGACAAGTTCTCCGACAGCGCCTACGCCGGAACGATCGAGCCGCTCGACGGGAAAACCAGCTTTGCCGTCGCCTGCCGCAAGCTGCCGGTGATCATGTCGAGAACCGTGGCGATGGCGTCGATCAATGTGAAGCCATGGGGCGTCCAGGTGGCCGGCAATTTCCGCAGGGGAGCTGCGATCAATCAGTGGCTGCGGGTCAGGAGCCGGTTTCCGGCGCTGCTTTCCGGTCGTGACCCGGTGGTCAGCCGGGTGCGCACGCCGATCGGCCGACGCGGCATCTACGCCGTCAGGATCGGTGTCGACGACCGCGCCGCCGCCAACGTCATCTGCCAGAAACTGCAAAGCGTCGGCGGCGCCTGTATCGTCGTGCGCAACCGATAGGCCGAGGGGGCGACATGACGGCCAAAATCGTCCTGCTCAATGGCGTCGGCAGCGCCGGCAAAAGCTCGATCGCCAGGGCGCTGCAAACGATCGCCACCGAGCCCTTCCTGCATGTCCAGATGGATGCTTTCATCGACATGCTGCCGCCGGCGCTGCAGGATCATGCCGACGGGTTTTCCTTTGAGACGGTGCTGGAAGACGGCAGGCCGTCGGTGGTGATCAGGAGCGGACCGGTCGGCGCACGAACCATGCGCGGCATGCGCCATGCTATCGCCGCCATGGCCGGGCAAGGCAACAATCTCATCGTCGACGACGTGATCTTCGATGAAGAGATAGCGGAGTATGTCGAGTTGCTGTCGAGCTTTGACCTGCATCTGGTCGGCGTCATGGCGCCGCTGGAGGTGCTGGAAGCGCGCGAGGCCGCGCGCGCCGACAGGCTGCCGGGCCTGGCGCGCTGGCAATATGGACGCGTCCACAACGGCATAGACTACGACCTCGAAGTCGACACCAGCCGGCTGACGCCGCTTGAATGCGCCCGTCGCATCCAGGAAAGATTCCGACTATAGTGGCCGGTGTTCTTTTGTTGCAATCATAGCTCTTCCAATCGCCCAAAAGCGATAGTCACCCGTCATGTGCAGGGTCGTGGCGATTAAATATTAATGAGCCCTGCTGTAGCAAAAGAGGTCGATATCTCGACGAGAGCTTTTGCGATCGTCAAAAAGGCGGGGGCATAGGGGGTTGGCAAATTTCCTTAGACGCGTTGTAAGTGAACTTGAAACGCCGCGCGCCAAACGGCCGTTCGGTTCTGGCTGGCTGTCCGGCTCGATTGGCTTGCTTGCCGGGGTCACCGCCCTGCTGATGGTCATCGTGCTGCGCTACCCGTCGCTTACATCGATGCCGGATCTGGCCCCCATCCACCAGATGCTGTTCTTCAAGCCGGTGCTCTATTTCGTCCTCATCTCCGGCTATATCCTGGCGATCCTCAGCATGACGCTGCGCAGGCAAAAGACGCTCGGCGCGGCAGCCATGTTCACTGTGCTGCTGGCGTCGCTGGTCGGCATGCTTCCGGTGCGACATCAACTGCACATCGAAGGGGTGTTCTTCGGGCTTGATTTCTTCATCCTGAACGCCCTGTTCATGGGTGTGCTGTTCGTTCCGCTCGAACGTCTTTTCGCGCGCAACAAGGATCAGACCGTGTTCCGCGACGAATGGCGCGAGGACCTGTTCTACTATCTGGTCTCATCGCTGCTGGTGCAGATTTTGACCTACCTGACCTTGGCGCCGTCCAACTTCGTCAATGCACAGGGCGCCCTTGGTTCGGTGCGCGCCTGGGTCCACGACTTGCCGTGGCTGGTGCAACTGCTGGCGGTAATGTTCCTGACCGACCTTGCCCAGTATTGGGTGCATCGGGCCTTTCATCGCATTCCCTGGCTGTGGAAGTTCCATGCCGTGCACCATTCCGCCAAGTCGATGGACTGGATTGCCGGTGCGCGCATGCATTTCCTGGAAATCATCGTGCTGCGCAGCCTGACGGCCACCCCGATGTTCGTGCTGGGGTTCGATGAATCGGCTATCCAGACGTATATATTGATCGTCTACGTCTATTCGTCTTTCATCCATTCCAACATCGGAACCAGTTTCGGTCCAGTCGAAAAGGTGCTGGTGTCGCCGCGTTACCACCACTGGCATCACGGCCTCGAGAAAGAAGCGATCGACGTAAACTTCGCCATCCATTTCCCGCTGCTCGACCGGCTGTTCGGTACCCACCATATGCCCGAAGGGCGCTGGCCGAACGGCTACGGCATTCACGGACATCCCGTTCCGAACGGATACTGGCAGCAATTCCTCTATCCCTTCCGGCGCGGCTAGACTGGAGTCCTTCGCGAAGCGCGCGTGTCACCGCGCCTGGCGAGGTTAGCCCAATCCATGACAAGCGACAGAGCCCCGAGATGCGTGACGGCTACGTAATCTGCGGCACGCCGAGAACCGGAAGCACCTTGCTGTGCGGCCTTCTGGCCTCGACGAAAACAGCCGGCGATCCGCACTCGTTCTACCGGCGGCAGGACAAGGCGGAATGGGCCGAAGAGTGGAAATTGCCGCATCCCGAGACGATGAGCGCGCATGATTTCGACCTCGCCTATCTCGGTGCGGCAATCAGCGCGGGAAGGGGCGGAACGGGCGTCTTCGGCTTGCGCCTGATGCGGGAAAACCTGGATGAACTCTCGGCAATCCTCGACCGGATCTACCCAGACCTGCCATCGGACAAAGCACGCTTTGAAAAGGCCTTCGGGCGGGTCCTCTACATCCATCTTTCGCGCGAAAACAAGCTGGCGCAGGCGGTGTCGCTGATCAAGGCCGAGCAGACCGGGCTTTGGCACATCGCGCCCGACGGAACCGAGATCGAACGAGTCGCACCGCCGCAGGAACCCCGCTACGATTTCAAGCGGATCCAGCGCGAGCTTGCCGAACTCGAAGCCTATGACGCGGGCTGGAACGTCTGGTTCGCGGAGCAGGGGATCGTCCCGCTGCGCATCGGCTATGAGCGCCTGTCAGGCGATCCGGCAGCGGCATTGGCATCCATCTGCAAGGCCCTGGGCGTTCCGGCGCCGAATGCCGCCGACGTAAAGCCGGGCGTCGCCAAGCTCTCGGACGAAATTAGTCTGGACTGGATGCGCCGCTATCGTCTGGACGCGGCGATTTGATCAAGCCCTCTTTACCGCGACCGTTTCGCTGAGCCATGTGCCGATCTTGCTGCCGAGGCGGTCGGGCGACACCGGCTTAGGCAGATAGTCGTCCATTCCGGACTCGATACATTTGTCGCGGTCGCCCTTCAGTGCGTGCGCGGTGACGCCGATGATTGGTGTGTGATTGCCACTCGCTGCCTCCGCCGCCCGGATGGCGCGGGTCGCCTCGTAGCCGTTCATCTCCGGCATGGAGACGTCCATGAGGATCAGCTTCGGCCGCAGCGCCCGGTACATCTCGACGGCCGTGCGGCCATTGCTGGCGATGCGGTAGCTGAGGCCAAGCCCATTGAGGATTTGGCCGAACACCAGCTGGTTCACGTCATTGTCCTCGGCGATCAGAATATCGATCGGGCCGTTTGGCGTGGCGATCGATTCAGGCACTGTGGCCGCCGGAATTGCCGGGCCGCGAATGACGGTGAAGGCGGGTGGCGTCACGGGTGCCGCCTGCGGAACGACAGGCTCGCGAACGAACTGGGCCTTGCCGATCTGGGCCCGCGCTTTCTGGATGGCCGAGATGACGGTGCCGAGCAGGATGGCCGAGCGCGCCGGCTTGGTGAGATGCGCGGCGATGCCGAAATCGATGACCATCTTGCCGAAATCGACCTGGTCGACGGAGGTCAGCAGCACCACCGGGATGGCGGAGAGACGGCTGTCGGCGGAAATCGCCTTGGCGACATCGGCGCCGTTCATGCCGGGCATCTGGTAGTCGAGGATGATGCAGTCGACCGCAGCACCGAGTTGGCTGGCCCGGTCTAGAAAGGCGAGGCCGACGGCGCCGCTTTCGGCGGCCGCGCAGTCGAAGCTCCAGCTTCTGAGCTGCTCCAGCAAGATCTCGCGGTTGACCGGGTTGTCGTCGATGACCAGCACGCGGGCGCCGGTGACATCGACCGGCACGATCTCGTTGCGCGTGTCCTGCTGATGCGCCGGCAGCGGCACGGCGAACCAGAACACCGAGCCGCGGCCGATCTCGCTTTCGACGCCGATCTTGCCGCCCATCAGGTCGATGAGGCGGGCGGCGATGGCAAGGCCGAGGCCGGTGCCTTCATGGCGGCGCGTCGACGAGCCGTCGACCTGCGCGAATTTCTCGAACACGTTCTCGAGCTTCTCGGCAGGAATGCCGATGCCTGTGTCCTCGACGCGGACCTTGAGCTGGACGATGCCGTCGACCACCTCGCCGCCGACATCGATCAGCACATGGCCCTTCTCGGTGAACTTCACCGCATTGCCGAGCAGATTGGTGACGATCTGACGAAACCGTCCGGCATCGCCGACGACATGGGCAGGCAGGCGCGGGTCGACACGCACGATCAGCTCGAGGTTCTTTTCGGCGACGCGCGCCGACACCAGTGTGGCCACGTCCTCGACCGCTTCGGCAAGCCGGAAGGGTGCAGGATCGAGCGTCAGCTGACCGGCATTGATCTTGGAGAAATCGAGGATGTCGTTGATGATGGTGAGCAGCGCATTGCCGGACTTGACGATGACTTCGGTGAAGGTCTTCTGGCGCGCGTTAAGCTCGGTCTTGGCGAGCAGTTCGGCCATGCCCAGCACGCCATTCATCGGCGTGCGGATCTCATGGCTCATATTGGCCAGGAATTCCGATTTGGCGCGGTCGGCCGCTTCGGCCTTGAACAAGGATGCGGCGGATTCGGTGAAGGCGCGGCGGATCGCCTTTTCCATCGGCCGGAAGATCCAGAGGGCAACGATGGCAAGAACCGCGAACAGAAGGCCGCTTGCCCACAACAGCAGCCTGTCGCTGGAGGCGTCGGCCAGATGGCGTTCGCCATCCATGGCGGTACGCACACGCACCAGCATCGGCTGGACGAACAGGTCGTTCTGGTTGAGGATTTCGCGCGAACTCCATTCGTCGGTCTGTTGCGCCGCCGACATCAGGTTGAAGTTGCGCACGATGTCGCGCGACGACCAGAACAGGTCGCCGTTGACGGCGGCCGACGAGAGTTCGTCCAGCGTTTTGGCCGATAGGCTCGGCTTGATCGCGGCCAACTCCGCGGACAGTGTTTCGATCTCGCTGGTCAGGCGTTGCGAATGGCCGCGCGCGGCGGCGGCAAGGCCGTCACGGGTTTCGGTGCGCCAGGTCGTGCTGGCGGTTTCGGCAAAGCTGGAGGCGTTGCGCAGGTCGCGGGTGAAGACGACGAGATTGCTGCTCAGCGCGTCGATGTCGTGGCGGAAGGAATTGACGCGATTGAGCGCAAACATCACCGCGGTGGAAGCCAGCGCAAAGATGAGCAATCCCGAGATGTAGCGGATCCGGATCGAGCGGATGAAGAAAGAATATTCCGGCATGCGCAACCCCAACACATACGCATCATTTTAACGGTCGGGATTACGCTTGATTTACATTAAAATTCCGTTCGCGCCTGGCGGGCCGTCAAGATCCTGGCTGCACGTGCCCGGAGTTGGCGCCATAGAGGGTGGCATCGCATTCGCGCATCATGCGCAGTGCTTCTTCCTCGGTCAGGCCGAACTTGCGCATCATGCTCCGGATTTCGGGGCCTACAGTTATCTCCACCGGTCTTGCCGCCTGGCGGGTCTTCCTGGCCTTTTTCTTGGACATCAGTACGTTTCCCGTCTTGACGACACATGTTTCGCATCAGCCCTGGCCCGGCCTCACCGTGCTGCGCCAGACCATGGGCGCATGGCAGATCAGGCGGCTGCCAGCCTCCTCCCGCGCGCCGGTCGCGAGCCGCACGGCGCGCCTGGCGATCTCCTCGATCGGCGGCGAGAACGTCGTCAGCCGGTAAGAGGCCCAGTCGGCCTGTTCAATGTCGTCAAAGCCGATGACGCAGAGATCGCGGGGTACGTTGATGCCGAACTCGTGGCGGGCCGCATCGAGAAAGCCGCACGCAATCAGGTCGGTCACGCAGAACGCCGCATCCGGCCGCTGCCGGCCGGAAAAGAGCCGCCTGGCGCCATCGGCTCCGGTGGCATAGCCGGTGCGGCCCTCGCGCCACACGGTCACCTCCAGCCCTTCCTCCTGCGCCGCGGTAAGGAAGGCGGTTTCGCGGGAGAGCAGGCTGGGCGTGCCGGCAGCCGAGGTCACCAAAGCGGGGCGGGTACAGCCGGCCCGGATGAAGGCATGCAGCGCTGCCTCTGCGGCTGCAGCGTTGTCCACACCGATATTGTGCGGGCCGTCGAAGCGGTCATCGCGATTGATCAGCACCAGCCGCTGGCCGTTCTCAAGACAGGTGCGGATCAGCAACTGCGGCGGCGAGCCGGACAGAACGATGCTCGCATCGGCGCGATAGTTCAGCGTGTTGCGCAGCGCCTGGTCGACATGGTGGCTGGGGCCGGAGGTGTTGAACACCATGGCCATTTTGCCGGCGTCCCGCAGATGTTGGGTCAGCGCCTTCTGCAGGCGGGCATGATAGGGCGTGTCGCCATCGGCAACGATGAGGCAGACAATGCCGGTCGAGGCCCGCATCAGGCCGCGAGCCAGATGGTTGACGTGATAGCCGAGTTGCTCGGCCGCCAGCATCACTCGCTCGCGGGTTTCCCCGGAAACGGAAGCGCCGGGCGTGAAGGTACGTGACACCGCCGAACGTGAAACCCCGGCGAGGTCGGCAACCTGCTGGGCGCTGGAAAAACCGGTGCGGATTCTCGGAACCGTCAAGCCAACGCTCTCGCTGCTGTTTTCGTGATTCTTTGCACGCCCGTGCAATGTAATGCAACTCTTCTGCCATTGCCACCCACCGCACTTGACAGGCATGGCCGAATGCAACAGCTTTGCACAGCCGTGCAATACAAGCCGGCTCAAGAGTGGCATCGGAGGAATACCCTGTCCATTTCGCCGAAGACGGCATTGAGGGCGCGATTGTCCGGACCGGCTGCATGAGCAGGGCGGCGGCGCATCCGAAGGCGGACCGGCTGTCCAAGGCCGAGATGGACAGGCGTGCCGAGGTCTGCCGGAAACTGCTTGTCACGGCCGGGCAACTGGCGATGGAAGGCTATGCCCGGCAGGGCGCCGTCCAGCCGGTGGCGATGAAAGGCCCGCAGGATTTTCTCACTGAAACCGACGGTAAGGTCGAGGAGCACATCCGCGCCACGCTGGCAGAGGCTTTTCCGCAGGACGGGTTTTTGGGCGAGGAAGGCGGCGGCATCGGCTCTGCCCGCATGTGGGTCGTCGACCCGATCGACGGCACCGCCAATTTCATGCGCGGTATTCCGCATTTCTGCATTTCGATAGCTTTCGTCGAGGACGGCCGCAGCGAGATCGGCGGCATTGCCAATCCGGCCGTCGGCGAAACGTACTTTGCCCGTCGCGGGCAAGGCGCGACGCGCAATGGCGCGCCGATCCATGTGTCGCCGACGCAAGCGTTCGACCGCGCCTTTGTCGAGTTCGGCTGGTCGCCGAGGATTCCCAATCGCGACTATCTGGACAAGGTGAGCCTTGTCTGGGCACTCGGCGCCAATGTGCGGCGCTCCGGCTCCGGAGCGCTTGGGCTGGCCTATGTGGCCGACGGCCGCTCGGATGCCTATGCCGAGCTGCACATCAATTCGTGGGACTGCCTGGCCGGATTGCTGCTGGTGGAGGAGGCCGGCGGCCGGGTGAACCGGTTCCTCGACGGCGATGGCATGGCGAAGGGCAATCCCGTGCTTGCGGCAGCACCCGGTGTTGCGGCGACATTGTCCCAGGTGATCGGAGTGCCGCTCGACGACGGGTAGATCGTTTCCAGTGAGAAGACAGGGAGGAATATCGATGAAGACATTTGACAGTAAGCAAGGCTTGCGCGCCGCCTGGCTTGGCCTTGGCGCGGCGCTGGCCATGTTCGGATTGGCGAGTGCCGCCCAGGCGGCCGACCGCAGCCTCACAATGTATTGCGCCGTCGACGAGGCCTGGTGCCGGGCGATGGCGACCACCTACCAGAAGGAGACGGGCGTCAGCGTCGACATGACCCGCATGAGCGCCGGCGAAATCTACGCCCGCCTCCGGGCCGAGAAGGACAATCCGCAAGCCGATATCTGGTGGGGCGGCACCGGCGACCCGCATCTGCAGGCGGCGGAAGAGGGCCTCACCCAGGAATACAAGTCGCCGCAACTGGCAAACTTGCGCGACTGGGCGCTGAAGCAGGCCGACAGGTCGAAGAACCGCACGGTCGGCATTTATCTCGGTGCGCTCGGCTACGGCTATAATGAGGAAGATCTGAAGCAGCGCGGGCTGACCGCTCCGGCGTGCTGGGCCGATCTGGTCAAGCCGGAATTCCAGGGCGAGATCGAGATGGCCGACCCGAATTCATCGGGCACGGCCTGGACTATGCTTGCCACCATCGTCCAACTGATGGGCGAGGACAAGGCATTCGACTATCTCAAGCAGCTCAACAAGAACATCGCCGAATACACCAAGGCAGGGGCCGCGCCGGCGCTCGCCGTCGGCAAGGGCGAGACGCTGATCGGCATCTCCTTCCAGCACGACGTGATCAATGCCGCGAAACAGAACCCTGCCGTGAAGGTGGTGTCGCCTTGCGAAGGCACCGGCTTCGAGATCGGTTCGATGAGCATCGTGACGGGCGCCAAGCATGCCGAAGAGGCGCAGAAATTCTACGACTGGGCGCTGAGCCCGGACGCGCAGAAGCTCGCGGCGCCGAACGGCAGCTTCCAGATCCCGTCGAACACCGCCACGCCGGTGCCGCCCGAGGCGCCGGACCTCTCGAAGATCAAGCTGATCGACTACGATTTCGCCAAATATGGCTCGTCCGCCGAACGCAAGCGGCTGTTGAAGAAGTTCACCGACGAGGTTCGCAACGGCGGCTGAGCGCGTTCTTTTGCGCTCACTCTAGCATCTCTGATCGCCGGCGCCCTTCGCGGCAGCCGGCGCACCATCCTTTGGCACAGAAAGACATTGAATGGCCGCGGCCGGTTCCATGGTCAGTTCCGCTCCTGGACGCAGCGCGCTCGCCTGGGTAATGGCCGCGTGGGCGAGCATCGTGCTCTTGCCTTGGTACAAGGTCGAAGGCGGCTTCCTGTCGTTCGACTGGCTGGCACAGCCGACGGATGCGACGCCGGCCATCATACTGGCGCTCGGTGGCCGGCCCTGGCTGTTGCCGCTTGTCCTGCCGCTTCTGCTGGCGAGCTGGCTGGTGGCGCGCAACAAACCCAAGAGCCTTGCGATTGCAGGCGCGGCGGGCCTGCTGTGGCTGGCCATCGAAGGCTTTTCCATCATCCATTCGGGCTGGGGATTTGGCTTGCTTACCCAGGTCGCCGGCACGCCGGGACCGATACAGCCGGGGCTCGGCTGGGGTGCGGCGCTCTATGCCGTGGCGATGCTGATGTTCATCGCCGAGGCGCTCGCCGCGCGCGGCTGGTGCAAGGGCGACCGTTTCGTCGTCGGCTCGCTCTCAATCGTGATTGCTTCGCTGATCCTGTTCGTTGCCTATCCGCTGCTGTCGATCCTCACCTCGGCCATCAAGGATAATGACGGCAATGTCGTGCCGGCGCTGTTCGTCGAAAAGATCTTCAGCGCCAACATATGGAGCCTGCGCTGCCTCTATGGCGAGGGCTCCTGCGGCGTGGCGTGGAACACGGTGGCGATCGCAGTCCTCGTCGGCTTTTTCTGCACGGCGCTTGGGCTGGCTCTGGCGCTGATTGCGCTTCGCACCAAGCTGCCGGCCAAATGGCTGCTGCGCGGCCTGTCCATCCTGCCGATCATCACGCCGCCCTTCGTCATCGGCCTGGCGCTGATCCTGCTGTTCGGCCGCGCCGGCATCGTCACCAACCTCATGTCGGTGCATCTCGGCATTCCGCGCAGCCGCTGGATCTATGGCATGGCCGGCATCACCATCGCGCAGGTGCTGGCCTTCACGCCGATCGCCTTCCTGGTTCTGGTCGGCGTGCTGCAAGGGGTCAGCCCGAGCATGGAGGAGGCGTCGCAGACCTTGCGCGCCAGTCGCTGGCGGACGTTTCGCACCGTCACCTGGCCGTTGATCCGGCCGGGCCTGGCCAGCGCCTTCCTGATTTCGTTTATCGAGAGCATGGCCGATTTCGCCAATCCGCTGGTGCTGGGCGGAAACTTCAACGTGCTGTCGACCGACATCTTCTTTGCAGTGGTCGGTGCGGCGCACGACCAGGGCCGCGCGGCGGTGCTGGCGATCGTGCTGTTGATGTTCACGCTGGCAGCCTTCGTCATCCAGCGCCGCTGGATCGGCAGCCGCAGCTACGTCACCGTCGCAGGCAAGGGCGATGGCGGTGTACCGGCGACGCTGCCCAAGGCCTTGCGGATCGGCTGCTACGCCGCCGTCGTTCCGTGGCTGGTTCTGACCATCGTGGTCTACGGCATCATCCTGGGCGGCGGTTTCGTGCAATCGATCGGGCGCGACAACACGCCGACGCTCGAGTATTTCCTCACCGCCTTTTCGATCGAGAAAGGCGTCAATGGCTGGTTTTTCAGCGGCTCGGCCTGGCCGTCGCTGCTGATGACCATCGGCCTGGCGCTGGTGGCGATGCCGTTCACCGCGGCGCTCGGCATCCTGACGGCCTATCTGCTCGACCGGCAGCGTTTCGCCGGGCGTACCATGTTCGAGTTCCTGGCCATGATGAGTTTCGCCATTCCCGGCACGGTGATCGGCGTCAGCTATATCCTTGCCTTCAACGTGCCGCCGGTGCAATTGACCGGCACCGGGCTGATCATCGTCATCTCCTTCATCTTCCGCAACATGCCGGTGGCGATCCGTGCCGGGCTTGCCAATCTCGGACAGATCGACAAGAGCCTGGACGAGGCATCGCTGACGCTTGGGGCGCGGTCTTTTGCTACCTTGCGGCGGGTGATCCTGCCGATCCTGAAGCCGGCGATCGTGACCGCGATGATCTACAGTTTCGTGCGCGCGGTGACGGCGGTCAGCGCCGTCATCTTCCTGGCGAGCGGCCGGTTCAATCTCGCCACGGTCTACATTGTCGGGCGCGCAGATGTCGGCGAATACGGCATCGCGATTGTCTATTCGGCGGTGATGATCGTTGTCATGATGGTCATCCTCATCGGCATCCAGCTGCTGGTCGGCGAACGCCGGCTCGGCCGGCGCCGTGCGGGTCCGGAAGCCGTCGTGGCGGCAATCTGATGGGGAGAAGCGGCGTGGATCAGACGGCGAAGAATGCTGCCCCGGTTGTCACGGACATGCCGGCCGTGCGGTTCGAGGGCGTCACCAAGAAATACGGCGCGGTGATCGCCGTCGACAATGTCAGCTTCGACATCGCGCCGGCCAGCCTGGTGACGCTGCTCGGGCCCTCGGGTTGCGGCAAGACGACGACGCTGCGGCTGATCGCCGGACTGGAACAGACCAGCACCGGGCGCATCCTGATCGACGACAAGGACGTCACCTTGCTGTCCGCCGCTGAGCGCGATGTCTCCATGGTGTTCCAGTCCTATGCGCTGTTTCCGCATATGAACGTGATGGAGAATGTTAGCTACGGCCTGCGGGCGATGGGGCTTGGCAAGGCGCAGGCAGCCGAGCGCGCCGCCGAAAAGCTGTCGCTTGTCGGCCTGTCCGGCTACGAGAAACGCCAGCCGAGCGAATTGTCCGGCGGCCAGCAGCAGCGCGTCGCGGTGGCGCGCGCTATCGTGCTGGAGCCGAAGGTGCTGTTGTTCGACGAGCCGCTGTCCAATCTCGACGCCAAGCTGCGCCGGCGGGTGCGCGACGAAATCCGCGGCCTGCAGCAGGATCTGGCACTGACCATGGTCTATGTGACGCATGACCAGGAAGAGGCGCTCGCCGTCTCCGACCGCATCATCGTCATGAACGCCGCTCGCGTCGCCCAGGACGGCACGCCGCGCGACCTCTACAACGAGCCGACCAACCGTTTCATCGCCGACTTCATGGGCGACGCCAATCTGCTCGACGTCGAGGTGCTTTCCAGCAATGCGACCAGTGCAAGGGTCAAGGTCGGACCCTTGCTGCTCGACATGCCGGGTCGCGGTAACGCTCCGGGGCCGGCGATGCTCGCTGTGCGCCCGAATGCCGTGCGCATCTTGCCCGGCCAGCCAGCGGGCACCATGAAGGGCCGGGTGGTCAAGAGCTCGTATCTCGGCGACCACATGGAATACCGCATCGCGATCAGCGATCCGGCGGTCGAACTGTTCGCGACATCGCCTGATGTCACACCCGCCGTGGCGGAAGGGACGATGGTCGGGATCGATTTCGATCCGGCGAAGATCGTGCTGATCAAAGACGATTGAACGCGCCGGGAAAGCACCTTCGAAAAAATCCAGCCTGAATGTCACACCGGCCGGACCTGCCTCGTCATGATGGCGTACCCAACACAAGGACTGCAATCATGACTGCCAAAATCGACCTCTTCGCCGCCGCCCCTGCGCTGATCAAGCAGTGGCAGCGCGCATCGACCGAACTCTCCGTCGCCGCCGGGCTCGAGCACAGCCTCAACGAGCTGGTGAAGCTTCGGGCGTCGCAGATCAATGGCTGCGCCAACTGCATCAATCTGCATGCCACCGAAGCGCGCGAGAATGGCGAGACCGAGCAGCGCATCTATCTGCTGCCGGCCTGGCGCGAAGCGCCCTGCTACAGCGACCGCGAGCGTGCTGCGCTCGGCTGGACCGATGCGCTGACGCGCCTCTCGGAAGGACAGGACCGCGAAAGCGCCTATGATGATCTTAAGGCGCATTTCACCGAGGAGGAGCAGGTGAAGCTCACCGTTTTGATCAACATCATCAATGGCTGGAACCGCATCGCCGTTGGCTTCGGGCTCTACACCGACGCAGCAACGATACGCGCCAGCGCCAAGGCGGCCTGATGACGGCGACGGCACCCGACGACGCGGCAGCGGGCTTCGGCCCGCTGCGTCCGAAGCTGATGCGGGTCGCCTATCGCATGCTGGGCTCGGTGAGCGACGCCGAGGATGTCGTGCAGGATGCCTTCATCCGCTGGATGGGGACCGACCGCTCGCAGGTTCGTGAGCCAGAAGCGTTCCTGCGCCGCACGGTGACGCGGCTTTGCCTTGACCAGCTCAAATCCACGCGGCGCCAGCGCGAGACCTATATCGGCCCTTGGCTGCCCGAGCCGATCGTCGAAGAGGACGATCTTGAAGATGTCACCTTGCCGCTGATGTTGGCGCTGGAGCGGCTTTCGCCGCTCGAGCGGGCGGCCTTTCTCCTGCACGATGTGTTCGGGCTGGAATTCGAGGAGGTCGCGACCGCCATCGAGCGCGATTCAGCCGCCTGCCGCCAGCTTGCCGCTCGCGCACGGGGCCATGTCCGCGAGGCGCGGCCCCGCTTCAAGGTGGAGAAGCAGCGTGGCCTGGAGATCGCCGAAGCCTTTTACGCGGCATCGCGCAGCGGCGACATGCAGGCGCTCGGCGCGCTGCTGACGGAAGATGTCAGCGCTCATGCCGATGGCGGCGGCAAGCGTCCGGCGGCTTTGGCGCCGGTGCTGGGCTTCGACGCCGTCATGAAGCAATACGCGCAAGTCGCGGCCTGGCTGCGCGACAATCGCTCGACGCTGGTGCGCGTCGGCTTCGTCAATGGCCTGCCGGGGTTCGTCACGCGGGAGGCCGATGGCGAATTGCAGACCACCGCGCTTGACATCGAGGACGGCAAGATCGCGGCCGTCTATGTCATGCGCAATCCCGACAAGCTCAGGCATCTGCACTAGACCTGAGATTGAATCGGGCGAAATAGCGGTTCGGCCTGCCTCCAAAGGCCGGCCTTTCCTGTGTGCGACCCGCAGGACGATGTCAGGGCCCTTTGCCGCTGCCGCCACCGACCTCTAGGATGCCTTCTCGCCGTCACGTGGCTGGATCAGGCTGCGCGCGGCGTCTGCTCCTGCCGCAAGGATGCGATCCGACAATTCCGTCCCCGCTGCCGCGCGGGCCAGCTGAAGCGTGCCTATGAGGGTCGCAAAAACGCCCAGGGCGGCGGCTTCCGGGTCCTTGGTCTGCGGAAGTACTGCAGACAACTGGCGCACCAGAACCAGCAAGCGTTCGGTATAGACTTGGCGCGTTTCGGGCGGCTGACGCGCGAGTTCCGGCAACAGGGCGGCCGACGCGCAGCCGGCTCCCGGATTGTCCCGGTGCTCAGCTGACAGATACGCCGCTATGCCCATCTCCGGACCACCGGCTGCCAATACCTCCTGCAGTTGCTGCGACTGGCTCTCCAGTGCCGCTACAAGGCTTTCACGCACAAGCTCCGCCTTGGACTGGAAATGCGGATAGAAGGCTCCGTTCGTCAGTCCGGCGTCGCCCATGATGGCTGCCAGTCCGGACGCGGCGATGCCGTCACCGCGAAAACGCTGGGCTGCGACCTCGACGATGCGATCGCGAGAGGCTTCCTTTCGGCCCTTTTCGTAGCGCATGGCGCTCTTCCTTTCTGCTATTGCATTATAGGTGTAATGTGATATTACGATCATAACTCAATCAACGGCAAAAAGCTAGCCCTCATGTCTGTGGAGTATCAAATGAGTACCCTTTCGGGAAGAACCGCAGTCGTGACCGGAGCCTCTTCGGGCATCGGCCGCGCCACTGCCGAGGCCTTGGCGCGGGCGGGGTATACCGTCTTCGGGACAAGCCGCAGCAAGGCCGCCAACGGCCCGGCTAAGGTGTCCATGCTGACCTGCGACGTGACCGACGGGGAGTCCGTCAGCGCCCTCGTTGCAACCGTGCTGGCCCAGACCGGTCGTATCGATCTGCTGGTGAACAATGCCGGTGTCGGCCTGCTTGGCGGCGCCGAGGAATCTTCGGTCGCACAGGTGCAGGTTCTGTTCGACGTCAATCTGTTCGGCGTCATGCGCATGACCAATGCGGTGTTGCCGTCGATGCGGCGCCGCGGCCAAGGGCGCATCGTCAACATCGGCTCGATTCTAGGATTGGTGCCTGCGCCATACTCAGCGCACTACTCGGCGGTCAAGCACGCGCTGGAGGGCTATTCGGAATCGCTCGATCATGAGGTTCGCGCCTTCAACATTCGCGTCTCGGTCATCGAGCCGGCATTCGTGCGCACCGTCTTCGACCAGAACGGCATCGAGCCGGATTCCCTGTTGAAGGACTACGATCAGGCGCGCGCCGGTCTCAAGGCGCTGCTTGCCGATGTGATGCCCAAAGCCGATCGGCCGGAAGTGGTGGCGGATGTGGTCGTCAAGGCAGCGACCGACGCCCGTCCGCGACGGCGCTATACCGCAGGGAAGGCAGCGCGCCAGGTCAGCCTGCTGCGCCGCTTCGCCCCCGCGGGGATGTTCGACAAGACCTTGCGCAAGCAGTTCCGCCTGCCGGTCTGAACAACGGTGGGACGGAGAATTTCACACACAAACGGCACACCAACGGACACTCTCAGAAAGTCACTGCCATGAAGGCATTCGTTGTCGATAAATATAACAAGAAAGGCATTTTGCGGCTGGCCGAGATGCCGGAGCCGGAGCTGCTGGACAATGACGTCCTGGTCGAGGTCCATGCCGCCGGGGTGAACCTGCTGGATTCCAAAATCAGGACCGGCGAATTCAAACTCGTCCTTCCCTATCGCCGGCCCTTCATCCTCGGTCACGACGTTGCCGGGAGGGTTGTCAGGGTGGGCTCGAAAGTCCGCAAATTCAAACCCAGCGACGCCGTCTATGCGCGGCCGCGCGACGGCCGGATCGGGACATTCGCCGAATTCATCGCAATCGATGAAGCCGACGTGGCGCTGAAGCCGGCGAACCTCAGCATGGAAGAGGCGGCCTCGATCCCGCTGGTCGGTCTGACCGCCTGGCAGGCTCTCATCGAGAGGGCGGGTCTGAAGACAGGCCAGAAGATCTTCATCCAGGCTGGCTCCGGCGGCGTGGGGACATTCGCCATCCAGTTGGCAAAGCACCTCGGCGCGATCGTTGCGACAACAGCGGGCGCGGCAAGCAACGATCTGGTCAGGGATCTCGGCGCCGATGTCGTCGTCGACTACAGGAAGGACGACTTCGAGAAAATCCTGTCGGGCTACGACGTCGTCCTGAACAGCCAGGACGCCAAGACGCTTGAGAAATCCCTGACTGTGCTGAAACCGGGTGGGAAGCTCATCTCGATTTCCGGTCCTCCGGATCCCGAATTTGCCAGGAAACAGGGACTGAACGTGGTGCTAAGGCTGCTGCTGCGGCTGCTGAGCCGTGGTATCAGGACCAAAGCCAAGCGCCGGGGCGTGGGATTTTCGTTCCTGTTCATGTCGGCGCAAGGTGAGCAACTGAGCAAAATCACGTCCCTCATCGAAGATGGGGCGATTCGCCCGGTCGTCGACAGGGTCTTTCCTTTTGAAGCGACCAATGAGGCGCTGGCTTACGTCGAAACAGGACGCGCCAAGGGCAAGGTCGTCGTCAAGGTCAGATAGCGCGCCCAGTTGCTTTGGGGCATTTGAGAGACACCAAAGCAAGGCAGCGCAAGGCCGACAAATTCCGAAAACGGTTCGGCATCCGATCGCCCAAACCTCAGTTGTTGCGGATTGCAACGAAGCTTGCCGCTGCCTTCAGCAAGGCTGCCTGTCCGCCGTAAGGCTCGAGCAATTCATGGGCCTGCTTGACCAGCCCATGGAGCTGGCTGCGCGCCCAGTTCGCGCCATGCAGCGCCACCAGCGTCGCCTTGCCGGCGGCTGCGTCCTTGCCGGTCGCCTTGCCCATCTGGCTGGCATCGGCGGTCAGGTCGAGCAGGTCGTCGGCAAGCTGGAAGGCAAGCCCGACCGCCGAGCCGAATTCGGCCAGCCGGTCGCGGTCCTGCGGTGCGGCGCCGGCAATGATCGCGCCGGCTTCGCAGGCGAAGCGGATCAGCGCGCCGGTTTTCATCGCCTGCAGCCGGATAATGCCGGCTTCGTCCGGCCTGTTGCGCTCGGCTTCGAGGTCGAGCGTCTGCCCGCCAACCATGCCCCCGGTGCCAGCCGCGCGCGCCAGCGCCAGCACCAGCGCCGCCCTGCGCTCCGCCGGCAGCGCCGTCGCCTCATCGGCGAGGACATCGAAGGCAAGCGTCAGAAGCGCATCGCCGGCAAGTATGGCGGTAGCTTCATCGAAGGCCTTGTGCACGGTCGGCTGGCCGCGGCGCAGATCGTCGTCGTCCATGGCAGGCAGATCGTCATGGATCAGCGAATAGCAATGCACGCATTCGAGCGCCGCCGCCACGCGCATCGCCGCCTCGCCATCGGCGCCAAAAAGGGCGGCACTTTCCATGACCAGGAAGGGGCGCAGCCGCTTGCCGCCGTTCAGCACGCCATGGCGCATGGCCGCCATCAGACGCTCCGGTCGGGCGATCTCGCCGGCAAGCGTGCGGCCGTCGAGCAGCAGCCTGAGCCCGGCCTCGATCGCCGCCGCCCGCCCCAGAAGTGCGGCCTCAAAGGCCAATTGCTCGTCTTTCGTCATGGCCGGGAGCGGTAGCCGACACTCAGACGTTGCGCAAGAAGCCTCGCGCCATTATGCCGGAGGCGGGAGAGTGGCGCGGGTGGGGGCGGCTTGACGGAACCGATCGTCGATCATGAAACCGAAGGGTTTGAGATGGCGCGACCAAGGCGCGTGAACCGCGCCGGTCTGAAGCGCCTGGCACGGCGCGGCCTGGTCGTCGCCGTCGTGCTGGCGGCGATACCCATTGTGCTGACCTTCCTCTATCTGCCGTCCTTCGTGCATCCGATATCGACCTTGATGGTCAAAGACCTCGCGACCTTCTCCGGTTACGACCGGCGCTGGGTGTCGATCGACGATGTGTCCCCGGTGCTGGCCAATTCGGTGATCATGTCGGAGGACGGGCAATTCTGCTTCCATCGCGGCATCGATCTCGGCGAATTGCGCGGCGTCGTCGACGATGCGCTGGCCGGCGAGGCGACGCGCGGCGCCTCGACCATCACCATGCAGACGGTGAAGAACCTTTTCCTGTGGTCGCGGCCGCTGGGCTCGGTGCGCAAGGTGGTCGAACTGCCGCTGGCCGTCTATTTCGACGCGGTGATGTCGAAACGGCGGATCATGGAGATCTACCTCAACATCGCCGAATGGGGGCCGGGCATTTACGGCATCGAGGCGGCGGCGCAGCACCATTTCGGCGTTTCGGCCAAACAGCTGTCGCGGCGGCAGGCGGCATTGCTGGCCGTCTCGCTGCCCAATCCGATCGCCCGCAATCCGGCCAAGCCCGGTCCGGGTCTGCGGCGGCTGGCGTCGCTGATCGAACGCCGCGCCGGCCGTTCGGGCGCGTATGTCGGTTGTCTTGATTAGGTAGAACCGCTGCCAGTTCAAAAAAAATCGCCACGGTGCTGGCCAAAACGGCGCAGGGCGTGTATAGGCACCCGACTTTCTCAGATTATGGCCCTGACGCGGCCCTTTCACGAGGGCTATCGGGGCATTTTGACCATGTAGTGGAGCATATCCATGGCCGTTCCGAAACGAAAAACCTCTCCGTCCAAGCGCGGCATGCGCCGCTCGGCCGACGCTCTCAAGGCCCCGACCTATGTCGAGGACAAGAATTCCGGCGAAATGCGCCGCCCGCACCATATCGACCTGAAGACCGGCATGTATCGCGGTCGCCAGGTGCTGACGCCCAAGGAAAGCTGAGACCAGCTTTCGAAGGGTTTGAATGCCAAAAGAACCGGCCATTGGCCGGTTTTTTTTGCGTTTGGTGCGCCGCGCCGCCAACTATGCCAAAGACCGGGCGTCCGTGGCGATACAAGCTGCGGCGGCGGTGCTGTATTGAGTCCGCATGCCTTGTCGCGGCGCTTCCGCGCGATGATCGACCGGCTTCAGAGGGACCGCATGACCAAGCTCACCACAGCACCCCGCGATGTCTTCCAGACCTTCATGAACTTCCCGCTGGTCGAGGACCTCGATGCGCTGAAGGCGGATGTCGCCATCATCGGCATGCCTTACGGCAGTCCCTACACGATCGACGAGCTGGTCAACGACCAGACCAACGCGCCGACCGCGGTGCGGCGCGCCTCGCAGCGCATCAGCCTCGGGCTCGACCGCTATGATTTCGACATTGGCGGAACCCTGTTCGACGGGCAGGACGTCAAGGTGGTCGATGTCGGCGATGTTCCCGGCGATGCCGCCGGCGGCCACTACAGGTTGGCCGAAACGGCGATCCGCAAGATCCGCGTCGCCGGCGCCTTGCCGATCACCATTGGCGGCGATCACGGCATTCCAATCCCGATCCTGCGGGCGCTTGACGACGAAGGGCCGATCACCCTGGTTCAGATCGATGCCCATCTCGACTGGCGCGACAATGTCAACGGGGTCAGGGAAGGCTATTCCAGCCCCATCCGCCGCGCTTCGGAGATGGCGCATATAGCCGGGATTTTCCAGCTCGGCATCCGCGGCCAGGGCAGCGCCCGGCTCGAGGAGGTCGAGGCGGCCCGCGCCTACGGCTCCAACATCGTCACCGCCAATGAATGGCAGGATATCGGTACGGCGGCGCTGCTCAAGCGCATCCCGGACCGTGGCCGCTATTACCTGACCATCGATGCCGACGGTCTCGATCCCGCTGTCATGCCGGCGGTCGAAGGGCCGGCGCCTGGCGGCATCAGCTACCGGCAGACGATCGAACTGATCAAGGGCCTGTTCGCCAAGGGACGTGTCGTCGGCATCGACATCGTCGAGATCGCGCCGGCGCGCGACGTCAACGAGATCACCTCGATGACCGCCGGCCTTTTCATCCTCAACGCTATCGGCGCCGCCGTGCGGACAGGCCAGTTCAAGCGCTGAATCCCGGCGTGTCGGTGGTCAGCCGGGGCAACTGTGGCTGACAGGGTTGTTTCGCGCGGTCTTTTTCCGTGTTTGCGGGCGCTAGCGAAAAATCTTGACGGCGTGCCTGCGGGGCATTCTACAGAAGGTGCCCCCATTGTTTAGGCAATTCCTTGGGAAACCGCTTTCCTGGAATTGCTAGAGGAGACGCCTGATGTTCGGTGCCATCCCGCTGCTGATCGTGCCCTTCGTGGCCTACAATCTCGGACTCCTCGGAATATTCGGCAGCGGCGACGATCCGTGGGCGACCGAGATCTTCTCGTTCAGCATGATGTCGGGCGGAGTGTTTTCGATGACGCTCGGCGACTTGATGGTCGTGATCGGGCTGATCTTCCTGTTCCTCGAAATGGTGAAGTCGGTGCGCACCACGAACGCTTCGATCATGGACCATCTGTTGTCGACGCTGGTCTTCGTGGCGTTCCTGGTCGAGTTCCTGCTGGTGAAGGGCGCGGCGCACTCCGTCTTCTTCACGCTGATGGTGATCGCCCTGTTCGATGTGCTGGCCGGGTTTTCGGTGTCGATGCGGTCGGCGAGTAGAGACATAAATTTGAACTAGCCGCCTTCGTTGGATGGTCGCATCCGTTCGCGATTGGCGTGGCTGCTCTTTCTGGTCGTCATCCCAGGGTCTTCGCGACGGAGTTTCGCTCCTGCTTCGCCCTGGGATGACGAAGCTCCCCCTCAGCCCGGATCGGCGGTGAAGCCCGCCGCTTCGATGCCGGCGATGGCGGCGGCCTCGTCATTGTCCGACGTATCGCCCGAAATTCCGACGGCGCCGATGACGGCGCCTGCCTTGTCGCGGATCAACACGCCGCCGACGACCGGCAATACGCGTCCACCCGAAACGTCCGAAATGCCGGCGACGAGATGCGGCCGCTCCTTGGCGAAAGCCTCGACACGGCGCGAGCCCATGCCGATGGCCAGCGCCCCATAGGCCTTGCCGGCCGACATTTGCGGGCGCAGGAACGAGGCGCCGTCCTGACGCTGGAAGGCGACGAGATGCGCGCCGGCATCCAGCACGGAAACGCCGAGCGGCTTGAGCTTCAGCTCGGCGCCCTTGGCGAAGGCGGCGTCGATGATGTGCTTGGCTTTTTCGAGGGTCAGTGCGGTCATGGCTGTCTCCTGATCAAAACGCGTCAATCATCGCCTGACATGCGGGATGCGAAATCCCGGTTGCGGTTGAAATTGCTTCGCGTGGGAAAGCGGAAATGGCGGGCATTGCTGATCGTGGCACATGGCCGATACGATCCGCCGGCATCCAGATCGGGCGTCGATGAAGAAGGCCGCGCTATTTTTTCTTGGCTCGGGGCGCTTTCTTGACCGGAACGGCAGGGGCGTTGGCGAGGTCTTCCGCTTCCTTGGCAAGGCGCAATGCCCGGAGCTTGTTGGTCTTGGCCTGGCGGGCGTCGGCCTCGGCGACATACTCCGCCATCGCCTTTTGCCGCACCGTGGCTGCCTCTTCCTGCTTCTTGAAACGCATATCTGCCCTGGCGCGGGCAGTATCCTTAGAGTTCTCGACCAAGAGCGTTATCCAATCCCGTAAATTATGTTTTTCAGCCCCTTGATAGCAGAGCCGGCCTGATAATGGGGAAATAAGTTGGTCAAGCGGCCGGGGCCTCGATGCCGCTCGACGCCTTGCGGGCTACCACGCCTCATATCCGGCCTGCAATGTAGCGCGGACGGAAGGCTGCGCGGGTGTGGCGACAGGCGTGCCCAGATGGTCGTGGCGCAACTCGTCCATGAACTGCTCCCACATTGGCGGCCCGCCTTTCTCCAGCAGCTCGGCGCGGATCGAAAGCTCCTCGCTCACCGGCAGCCAGACGCGGCCCCAAGCGCCGAGATGCGCCATGATCGGCACCAGCGTGATGGCCATCTCGGTCAGGCTGTAGATCGCCTTCTGCTTGTGCGAGGGGTCGTCGGCCTTGGTCAGCATGCCGAGTTCCATCAGCCGCTTCATCCGGTCGGCCAGGATATTGGAAGCGATGCCCTCGATCGAGCCGTTGAGCAGTTCGCGAAAGTGGCGTTTGCCGCCAAAAATCATGTCGCGCAGGATGATCAGGCTCCAGCGATCGCCGAACACTTCCAGCGACAGATTGATAGGGCATCCCGAGCGGTGTTCGGTTTTCATCCGACTCTCCTCAAAAAACCGGTTGCATTATCGTATCAGTTTTATTATCGTGCAACCGATTGCAAAATGCAACCAGTTTGATTGGCCTTTGATTGGCCGATAGGAGGAGAGTCCCATGACAAGGGCCGCAGCACCCGAAATCGTCTCCCAGACGTTTGGCGATCCCGGAGATCCAGCCATTCTGCTGATCATGGGCGCCATGGCCTCGATGCTCTGGTGGCCGGAGGCGCTCTGCAAAAAGCTCGCCGGCGAAGGCCACTTCGTGATCCGCTACGACAATCGTGACACCGGCCTGTCGACCAAATATACGCCGGGCGAGCCGCCGTATACGTTCGACGACATGGCGGACGATGCGGTGCGCGTCCTCGACAGTTGCGGCATCGGCAAGGCGCATGTGATCGGGATGTCGATGGGCGGCATGATCGCGCAACGACTGGTGTTGAAACATCCCTTGCGTGTCATCTCGCTGACCGTAATCAGCAGTTCGCCGGTGGGGATCGACACATCGCAGCTGCCGGGAACGACCGAAGCCTATATGGAGCACTCGGCCGATGGCGCCAGAGTCGACTGGTCGAACCGCGACCAGGTGGTCGGCTTCGTCGTCAAGGATGCGCGTGCGATCGCCAGCACCGCGCATCCCTTCGACGAGAAGGCGATGCGGGCGTTCGTCGAACGGGACTACGACCGATCCGGCGGCTTCCTGAGCGCGACTAACCATTTCATGCTGAAGAGCTGCGAGGATCTGAAAGGACGCCTGCGCGAGATCAAGGTTCCGCTGCTCGTCATTCACGGGACATCGGATCCGATCTTTCCGGTCGAGCATGGCGCAGCCCTTGCCGACGCTGTTGCCGGCGGGCGGCTTGTCCGCGTCGAAGGCGGTGGCCACGAACTGCATCCCGACGACTGGGGCACGATCGTTGCCGCCATCGTCACGCATACCAAACCCTGAAGGCAGTCTGGAACCTTGACACATTCGCCTCACGGAAATAGTTAAGTAATTGCTTCAGTGTCGGCGCAGGCTGGCACCGCTCCAGCATCGGCGAACCACAAACAGACGAGCAAAAAATGTCCCTGACCTTCCATTTCCATCCGCTGGCATCGTTCTGCTGGAAACCGCTGATTGCGTTCTACGAGAACGACACGCCCTTCACGCCGGTTATCGTCGACCTCGGCGACGAGCAGTCGCGGGCAGCATTCCTGAAGGTGTCGCCGACCGGCAAGATGCCGGCGCTGCGTGACGATGCACGCAATCGCACGGTGCTGGAATCGACCATCGTCATCGAATATCTGGCCGCGCATTATCCCGGGCCGGTCGAGCTCATCCCGGCCGAGGCCGACCTTGCTCTCCAGGTCCGCCAGGCCGACCGTTTCTACGATTTCTACGTGCAGGCTCCGATGCAGAAGATCGTCGGCGACAGGTTGCGCCCGCAGGACAAGACCGATCCGTTCGGGGTCGAGGAAGCGCGCGCGCAACTGCGCAACGCCTATGCGATCATCGAGGAGGAGATGCGTTCGAAAATCTGGGCGGCCGGCCCCACCTTCACCATGGCCGACTGCGCGGCCTCGCCGGCGCTGTTCTACGCCAACAAGGTCGAGCCGTTCGGCGACAGCTATCCGGCCGTGAAACACTACCACGACCGCCTGCTCAAGCGGCCGTCCTTCGCCCGGGTGGTCGAGGAGGCGCAGCCCTACTTCAAGTTCTTTCCCTACAATAACGGCTGATCGCGATGCTGCACGATCCCGCCCAGCTCGACCTGATGTTCCAGGCGCTCGCAGACCCGGCCAGGCGCAGCATGGTCGAACGGCTGTCGCGTGGGCCGGCCTCGGTCAGCCAGTTGGCCGAACCGCTGGCGATGTCGCTGTCGGCCGTCGTCCAGCATCTCAACGTGCTCGAAGCAAGCGGGCTGGTGCGCTCGGAAAAGCTCGGCCGCGTGCGCACCTGCCAGATCGCGCCGCAGGCGCTGCGCAGCGCAGAACACTGGATCAACGAACGGCGGCTGACATGGGAGCGTCGGCTCGACCGGCTCGGCGATTTTCTCGCCGGGACCGAATGACCTGAAGCAGAGGAGAAATGACCATGCCCGGCAAAAGCAGAGCGGAGTTGATCCGCGGCTATTTTTCCGCCTACCAGGCGAATAACAAGGCTGCCGTCGCGGCGGTGCTCGCCGACGATTTCACCTTCACCAGCCCCTATGACGACGCCATCGACCGTGCGACCTATTTCGAGCGCTGCTGGCCGGACAGCCCGGCCTTCAGCTCGATCGTCATCGAGCGGATATGCGAGGACGAGGACGCCGCCTTTGTCCTCTATCGCTGCGAGACGGCGGACGGAAAGACCTTCCGCAACACCGAACTGCATCTGTTCCATGGCGACAGGTTGCGCGCCGTCGAAGTCTATTTCGGCGCGTCCTATCGCGACGGCGTCTTCGTCGCGCAGAAACCATCAAGCTGACCAAGAGGACCCGACCATGGCCGAACGATCCGTCGTCCACTCCACCTTCGTCCTCGAGCGCCTCTATCCAGTTGCGCCGGCGAAAGTCTATTTCGCGCTCAGCGATCCGGCCGCCAAGCGGCGCTGGTTCGCCGACCCCGACAACCCGATGACCCACAGGCACGAAATGGATTTTTGCGTCGGCGGCCAGGAGGTCAATGCCGGCGGGCCGAAGGACGGGCCGATCCACACCTATACCGCCACCTATCAGGACATCGTGCCCAACCAGCGCATCGTCTACAGCTACGACATGCTGTTCGGTGATGTCAGAATCTCGGTTTCGCTGGCGACAATTGAGCTTCGCCCGGAAGGCACGGGCACGCGTCTGGTGCTCACCGAGCAGGGCGCGTTTCTCGATGGGCACGACACACCGTCATCGCGCGAGCATGGTACCGGATTCCTGCTCGATGCGCTGGGCAAGGCGCTGGCAACGGACACTTGAAAGCCAGGGAGGCGAGCTGGAATCGCGGCCTATGCTTCCCAGAACTGATCAAGCCAAATATTGAGCTTGAGGAAGCCGCCACTGCTGACTGTATAGACCCGCCTCGTGCCCTCGGCCTTGGCCTGAACCAGACCGGCGTCCAGCAACACTTTCAAATGCTGGGACACGGCCGGGCGGGAGACTGGCAGGCCCGAAGCCAGTTCGTTGACGGTTTTCGGGCCACGCCGGAGCTCTTCCAGAAGATAGCGCCGGTTGGGGTCGGCAATCGCCATGAAGGCGTCAGAAAACATCATGCCTATACTTGTGGGGCAAAGCTTTTCAAATCTCAACCGTCGGCTTCCGCTTTTCTGAGCCGCAGTGCTTCAGGGGTGACCGAGCGATCGGCCGGCTGGGTCTTGAAGGCGTCGCGGTCTTCGATAGGCACCGGCGCGCGGCGGCTGATGCGCAGCAGCGTGTAGGCGGCGAGGCTGAGATGCGCCAGCGCGGTGGCCAGGAACAGGCCTTCGGGGCGGAGCCAGCCCATCAGGGCGGCAGCCAGCAAGGGCCCGATCATGGTTCCGAAGCCATACAGAAGCAGCAGGCCGCCCGAGACCTTGACGAAATCCTCCGATCGGGCGTGGTCGTTGGCATGCGCCACGGCGATCGAATAGAGCGTGTAGGCAAAGGCGCCGTAGGCGGCGGCGAAGACAATGACGAGGACGGCGGAACGCGGTTCGAACAGGAAGATCAGGATGGCGAACAGTGCGGCGCCGAAAGCCGCGCCCGCCAGCACGAAACGGCGGTCGGTCTTGTCGGAGAGGCGTCCGGCCGGAAGCTGCATGGCCGCGCCGGCAATAACGACAAGGCTCATCATCAGTGCGATCTGGGCGGTGGAGATGCCGATACGGGCGCCGTAGACGGCGCCAAGCGTGCCCCAGGCGCCATTGGCGATGCCGACCAACAGGCAGGCGATCGCCGACACCGGCGAGTTGGCGTAGAGACCTTTGACGTCGAGCTTGACGTCCTGCAAAGGCTTGGGAGACGAAGCCGACGACACCGCGGTCGGGATCAGCGACAGGCAGAACAATATGCCGGTGATCATGAACAGCGATGCCGATCTGACGTCGCCGCCGGCAACGATCATCTGGCCGCCCATGATCGAGGCATAGGTGACCATCATGTAGAGGCCGAAGACGGTGCCGCGGTTCTCGTTGGTGGCCTTCTCGTTCAGCCAGCTTTCGATGACCATGAAGGCTCCGGCCATGGTGAAGCCGGTGAAGGCGCGCAGCAGGATCCAGACATATTCGTCGATGATCAGGCCGGTAAGCAACGCCACGATGGCGCCCGAAGCGGCAAAGGCGCCGAACGCCCGGACGTGGCCGGCGCGGCGCACCAGGCGCGGTGCGAAGAAGCAGCCGGTGACGAAGCCACCGGCCCAGGCCGTGCCCATCAGGCCGAGCGATGCGGTCGAAAACCCTTCGAGCTGGCCGCGCAACGGCAACAACAGGCCGTGCAATCCCGAAGCCGCGAGCAGGAAAGCGGTGCCGCGAAGCAGCGAGAGGATCGGCCTGTAGCTTGCAAACATTGTTTGATCCGTCTGGAGATTCGGTGGCGGGGTCTGAAGACAGGCGCATTCGGGCTTTTCGGCGGCGGATGCTCAACGCCGAAACTAACGCGAAAACTAGCCGCGGCGAAACAGGGCTTCGGCCGCCGATTTGGTGCTGCCCTTGGTCTGGAGCTCGGCTTCGAGCCGGGCAATCTCCTCGCGCAGGATGCTGATCCGTTCGGTCAGGTCACCGACCGAAAGCAGCGACAGATCCTGTCCGATCTCATGCGGGCGGGCTTTCTTCTTGGGTTCGTCGTCGAAGATCGCCATCGTCGCTCCTCCCTATTCAGTATTGGGGCTGATTTGGCCATTTGCCTGATCCGGCAATCAGCATACATAGGGCAGGGGCGTAGATGCAAACAGCCGGCAAGAAGCTGGCAGCCGGCGGACCGAGACGGGAAATTTCATGGCGAGCGGACATAAAATTCCAGCCACGATGACGGCCATTGCAATCTCGCAACCGGGCGGGCCGCGGGTGCTGAAACCGGAAACGCGCGACGTGCCGGTGCCTGGTCCCGGCGAAATCCTGATCCGGGTGCGTGCGGCCGGCGTCAACCGCCCCGACGTGCAGCAGCGCAAGGGCGCCTATCCGGCGCCGCCCGGCGCTTCCGACCTGCCCGGTCTCGAGGCATCGGGCGAAGTGGCCGCCCTTGGCGACGAGATATCGCGCTGGCGCATCGGCGACCGGGTCTGCGCGCTGACGCCGGGGGGCGGTTATGCCGAATATGTCAAGGTTCATGCCGGCAGCGTGCTGCCGCTGCCCGCCGGCTTCACCCACACGGAGGCGGCCGCGGTTCCGGAAAACTATTTCACCGTCTGGCACAATGTGTTCGAGCGCGGCGGCCTGAAAAAGGGTGAGACGCTGCTGGTCCATGGCGGCTCATCGGGCATCGGCACCACGGCGATCCAGCTGGCGTCGGCCTTCGGCGCCTATGTCGTCACCACCGCCGGCAGCAAGGAAAAATGCGACGCCTGCCTGAAGCTCGGCGCCGACCGGGCGATCAACTACCGCGAGGAGGATTTCGTCGCGGCGGTCAAGGATGCGACCGGCGGCAAGGGGGCCGACGTCATTCTCGACATGGTCGGCGGCGACTATATCGCGCGCAACTACGAGGCCGCCGCGGTCGAGGGCAGGATCGTCCAGATCGCCGTCCAGGCCGGCGCGGTGGCGAGCGCCGATTTCTCGAAAATCATGGTCAAGCGGCTGACCCACACCGGCTCGACGCTGCGGCCTCGCACGGTCGAGTTCAAGGCGGCGCTCGCCGCCGCACTGGAAGCACAGGTGTGGCCGCTGCTCGGCACCCGGAAGGTAGCGCCGGTGATGGACATGATCTTCCCGCTGACCGACGCCTGGCGGGCGCATGAGCGCCTGGAAGAGGGCGAGCATATAGGCAAGATCGTTCTCGACGTCGGCTAGATGGGGCGAGATTCAGGTGAGGCCGGCCTGCGAATGGCGGCTCCCTGCGCTTCCGGCCTTCGCCGGCCGAAGCCCTCATGAGGGTTGCGGCAGTTAAGGCTACGGCCGGCGTAGGCCGGTTCTCGGGAGCCGCCATTCTCGGCTCGGCCTGGCCTGAATCTCGCCCCATGCTCCGCGCTCAGCCTGTCGGCAAGATGAACAGAAGCTTAATGCTGCAATGCAGCATTTGCATTGCGGCTATGCAAAGACGTCTGTTCAATTCGTGGGCAGCACTGCCTATCTAAGCGTCATCGAAACGATTTGATCCAACAACTGGAGGACAACCATGAACCCGATCCGCGCTTTCCGTAACTGGCGTATGTACAACGAAACCGTGCGCGAGCTGAACAAGCTCAACGCCCGTCAGCTCAGCGACCTCGGCATCAGCCGCGGCGACATCGAGAGGATTGCCCGCAAAGCCATCTAATTCGAAGCCTGGTCGGCCGATGAGGCCTGACCACGCGGCAGAAGCAAGAGCCGCCGCAGACGGTATCCCGTCGCCGGTTCCGAGCCCGCTGGACCCTGTCCGGCGGGTTTTGTCGTTTTGGACCCCCTGTACAACTCGGCATCAATGATCGCCGGAGCCGAGGTCCTCCTGGCCTCCCCCGCTGTCCGGTGTCCGACGGCTGCGCCCTGCGCCAAAAACATTGCGAAACGGCAGCGGAGCGGTTATACAGGCCGCGAATTTCCCATTTTGGTGGCTCTAAACCACCGCCCGCGCGGGAACGCGGGCGAACGAGAAGGATTTTTGAAATGGCCAATACGCTGCTGATGCCCAAGGCGACCGCCGTCTGGCTGGTCGACAACACCGCGCTTTCCTTCGAGCAGATCGCGCAGTTCTGCGGGTTGCATCCGCTCGAGGTCAAGGCGATCGCCGACGGCGAATCGGCGCAGGGCATCAAGGGCATGGATCCGATCATGACCGGACAGCTGACCCGCGACGAGATCGCGCGCGCCGAGAAGGATCCGAACCAGCGCCTGAAACTGTCCGACCCCAAGGTGCGGGTGCCGGAATCCAAGCGCAAGGGTCCCCGCTACACACCGCTGTCGAAGCGCCAGGACCGGCCCAACGCCATCCTGTGGCTGGTCCGCAACCATCCGGAATTGAAGGACGCGCAGATTTCGCGCCTGGTCGGCACGACCAAGTCGACGATCGAACAGATCCGCGAGCGCAAGCACTGGAATTCGGCCAATCTGCAGCCGATGGACCCGGTGACGCTGGGTCTCGCTTCGCAGATCGACCTCGACATGGAAGTCAACCGCGCCTCGCGCGGCCGCGAGCAGGCGCAGCCTGTCGGCGACACGCTGCTGCCGGCTGCCGTGACCGAGCGCCTGGTGCCGGCGCCGGAGAAGCCGAAGGACGAGGATGCCGAGCTCGACGCAAACGCCGTGTTCGCCAAGCTCTCGGCGCTCAAGTCCAAGAAGGAAGATGCGGACGACGAGTAAGGTTTGCGACAGTTCATCAAAAAAGCCCGCTTGGAGCGGGCTTTTTCAATGATTATCGAAGTCTCAGCTGCGCGCCGCCCGGTCCGGCGTCATGCCATAGTCCTCCGAGCGTTCGACGGCGCGGTAGAAGTCGGCAAGCTGCTTGCCGCGCTCAGGCTTGAAGATGCGGCCGGCGATGACCACCGAGGCGATGCGGTCGATGCGGAAGGCGCGGAAATCGTCGCGCATCTCGCACCAGGCAACCAGCGTCCATACCTTGCCCCAGAACCACAGACCGAGCGGACGGATGTCACGCCCGGTGCCGCGGCCGGCCTCGTCGCGGTAGTCGATGGTCAGCACCTGTCGCTTCTCGACAGCGCGCTCGATCACGTCGATCGCCTCACGCGCGGCGTCGCTCACCACCCACATCGGCGTGTGGATCTCGGTGCGGGCGATGCGGTCCTTCTCGGCGTCGGGCAGGACGGCGCCGATCTTGACCAGCGCCTCGTCGGCCGCACGCGCCATGGCCGCGCCGCCAAAGGCCCGCACCATGCGGGCGCCGGCGACCAGCGCGACGATTTCGTCACGCGTGAACATCAGCGGCGGAAGGTCGAAACCCTCCCTCATCATGTAGCCGACGCCGGCCTCGCCGTCGATCGGCACTCCGGTCGACTGCAAATCGGCGATATCGCGGTAGATGGTCCGCTCGGAAACCTCGAGCCATGTGCCGAGCTTCTGGGCGGTGACCAGCCGGCCGCCACGCAGGTGCTGCACGATCTGAAAGAGCCTGTCGGCACGTCGCATCGTATGGTCCCTCGGCTGCTTGTCTATGAATGTCATGGTCCCAAAACCGGTTCCGGGTGACATCCATGTCCTGTTTTATGCTTGTCGTTCTCCCAAAAACCGCTGCGCACTTTTGGGCGACACGCATTATGGTTTAAGTCCTTCGCGCTTGCGCTGCACGGCGACGAATTCCGCGCCGAAGGACAACTTCTTCGTTGTCGGCGTGTTCACGTCGAGCACACGCCAGTACGGCGTGATATCGTTCAGCGTCATGCCGCGTTCGAGATCCTCATTGGCGGCTTCGGCGACGGTTCGCAGATGATAGCCGATGGTGACCGGACATGTCACTTGCGCCCCATGCTCGATGGCGAGCGCGGTGCGCAAGGCGCGTACATCCATCTCGAGGCCGTTGGGGATCGTGCGGATGAAATCATCGACCTGACGGGCCGTCGGCACCAGCATCGGCTGGCCCTCGACGACGTCGCCCATTGTGCGTGGCGTCGGCTTCACGCCGTTGACGCCCGGCGTGTTCAGCCTGTCGTTCCAGCTTTTCACCATTCATGTCTCCTGACACGTTTATGGCATGGTGCTCCTGACAGCATTCTGTCAGGAGCCTTCAGCATTGTCCGTAGCAGGCGCCAAAAGTCTTTGCGCCAGCCCAAGGCGTCGCCGCCCGGGGGTCCATGTCAATGATCCGGGCGTTGCGGGGTCCGCATCCAAGCATTGTCATGTAAAACGCCTCAGATCTCGCGAATGCGGCTGTGACCCTCATACATATCCGGCCAGCCAATGTCCTTGCGGATGTCCGCCGGCAAGGAGTTCAGGAAGCGCTGGGTACGGACTTCATTGCGCATCGTGCGGATCTTGCCGACATAGTGCTGTACGCTGTTCAAAATACCAAAGCTGTTCATGACCATCTCCTCTTCTCTGATGGAGACACTATCGCATACCCCTCCTGACAGCAGTCTGTCAGGAGCATGTCAGCTCGTTGAAGAAAGCTGCGAGGTGCTTGGCGGTCGGTTCGGAAACGAGCCTTTTGTCAGGAATGGCCAAGTCGACCGAGACCATGCAAGAACCGCTTTGACAGCCTGTCGCGATGCTGCTCAAAGGCGGGCATGTCGAAACTCCTCGCGCTCGTCATCATCGGCATGATGGCCATTCAGCTGATCAAGCCGCTCGGCTGGCCGGGCCTGAAGCGGCGCGGCGATTTCTGGAAGCTGGCCCTGATCGCCATGGCGGCCATCGCGCTGGCGGGTGCGCTGGGGCACTGGGCATAGCCTTGAGGGTCAGGTCGGGTCCACCGTTCCCATGGCAATCATCCGGATGGCGTTGAGGCTGGGCACGAAGAAGTAATCGCCACCGCGCGTCGTCATGAATTCCGGCAGGTTCGCCGCAATAAAAGGCGTGGCGTTGGCCGGGCCGGCCGGAATGACATGCTTGCTCGATTCGGCGCGGTTGCCGGTCAGCGTGCAGGTGTCGTTGCCGGTTTCGGAATCCAGGCCGTAGCTCATCCATTGCTGCTGGATGATATTCTGGCTCAGATCCATTGGAAGCAGGCTGCAATCAACAGTATTTGGAAACACTCACGTCAGTTCTCTGAAGCCCACCAGTCCGAGCTTGTGCCCCCTCAGGTCAATCGGCGAGCACCCATCCGACCAGATGTTCGGCCCAGGCGCGGTAACCGGCTTCCGAGGCATGAAAGCCATCGGAGGCAAAGCCGGCCTCAGGGTTGGTGATCGGCAGCCGTGGCGCCGGCACGGCGCCGCGCTCGAAACAGAGGCGCTCGCCCATGCGGTTCATTGCGGTAGCGCGGATTTCGAGTATCTTGCCGAGCAGCGGCGGCATGGCCGGCGCACGGGTGAATTCCAGCACCGGCGACCAGACGACGCGGGCCTCCGGCCATTTGGCGCGCAGCGCGTAAAGCAGGCCGCCGAACTCTTTCTTGAAGCGCGGCACCGAGTGGAAATTCTTGGTGTCGTTGGTGCCGATGGCCAGCACTATATGCGTCCACCGATCGGCCGACAGATTGGGCAGCACATGGTCGCGGATCTGGCCCGACGTTGCCGAGTTGAATCCGGCGGCGCGCCAGCGCACGGCAAGGCCGGTTCGTTGTGCGACCAGCATGGCAAGCTGCGCGGCAAGCCCGTTCTCGGAATTGCCGATGCCGACGGAAGCGGCCGAGGAATCGCCCAGCACCAGCAGCGAGATGGCCGGCGCCTTGCCCGATATTTCGTGCATGACCGGCCCTTGTGCCGGCAGCATGCGGGTGGTGCGGCGGCGAACGCCGAGGCCCTGCCAGACATAAACGGGGTAGGCGAGCCAGGTAAGAAGGGCCGGGAAGCGCATGGCGATACCGTTTAGAGATCAGCGGCAGCCTTAGCGCAAGTTTCGCCTGAGGTGAACGAGCTTCTAGTCGCAGCAGTTCGGCTTGTCCGCCTGCTTGTCCTGATATTCGTCATGCAACCGCACCCAGTCCATCAGGCTATGATAAGGGCCATTTTCGCCGCGGCCCTTCGGTGTCATGTCGAGATAGTCGTAAGTGCCGATCTGGGCCTCGCCGCCGCGGGCGCGCGACATAAAGGTAAGGAATATGTCGCCGTTCTCTTCCTTGTAGAAAACACTGGTGCCGGGAAGGTCCTTTGACGTGCGCGGACGCGTCTCGAAATTGTAGGTGGTGTCGCCGCCCGCGATCTGCTTGTCGGTGAAGGAGACCTGCATGTCGAAGTTGAAATCCGAGGCGTAGGACGACACCCAGTCGAATTTCCAGCCCATACGCTGCTTGTAAGGCAGCAGTTCCGCCAGCGGCGCGCGCGCAACCACCACCAGCGACACGTCGTGGTGCCTGAGATGCTGATCGGCGCCGTCTATATGGTCGGCAAGGAAGGAGCAGCCTTCGCAGCGATGGTTCGATCCTGGCGTCATCATGAAGTGGTAGACGATCAGTTGGCTGTTGGCGCCGAACAGTCCGGCCAGGTTCTTCGGACCCTGCTCGGTCTCGAAGACATAGTCCTTGCGGATTTTCATCCAGGGCAGTTCACGCCGCTCGGCGGCGATGCGCTCACGCAACCGTGTCAATTCCTTCTCGCGCGCCAGATGCCTTGTGCGCCTCAAACCAGTCTTCACGCGAAACCACCTTGTTGCGAGTCATGAAGTTCTCCCTGTCTGTTCACCCAAGGACGTTTGGGGTGGGCAGAAACCGACATCGCTGTCAGCTTTTGCCGAAAGGTAGATAAGGATGAACGAACTCCGTCCAAGCCGGGCTTTGCATAAACAAAACCCGGGCGCATCGGCCCGGGTTGTATGACAACGGGAGGACTGCGCTCAGGCGGCCTGTTCGAGGCTCGCCGTCCATTGTCCCAGCGCCGCCAGATGGTTCATGTGGGCACGATGGGTGAAGGCGGCCTGGCCGGCGGCGACGTTCGATGCCTTGCCGCTCCAGGCCTTTTGCGGGGCGGCCTGCAAGGCGCGGCCATAGGAGAAGGTCAGCTTCCACGGATGCGGCCCGATGGCGTTGATGGCGTTGAGGTTGGCGGTAGCCTCCTCGTCCGACTGCCCGCCCGAAAGGAAGGCGATGCCCGGCACCGCTGCCGGTACGGTTTCGCGAAACAGTTTTATGGTCTTTTCCGCGACCTCTTCGGGGCTGCTCACCTTGCCTGATTTCCTGCCGGCCAGCACCATGTTCGGCTTCAGGATGGTGCCTTCCAGCACAACGCGCGCCGCATGCAGCTCGTCATAGAGCTTGATCAGCGTTGCCTTCGAGATGTCGTAGCAGGTGTCAATGTCGTGCGCGCCGTCCATCAGCACTTCCGGTTCGACGATCGGCACGATGCCGGCCTCCTGGCAAAGTGCGGCATAGCGGGCCAGCGCATGGGCATTGGAGGCAATCGAATTGGCCGAGGGCACGCCCTTGCCGCTGTCGATGTCGATCACCGCGCGCCATTTGGCAAAGCGGGCGCCGAGCTTGTAATAATCCGCGAGCCGCTCGCGCAAGCCGTCGAGGCCTTCGGTAACGGTATCGCCGGGAAAGCCGGCCAGCGGCTTGGCGCCGGCGTCGACCTTGATGCCGGGGATGGCGCCCGCCGCCTTGATGATGTCGACCAGAGGCGTGCCGTCGGCAGCCTTCTGACGGATGGTCTCGTCGTAGAGAATGACGCCGGAGATGTACTTCGTCATCGCGTCCTTGGCGCGGAACATCATCTCGCGGTAGTCGCGGCGGCTATCGGCGGTCGATTCGACGCCGATAACGTCGAAGCGCTTCTTGATGGTGCCGGAGCTCTCATCGGCGGCCAGCAGGCCCTTGCCGCCGGCCACCATCGCGGCGGCAATGTCTTCGAGACGTTCGCTCATTTTTCTTCTCCTAAGGGGGTACGTTCCGCGCGTAACGGAAGTCTACCGCCAAAGGAATGGGATCGGAAAGCTCGAATCGAATTGAAAGTTCCTGGCGTCCGTTTTTGCGCCCCCGATCCGGTCAGGCTTGTTTCTTCAGCACGTCGACGCCGGGCAGCGGCTTGCCTTCCATCCATTCGAGGAAAGCGCCGCCGGCGGTCGAGACATAGGTGAAGTCGTCGGCGACGCCGGCATGATTGAGGGCGGCCACCGTGTCGCCGCCACCGGCGACCGAGACCAGCTTGCCGGCCCTGGTGCGGGCCGCCGCGTGCTTTGCCGCAGCCACCGTGGCGTGGTCGAAAGGCTCGATCTCGAAGGCGCCAAGCGGGCCGTTCCAGACCAGGGTCGCGGCGCGGTCGATCCATTCGCCGATCGTCTTCACGGTCTTTTCGCCGACATCGAGGATCATGCCGTCAGCCGGGACATCCGCAATGGCAACGGTCTCGCTGGCCGCGCCTGCCTTGAATTCCTTGGCGACGACACCGTCGACAGGCAGGATGATGGCGCAGCCGGCTTCGGCGGCCTCGATCATGATCTGCTTGGCGGTCGCGGCAAGGTCATGCTCGCACAGCGACTTGCCGACAGCGGTGCCACGCGCGGCGAGAAAAGTGTTGGCCATGCCGCCGCCGATCACCAGCGCGTCGACCTTCTTCACCAGGTTCATCAACAAGTCGATCTTGGTCGACACCTTGGCGCCGCCGACAATGGCGACGACAGGGCGGACCGGATTGCCGAGCCCCTTCTCCAGCGCCTCGAGCTCGGCCTGCATGGTGCGGCCGGCATAGGACGGCAACAGCCGCGCCAGGCCTTCGGTCGAGGAGTGCGCCCGGTGGGCGGCGGAAAAGGCGTCGTTGACGAAGATATCGCCATTGGCGGCGAGCCGCTCTGTGAAATCAGGATCGTTCTTCTCCTCGGACTTGTGGAAGCGGGTGTTTTCCAGCAGCAGCACATCGCCCTTGTTCATGGCGGCGACCGCACTGCCCGCCGTGTCGCCGACGCAGTCGCCGGCAAAGCCGACGGGGCGGCCAAGCACCTCCGCGGCAGCCTTGGCGATCGGCTCCAGCGAGAATTCGGGCGAGGGACCATCCTTCGGGCGGCCGAAATGCGCGAGCAGGATGACCTTGGCGCCCTTGCCGGACAGTTCGGCGATGGTCGGTGCGATGCGTTCGATTCGGGTGGCGTCGGTGACCTTGCCGTCGGCGACGGGAACGTTGAGGTCGACGCGCACCAGCACGCGCTTGCCGCTGATATTGCCGATATCGTCGAGTGTCTTGAAGGCGGCCATGCTGATACCTTTCCGTGAAAAATCGCCGGGACCATACCTCGCATCGATGACGATGCAAGGCTTGAGCCGGGGTGCGAGCTAAATTTTGAGATCAAGGCGAAGGCTGTCGTGATGATGCGGGACGTCAGCGTGAACGGATCGCTTGTCAGCCTTCGGTCGTTATCTTTTCCGCCGTCGGCTCAAGGGCCTTCTCATTGGCTATCGCCTCTGCAGTCTGCGTCTCGGTCGGCTTGTGCCAGTTGCGGATGAAGGCGGAGACCCGATCGCCGATCTCGCCGGCGCTCAGGAACACCGGAACCCGCGCCACCGGCGCGGTCGGCTCGAAAGAGAGGCCGAGACCGGTGATCTTGCCCTTGTCGTCGACGTCGCGGACGATCAATTCGATCGGGCCGATCAGCACCCGGTCGGCATATTCGGCATGGCCGCCGAGCCGCGCCGTCACCAGCGCGCCGACGGTGAGCTTCTGCTCGGCTTCGCTCAATCCCGGAGTGTATGCGGCCTCGAGCTCTGCGGCCGAGCGGGCGGGATCGACGGCGAAGGCGCCGAAGAAGTCGGCATCCTCGGGGTCGACTACGGCGCGGCTGGCAAACAGCTTGTCAAGCAGGCGCGGATAGCGGTCGGGCACGAAGATATAAACCTGGTCGCCGGCCGCGAGCCGGCCCATGTCCTGGAAACGCATCGAGCGGCCGTCGCGCAGCACCAACGAGGGCCGTGCCCAGCGCGGGATACGCTCGCCGCGCGCCACCGGGCTGCCGGGCGCCACGCGGTAGGCGAGCAGTTCGTGATGGGCGGAGCCCGGCAGTTCGAGTTCGACCTTGTCGAGCGGCCCGAGCCTCGCCGGCACGATCAGGCCGAGCCGGCGCGCCAGCGGACCGACCGACCAGCCCTGCACCACCAGCGATACCAGCACGATGATGAAGGCGACGTTGAAGATGGTGCGGCCGTTCTCCAGTCCGCCGAGCAGCGGGGTGATGGCAAGCAGGATGGACACGGCGCCGCGCAGGCCGACCCAGGAGACGAAGGCGATCTCGGGACGCGGCAGGCGGAACGGGATCAGGCAGAGCCAGACGGCGACAGGGCGCGCGACAAACATCAGGAATAGGCCGAGCAGCACCGCCGGCACCATGATCGCCGCAAACTGCGAGGGTGTCGCGAACAGGCCGAGGATCAGGAACATGATGATCTGTGCCAGCCACGACATGCCGTCCTGGAAGCGCTTCAGGATGGTGACGGCGCGGATGTCGGAGTTGCCGGCAATGAGCCCGGCGAGATAGACCGCCAGGAAGCCCGAGCCGCCAATGGCGCCGGCCGCGGCGAACACCATCAGTGACAGGGTCAGCACGAAGATCGGCAGCAAGCCATGGTCAAGGTTGAGCCGGTCGACGAGGCGCACGATGCCGAGCCCGCCAAGCACGCCGACGACGGCGCCGAGCCCCATATTGAGCAGGAAGCCGAGGATCAGGTCGGTGACCAGCACATGGGTCTCGGGATTGGCGTGGGCGGCGATGATCTCGACCAGCGTGATGGTCAGGAAGATGGCGATCGGGTCGTTGGTGCCGGATTCGACTTCCAGTGTCGCGCGCACGCGTTCGCGCAGATTGATCTCGCCGGCGCGTAGCAGGAAGAAGACGGCCGCCGCATCGGTCGAGGCGACCGCGGCGCCGAGCAGGAAGGATTCCAGCCAGCTGAGGTCGAGCAGGTAATAGGCGGCGGCGCCGAACAGGCCAGTGGTCAGGATTACGCCGAAGGTCGCCAGCGACACCGCCGGTCCGGCCGCCTGGCGCAGCGCGTTGAGCGGCGTGCCGAAACCGGAATCGAACAGGATGACCGCCAGCGCCAGCGAGCCGGCAAAATATGCCACGCGCGCATTGTCGAATTCGATGCCGAGACCATCGACGCCGCTGGCGAGGCCGATGCAGAGGAAGAGCAGCAGCAACGGGGCGCCGAAGCGGAAGGCGATCAGGCTCGAGAACGCTGCGGCGACGACTAGCGCTGTGCCGACTAGCGTGACGAGATAGATCGCATGCTCCATCCGTGATTTGCCCCTCGAATTCCTCTTTCTACCGATTCACGGGAGAGTGGGGCGAAGGCATGGCCGGTGCAAGGCGCAAGGATGGCTTTTTGCCTTATGCCGCTGATTTTCCGGCGTTTGGCGGCTCGGCGCGCCTTGCCCGGCGCGCTGACGAAAAACGCCCGGGCACAGCCGGGCGTTCGAAGCTGCGAGACGATGCCTTCAGGTCAGGCGATGGTCTTGCCGAAGGCGACCGAGGTGTCGGCCATGCGGTTGGAGAAGCCCCACTCATTGTCGTACCAGGACAGCACCGAAACGAAGTTGCCGTCCATGACCTTGGTCTGGTCGAGCGCCAGGATCGACGAGCGCGGATCGTGGTTGAAGTCGATCGACACATTCGGATGATGGGTGACGCCGAGAATGCCCTTCAGCTTGCCGTTGGAGGCAGCGATCACCGCTTCGTTTATCTCCTGCACGGTGGTGGCGCGCTTGGCGATGAACTTGAAGTCGACAACCGAGACGTTGGGGGTCGGCACGCGGATCGAGATGCCGTCGAGCTTGCCCTTGAGGTCGGGCAGCACCAGGCCGATCGCCTTGGCCGCACCGGTCGAGGTCGGGATCTGCGACAGGGCAGCCGCGCGGCCGCGGTAGAGATCCTTGTGCATGGTGTCCAGCGTCGGCTGGTCGCCGGTGTAGGAGTGGATCGTCGTCATCATGCCCTTTTCGATGCCGACGGTCTCGTGCAGCACTGCGGCCAGCGGCGCCAGGCAGTTGGTGGTGCAGGACGCATTCGAAATGACGATGTGGTCCTTGGTCAGCTTGTCGTGGTTGATGCCGTAGACGACGGTGAGGTCAGCACCTTCGGCAGGCGCGGAGACGACGACGCGCTTGGCGCCGGCGGTCAAATGCGCGGCAGCCTTGTCGCGGGCGGTGAAGATGCCGGTGCATTCGAGCGCGATGTCGATGCCGAGCTCCTTCCACGGCAGCTGCGCCGGGTCCTTGATCGCGGTGACCTTGAAGGTCTCCTTGCCGACGGTGATCTGGTCGCCCGAGACCGACACTTCGTGCGGGAAGCGGCCGTGCACGCTGTCATAGCGCAGCAGATGCGCGTTGGTCTCGACCGGGCCGAGGTCGTTGACGGCGACGACGTCGATGTCCTTGCGGCCGGATTCATGGATGGCGCGCAGGATGTTGCGGCCGATGCGGCCAAATCCGTTGATGGCAACTCTGACGGTCATTTTACTCTCCCTGGGAGCTGGAGGCGGCAGATGGGTCCGCAGCTTCATAGCGGCGGATGGCACAAGAATCCAGCCGCAGAAGGCCGAATTTAAATCGATTAGGTTGGTCCAGCCCCGCGAATCCGCCTTGGAGGTGCGCGGGACTGACCCTGATCTTACTTGCCGTGCAGGCGGGCTTCCGCCGCCTTGGCCGCGGCTTCGGCGGTGATGCCGAAATGCGGGTAGAGCTGCTCGATGGTGCCGGAAGCGCCGAAGCCGGTCATGCCGATGAAGATGCCGTCGGAGCCGATCAGGTGATCCCAGCCCTGGCGGATGCCGGCCTCGATCGCCATCTTGATCGGCGCGTTGCCGATCGTCTCCTTGCGGTAGGCGTCGCTCTGCTGGTCGAACAGTTCGAAGCAAGGCACCGAGACGACGCGGGTCGGGTGCCCATGCTTTTCAAGCAAATCACGGGCGCCGAGCGCGATCTCGACCTCGGAGCCGGTGGCGAAGATCGTCACCGCCGCTTCGCCGCTCGCCGCGGCCAGTTCATAGGCGCCCTGGCTGCTGAGGTTCCTGGCCGAGTGCTCGGTGCGCACCGTCGGCAGGTTCTGGCGGGTCAGCGCCAGGGTGGACGGGGTCTTTTCCGATTCAATGGCGATCTGCCAGCATTCGGCGGTTTCCACCGCGTCGGCCGGGCGGAAGACATTGTGGTTGGGGATGGCGCGGAGCGCCGCCAGGTGCTCGACCGGCTGGTGGGTCGGGCCGTCTTCGCCCAAACCGATCGAATCATGGGTCATGACGAAGATCGAGCGGATGCCCATCAGCGACGCCAGCCGCATCGACGGACGGGCATAGTCGGAGAAGCACATGAAGGTGCCACCATAGGCGATGAGGCCGCCATGCAGCGTCAGGCCGTTGAGGGCGGCCGCCATGCCATGCTCGCGGATGCCGTAGTGGACATAGCGCTGGCCGTAATCGTCCGGCGTGATGTTCTTGGTCTGGCTGGTCTTGGTGTTGTTGGAGCCGGTGAGGTCGGCAGAGCCGCCGATGGTTTCCGGCACCGCGCCATTGATGACTTCCAGCGCCATTTCCGACGATTTGCGGGTGGCGACCTTCGGCTTGTCGGCCGACAGCTTCTTCTTGTAGTCGGCAATGACGGCATCGAAATTCGACGGCAGCTTGCCGGCGAGGCGGCGCTCGAACTCGGTCTTCAACTCAGGCTTGGCCTTGGCCAGGCGGCCTTCCCAGTCGGTGCGCGGCTTGACGCCGGCCTTGCCGGCGGTGCGCCAGGCGTCGAGAATGTCGGCCGGAATTTCGAAGGGCGGCGAGTCCCAGTTGAAGAATTTCCGCGCGCCTGCGATCTCGTCGGCGCCGAGCGGCGAACCGTGGGCCTTGTTGGTGCCGGCCTTGGTCGGGGCGCCGAAGCCGATGGTCGTCTTGCAGGCGATCATCGTCGGCTTGTCGGAATGGCGGGCGGCTTCGATGGCGTAGGCGATCGCCTCGGGGTCGGTGCCGTCAATGTGACTGGCGTTCCAGCCCGAGGCCTGGAAGCGGGCGACCTGGTCGGTGTTGTCTGCAAGCGAAACCGGACCGTCGATCGAGATGTTGTTGTTGTCCCAGAAGACGATCAGCTTGTTGAGCTTGAGGTGGCCGGCCAGCGCAATGGCTTCCTGGGAAACACCTTCCATCAGGCAGCCGTCGCCGGCCAGCACATAGGTGTAGTGGTCGACGAGGTCGTTGCCGAAGGCGGCGTTCATGATGCGCTCGCCGAGCGCGAAGCCGACCGAATTGGCGAGACCCTGGCCGAGCGGGCCGGTCGTCGTCTCGATGCCGGTGGCATGGCCGTATTCGGGATGGCCGGCAGTCTTGGAACCCAGTTGGCGGAAATGCTTGATCTGGTCGAGGGTCATGTCCTCGTAACCGGTCAGATGCAGCAGCGAGTAGAGCAGCATAGAACCATGGCCGGCCGACAGGATGAAGCGGTCTCGGTCCGGCCAATGGGGGTTCTTCGGATCATATTTCAGAAAGCGGGTGAACAGCACTGTGGCGATGTCGGCGCAGCCCATGGGCAGGCCGGGATGGCCGGACTGGGACTTCTCGACGGCGTCCATGGAGAGAAAACGGATCGCATTGGCCATCCGGTCATGTTGTTCACGCGACGTCATGGTACCTCCGGGGTGGGAATTTGTGGGCTTGGCAGAGCCCAGGAAAGAGTGCGCGACACATAGCAGCCACGGGCTTTTAGTCAACAAATCGGCTGCACATTTGCCGGTCTTGTGATGGCTTTGAGACCTTATGGGGCGACCTACATTAGCGTTAGCGGGGGACAGTCGCGAGAGCTTTGTTGACGTTGCCTTCACCCGGTGCCTAATGTTTCCTTGTTAACGCGTTCTGAACGCGAAGCGATTCGGTGATGGGCAGGGCACAGGACGAAGGCCATGACCGGCGAAACCACACTCAAGGAAGTCATCCACAGGCTGGGCAAGGCCATCGAGGGGCTGGAAAACGCCGTCGCGGCCAAGCTCGAGCACGAGCGCGACTATTCCGAAGCCGAGGCTGAGGTGCAGCGCATGAACGCCGACCGTTCACGGCTGGCGCAGGAACTCGACAATTCCGAAGCCCGCGCCGAACGGCTGGAAGATGCCAACAAGGAAGTGTCGCGCCGCTTGGTGACCGCCATGGAAACCATCCGCGCGGTGCTGGACAGGTAGGAGCTGCAGGCCATGGCACAGGTCACGGTTTCCATCGACGGCAAGCAGTATCGCATGGCTTGCGACGAGGGTCAGGAAGAGCACCTGATCGACCTCGCCGAGCGGTTCGACCGTTATGTCTCGCATCTGAAGGATTCGTTCGGCGAGATCGGCGACCAGCGGCTGACGGTGATGGCCGGCATCATGGTGATGGACGAGCTTTCGGAGCTGCAGAAGCGGGTCAAGGGCATGGAGACCGAAGTGCAGACGCTGCGCAAGACTCGCGACGAAGCGCTGACCAAGGCCGACAAGAACGACACCGTGCTGACCAGCGCGCTCGGCGCGCTCGCCCAGCGCATGGAAGACCTGGCCACGTCGCTGGCGGTCAACAAGGCCTGAGCCTTCCCCGCACAAACGAAAGATTGTCGGCCCAACGTCGGTCCGTAGAACGAAAGTGCTCGTTCCGTCGCCAATAATAGTTTCCTATTGTCCTGCAGCCGCGATTTTTGCGCTAAGATGCGGGAATGCCGGAGCGTTGACGCCGTCCACGGCCGCTCCTGACGAAATCTGTTGCTGGGGAAATAATGCCATGAGCCTTCGTATCAACGACATCGCGCCTGACTTCACCGCCGAGACCACGCAAGGGCCGATCAAGTTTCATGACTGGATCGGCGACGGCTGGGCGATCCTGTTCAGCCATCCGAAGAATTTCACCCCGGTCTGCACCACCGAGCTGGGCACGATGGCGGGGCTCGAAGGCGAGTTCAAGAAGCGCAACGTCAAGGTCATCGGCATTTCCGTCGATCCCGTTGCGAGCCACGACAAGTGGCAGGCCGACATCAAGACGGCGACCGGCCAGACGGTGAACTACCCGCTGATCGGCGACAAGGACCTCAAGGTCGCCAAGCTCTATGACATGCTGCCGGCGGGCGCCGGCGAGACGTCGGAAGGCCGCACGCCGGCCGACAACGCCACGGTGCGCTCGGTCTATGTCATCGGGCCGGACAAGAAGATCAAGCTGGTGCTGACTTACCCGATGACGACGGGCCGCAACTTCGACGAGATCCTGCGCGCGGTCGATTCCATGCAGCTGACCGCCAAGCACCAGGTGGCGACGCCGGCCAACTGGAAGCAGGGCGAGGATGTGATCATCACCGCCGCGGTTTCGAACGAAGATGCGGTCAAGCGTTTTGGCGCTTTCGAGACGATCCTGCCCTATCTCAGGAAGACCAAGCAGCCGTCAGCCTAGGTTTTCTCCGTCGGAGCTATTTCGGGCTTCAGTCCTATTTGTGGCAAGGCGTGCTTGACCGGCGCGCTTTGCCAGATGACCATGCTCTTGTTCAACCCGACGGAGAAAACGGTTCCTGTCGGCAAGGGGCAGGGGGGCCGGACATTGGACATCGCTTCGGCCAAACCTGAGGTCGCCGGCTTCTACGACAAGCCGACCGGCGCCATCCAGTATGTCGTCACCGACCCGGTGACGAGACGCTGCGCCGTCATCGACCCGATCCTCGACTTCGACGAAAAATCCGGCGCGACGGCGACGAAGAATGCCGACGCCTTGCTGGATTTTATCCGCGAAAACGGGCTGGAGCTCGAGTGGATCCTGGACACCCATCCGCATGCCGATCATTTCTCGGCGGCGCACTATCTCAAGGAAAGGACCGGCGCGCCGACGGCGATCGGCGACAGGATCGTCGAAGTCCAGGCGCTGTGGAAGGCGATCTACAACTGGCCGGATTTCCCCGCAGACGGCTCGCAGTGGGACCGGCTGTTTGGGGAAGGCGAAACGTTCATGATCGGCAACCTGCCGGTCAAGGTGCTGTTCTCGCCCGGCCACACGCTCGCCTCGATCACCTATGTCATCGGCGACGCAGCCTTCGTCCACGACACGCTGTTCATGCCCGACAGCGGCTCGGCAAGGACGGACTTTCCCGGCGGCAGTGCCGCGCGGCTGTGGCATTCGATCCAGGGCATTCTGGCGCTGCCGGACGAAGCGCGGGTGTTTGTCGGCCACGACTATCAGGCCGGCGGCCGCGAGCCGTGCTGGGAGAGCACGGTCGCCGAGCAGAGGGCAAAGAATATCCACCTCGTTGCGGCGCGCAGCGAAGCCGAGTTCGTCGACTTGCGCGAAGCGCGCGACAAGACACTGCCGATGCCGCGGCTGATCCTGCATGCGCTGCAGGTCAACATGAATGGTGGACGGCTGCCGGAACCGGAGGCCAATGGAAGGCGGTATCTGAAGTTTCCGCTTGATGGTTTGTGAGAGGGTGCTGTCGGTGAACAGCTAATCTCCCCCCTTGAGGGGGAGATGCCCGGCAGCAGGGCAGAGGGGGGTGCTGTCCCGCCGACCCGTCTAATGGTTTTAGCTGTGTGATCGAGCTGGTTCGGTTGGGGGTAGCTAGCACGAAAAGGCGGCGTTCCGTCACGCCCCCTCTGTCCTGCCGGACATCTCCCCCTCAAGGAGGGAGATTGGCTGTCGCCCGGTTTTCGCCAACCACCAGCGGACCCACAAAAAAGCGGCGCCAGTTTCCTGGCGCCGCTTTTTGTTTCGTAACCGAACCCAGCTTTACGCCGCGGGCTGCGCCTCGATCGTGCGCAGCGCCTGCATCTGGCGCTTGGCGGCGGCCTTGACCGCGTCCTGCACCTTCTCGAAGGCGCGCACCTCGATCTGGCGCACGCGCTCGCGGCTGATGTCGAACTCGGACGAGAGTTCTTCCAGCGTCAGCGGCTCCTCGGCGAGGCGGCGGGCCTCGAAGATGCGCCGCTCACGATCGTTGAGCACGGCCAGAGCGCCCGACAGCATGCCGCGGCGGTTTTCCAGCTCGTCCTGCTCGATCAGCATGTCTTCCTGGCTTTCGTGGTCATCGACCAGCCAGTCCTGCCATTCGCCGGATTCACCTTCGCTGGCGCGGATCGGCGCGTTCAGCGACGCGTCGCCCGACAGGCGGCGGTTCATCGACACGACTTCAGCTTCCGACACGTTCAGCCGGGTGGCGATCTCGGTGATCTGGTCGGGCTTGAGGTCGCCATCGTCCAGCGCCTGGATCTTGCCCTTCACCTTGCGCAGGTTGAAGAACAGGCGCTTCTGATTGGCGGTCGTGCCCATCTTGACCAGGCTCCACGAGCGCAGGATGTACTCCTGGATCGAGGCCTTGATCCACCACATGGCGTAGGTCGCGAGGCGGAAGCCACGCTCGGGTTCGAATTTCTTGACGGCCTGCATCAGGCCGACATTGCCTTCCGAGATCACTTCGCCGATCGGCAGGCCGTAGCCGCGATAGCCCATGGCGATCTTGGCGACGAGCCGAAGATGGCTGGTGACGAGCTTGTGCGCAGCGGAAGTGTCTTCATGCTCGGCGTAGCGCTTGGCGAGCATGTACTCTTCCTGCGGCTGAAGCATGGGAAAGCGGCGGATTTCTTCCAGGTAGCGGCTGAGGCCGCCTTCGCCGGAAACAATACTGGGTAGTGACTGGGCCATGATTGCGCCCCCTCTCTATTGGAGTGATGCCCCCGAAACGCGGCGGGCATGTGACGCGAGCACCAAAAGGCTCGCCCGCGACAACTGATTTATATAGGAACAAAACCAGAAAAGACAGGCATTTGTTCAACACGAAACAGTGTGTCACGCTGAAGTGAACAATGCCGCTCAGGTTTTAGCTGGCTGGTTCAGAGCTTGCGGAAGCCGCCGACGAGTTCCTCCATGTCCCCCGGTATCGGCGCCTCGAACCTCATCGATAAATGGGTAGCCGGGTGCCGAAATGCAAGGAGCCATGCATGCAAAGCCTGCCTGGAAAATGCCTTGACCTGACCCTTCAGCAGCTCGGGCAGCCGGTTGGCCTTGGTGCGGAAGGCCTGGCCGTAATCGGGGTCGCCGATGACGGGATGGCCGATATGGGCCATGTGGACGCGGATCTGGTGGGTGCGGCCGGTTTCCAGCCGGCATTCGACCAGGCTGGCGGTGGCGAACGCCTGCTGGCCCTCGCCGAAACGCTCCTTGACGGTGAAATTGGTCACGGCGTGGCGGGCATCGTCACGGCCTTCCGGCACGACGGCGCGGCGCACGCGGTCGGCGGCACGGCCAAGCGGCGCATCGACCGTTCCGGCCGGCCGCGACGGGATTCCCCAGACCAGCGCCAAATAAGCACGTTCGAGGTCGCCGGTGCGGCCGTGGTCGGCAAAGGCCTCCGACAGCGCCTTGTGGGCGCGGTCGGTCTTGGCCACCACCATGACGCCGCTGGTCTCCTTGTCCAGCCGATGGACGATGCCCGGCCGCCTGACGCCGCCAATGCCTGAGAGACTGTCGCCGCAGTGGTGGATCAGGGCATTGACCAGCGTGCCGGTCCAGTTGCCGGCGCCGGGATGGACGACGAGGCCGGCCGGCTTGTTGATGACGATCAACTCGTCGTCCTCATAAAGCACGTCGAGCGCGATGGCCTCGCCCTGCGGTTCGGCCGGTTCCGGCTCGGGCATGACGACCGATACGCGCTCGCCAGCACTCATCTTGCGCTTGGTCTCGTCGACCGGCTTGCCGTCGATGGACACCGCGCCCTGCTTGATCAGCATCTGCACGCGGCTGCGCGACATGTCAGGCCCGAGGGCGCCCGCCAGCCACTGGTCGAGGCGCTGGCCGGCAGCATCGGTGCCGGCCTCTATGAATTGTCGGGTCTCTTCGCTATGAGCGCTCATCGAAAAAAGTTCCGGAAAGTTCTGCCATGGCCCGGCCCGTTGCCGATGAAGAAGAAAAGCCGCTCGATCCCGAGATCGAAAAGGTGCGCGGCAGGCTCATCCGTTTCATGGCCATCAATCTCGGCCTGCTTTTGCTGGCCCTTATGGTGGTGATCGCGGCCATTGTCTACAAATCGCGCAAAGCGCCGCCCGCGAACCCGCCGCTCGCCAACGACATTCCAGTTCCGCCCGGCGAGCCGCTCGCGGCCGACATAGTGCTCCCGGTCGGAGCCAAGGTGATCAGCCAGGCTCTGTCGGGCAATCGCATTTCGATCGACGCCGAGCTCAGCGACGGCAGCCGCACCGTCTTCGTCTACGACATCGCCGAGCGCCGTATCATCGGCCGCTTCGCCATCCGCAACAAATAGCCGGGCCGAAACAATGACCGGGTTTGCCGAACATCGCGGCATCGGAACCATCACGCTCGTCGTCGCCGACTATGACGAGGCGATTGCCTGGTATGTCGGCAAGCTTGGCTTTGCGCTCTGCGACGACATCGATCTCGGTGACGGCAAGCGCTGGGTGACGGTGACGCCGTCGGCCGGGCAAGGCCCGCGGCTGCTTCTGGCGGAAGCGTTGGACGATGTGCAGAAAAGCCGCGTCGGCGACCAGACCGGCGGCCGCGTGGTTTTGTTTCTCGAAACCGATGATTTTGCCAGGGACCATGCGACGATGCTGGAAAACGGCGTCGATTTCCACGAAACGCCACGCCATGAGCCTTACGGCACCGTGGCGGTTTTCGCCGATCTCTACGGCAATCTGTGGGACCTGATCGAGCCGAAACGCTAAGTCCGCAAACCGAGATTGCACAGAAGCGGTCCGGCGGTTCGAAGCCCAGTTGCTTTTTCCAAACCGTCAGCCTATATCGCCGGTTCTTGAACGCGCCCATCGTCTAGCGGTCAGGACACCGCCCTCTCACGGCGGGAACAGGGGTTCGATTCCCCTTGGGCGTACCAAACAACGACTTTCCTTCCGCATCATCGAAAATTTCGGGCAGCAGCCGCGCGGATCGCGTGTGACCGCGAGGGTCGGCGGCATCAGCGAAATTCGGCAAGTCCGCGCACCCGAATACACCCAATTTAAGTCAGGCCGCGACGCTTGAACACGTAGCGATCTCTGTTACTTGCGGTGCGGGGATAGCATCTGCGGCAACGCGGATTTGGTTTGGCATAGCAGGCATGAATTCGGCAAAAATGATATGCCCGTGCTGTCACGGCAGCGGGCAGGTTTTCGATTGCTTGAAATGGCGTGAGTCGAAAGGGCATTGCTGCCCGCAAGGTACGCATCGGGCCGGCTGTCCCGGGCAGACCATGGCATGCGCCGAATGCGCGGGCCTGGGCACGCTGGCGGAGGCCGAACTCAGAGCCGTTGCGTAGCCTCAGGTCATGCAACCTTAAGCCTCTTTCACCATCCAGCGCCGGCAGTCTCCGCGAGCTTCTGGCGCGGCGCTGCCAATTGCACTAGCATCATTGTACGAAGCCTAGCCAAAGGGCTCTTTGCGGCGCGCAAGACGCCGGAGAACATAGGCGAGGGTCGGGGAGGAGGACACCGATGCAGAAATTGCAGTCGCAGGGCGTCCATCACATCACGCTCGTCGGCGCCGGCCGCCGGACCTCGATCGATTTCTGGGAAGGCGTGCTCGGCATGCCGTTCATTTTCGAGCAGCCCAACCTCGACAAGCCAAGCGAAAGCCATCTTTATTTCGATCCCGGCGACGGCAGGCTGATCACCGTCTTCACCGACGAGAGCCGCACGCCGGTCAAGCGGCGCACGCCCACCGAACCGGGCTGCGTCCATCATATTGCGTTCTCGGTGTCGCGCGTGACCTTCCTGCAGGCGGTCGCCCGGCTCGACGAGCGCGCCATCAAGCACAGCGGCGTCAAGGATCGCGGCTTCATGGATTCGATCTATTTCGAGGATCCGCTCGGCCTCTTGATCGAGCTGGCGTCCTATCGCTTTGAGCCGCCGGCCGGCTTCACCCACGCCGATGTGCTGATGCAGGCGCACAAGCTGCGCGTTGCGCGCGGCGACTACAACATCGCCGAAGTGCACCTTGCCGACGCGATCCAGACGCTGGTCGAACGGTCGCGCGCGACCTTGTCGGACGACCGGACGCCGAAGAATCCATACTGACGGCCAGAAAAAGGGGAGGACCATAATGGCAAAGACAGTTAAGAGCGCTGGCAAACCAGCGGCCAAGCCAGCAGCAAAAGCGGCAGCGAAGCCGGCCGCAAAGGCGGCCGTAAAGGCCGCGCCTAAGGCAGCCGCGAAGCCGGCCGCGAAAGCCGCGACAAAGCCGGCTGCCAAGAAATCCGCGCCGAAGGTCAAGGCGGCGAAAAAACCGGCGCTGAAGCTCTCGATGCTGAAGCCGAGCGTCAACAACATGACCGTCCGGGTGTTTGCCCGTGCAGCCGGGTTCGACGCCGCCGAGACCGACGCCTGGGGCCACACGCGGTCGCCGGAATATATGGCGCGCAATCCGGCGCATCTGACGCCGATGATCGAGGACAAGGGGCTGCCGCGCGGCGTGCTGTGGGAGAGCTGTGCCATCATGCAGTATCTCGCCAACAAGCACGGGCTGGAGAAATTCTATCCCAAGGCACCGGCCAAGCGGGCGATGGTCGACAGCGCCATGTTCTACCTGATCGGCACGCTCTACCCCTATGTGGCGCGCGCCACCTATCCGGCGCTGGGTTTCCCGCACTATGCCGGCGAGGTCGGCCATAGCGACGCTCATCCGGAGAAGAAGTCCGAGGCGCAGAAGGCCGCCATGGCGGCGATTGCCGAGCCGCTGGAGGTGTTTCACTCCTTCTTCAGGGACGGCAAGCCGTTCATCGGCGGCAAGCACCCGTCGATCGCCGACATACGCCTGGCATCGACGCTGGAGTTCCTGGCCGTCATCGACTATGCGCTGCCAAAATGGGCCAAGGAGTATGTCGCGGCGATGGAGAAGAAACTCGGCAAGGCCTATGCCGAGCCGGCCGGCGACGTGCGCGGCTACATCGCCTATGTGAAGTCGCAGGCCAGCGCGTAAAGCTAAGGATTCATTAACCAGAACGCTGTCTATTGAAGGCACCGCGCGACCACGGATGTACTGGCGCAAGGGTGAAGGGAAAGGTCGGCGCAATGCCGGCCTTTTGCTTTTCGCCGATGCGCCATCAGGCCCGTCTCATGCCGTAAAGTCTGACATCAGGATCAAGGTCGATGGCGATGCGGATACCAGGAAGTCGTTCGTCGACGCCGCAACCACTGCCCTGCAAAAGTGCCTGCCGTTGAGCTTCTCGCCGACGCTGGCGCAAGGCGTCGCGGGCAATGTCTTCACCGTGCAATTCGCTTCGCCCAAGCAGTAGGCGAGCGGGCGAGCGTTTCACCGTTTTCACAGAAACGGCGACCCCCTCTCTCGTTGTCTTGACGCAATTCCCAGGGGAAAGCGCTACGCGCTTTTCCCGGAAAAACGACTCACACTTTTCCTGAAGTTGCTCTGATCAGTTGTGCAGGCGTCTGATATCGACATGCCGCTGCAGTTCCGGCGTCTCGAAGACGTAGTCGGCCCAGGCGGATTCCGGAATCTGTCCGGCCAGATAGCATTCCAGCAACAGGCTCTGTTCGGGATCGAGCGCTCTCGGCGCCCGCTCATGGTCCAGCCCCAGCGAGTGGAACAGGTTCCTGGTCAGGCCAGAGACAGTGAAGTGAATAGACATCTTCGTCTCCTTTGCCCGACACAACGCGAGACACCGGAGAAAGGTTTCATCCGCAAGGGCCCGATAACGCGGGATCGATGATTGCGGGCGGCCTGGCTCGCCCGAGCCTGGCTTCGTCTCATCTTGAAACAAAAGTGTAATAGCGAATTTACAGGAACCGGCATAATACACTCGGCATAAAATACCTGGCGGTTGCTGGCGTCTCTTGAATTAGACTTACCTCCCGCATTGAGGCTCAATCGGCTGGAGCGGCGATCGGCTCCACAGGGGTACAAGGAACCAGGTGTCGCCGATGATGCGTTTGTGGCTTGTCGTGACCTTTGCACTGGTGTCGGTAGCGGCAAGCGTCCTCGGCATTTCGGCTTCCCTTGCCGATCCATGCGCCGCGCTCAGGAGCCAGCTGGCACCGTCCGGCCGCAGCGGCGGGATCAGCTCCGAGCTTGCGCAGCTACGTCGCCAGCTTGCGGCGATCCAGGGGCTGGAGAGGCAACGCCGGTGCACGGCGCAAAGTGCGGTGGGGGGCTTCTTCAATGCTTGCGCCGACCTCGCCAAAAGCCGCACACAGGTGCAACGCCAGATCGCCGGCGCCGCGATTTCGCGCCGGGATGCGTCCGGACTGCAGGCCAGGCTCGTCGCGCTCGGCTGCACGCCCGCCGCCGGGCAACAAAGACAGCGTCCGGCTGGCGCCATGATCGGCAGCAATTCGATGCTGTTTTGCGTTCGTCTCTCGGACGGCTATTTCTTCCCGGCGCCGAAATCGCAGTTCGTGCAAGGCGGCGATGCCAAGGAGATGGTCGATCAGTGCCGCTACATCTGCGACGATGCCGGCGTCGACCTATACACGCTCAGTGACCCAAGCCTTGAAACCGAAGAGATGGTCGCGCTCGATACGCGCACATCCTACAAGGACCTGCCGACGGCCTTCAAATATCGCAATGATGCGAACTTCAGGGCCTGCGACCTCAAGCGCTATCACCGGCGCGTTGCCGAGCTGAGAGCGCGCACGGTGACGCCAGCCAATATGGCCAACGCGATCATTCCTTTGCCGTCAGCGAAGCCGGATCTTGGCACCGTGGCGCAACTTCTCCAGCCTGGCGCAGACGCTGCAGAGGCCAGGGGCGCCGCCCAGCGACAGTCGGTCGAGCCATTGGCCGGCTCGCGGCCGGTCAGGGTGGTCGGGCCGGCTTTCTTCCCGGCGGAGTAACCTGCGCCTAGAGCGTTTCACCGTTTCACCGAAACGGCGAACCGCTCTATGTCTTTGTTTTACGCAATTCCGGACGGAAAACCGTTTCACACTTTTCCTGGAATTGCTCTAGTACCAGCTATTCGCAAACCATCCTGTAGCGTTTGCCGGGTTCGCTGACATTCTTGCAGGTGAGCGGATTGGCCGGTTCGGAAGCCATGCTGGGCGGCCTGGACCTGACGTGCCGCCTTGGCGCAGCTATTTGTGTCGTGTGCCTGCGTGCCGCGGGCCGGTAGGGTTCCTGCGGCGGTGGCGTCGGAAACACACCGGCTGCCGCCTGCATCTGGCTGGCCTCAGTCTGCGACGGATCGCGATCCCAGACCCGCCTGATATCGAGCGGCTTCGGGATCACCACCGTGCCGTCATAGCTGCGTGCGCAGCCGCTGCCCGCAAGCAGCGCCAGGCACAGGAAACAAGGCACGATCCAACCGGTCATCAGCAACACCCCCGCTGACTTATAGCCCGGCCGGGGTTCCGCCGACAACCGGCGGAATACCGCAGGGCAATGTGGCTCTGGCCGCAGTCTGGATTGGTTATGGTTAGCGGATCATTAATGCTTCTCGGGCACATTCCGCCGGCGAACCGCTGAGGGGGTTCGGCCTTGGCTTTCGGGGTGGGAACGGGATGGCTGACGGGACTGTTGGAACACGTGGCGGACGCGGTTCCCTAAAAGGGGTGGTGAACGGCGAGGATACGTCCGTCGGGGGTTCGCCCGAAGCGCTGCGCGAACTGGTCGGGGCCGGCGCCGACTGGGTCTGGGAGACCGACGCCGAGCTGCGCTTTTCCTGGCTTTCGGAGAACTACCAGGCCGCCACCGGCATCGATCCCGCCAGCATTCTTGGCCGTTTCCGCTTCGATTTCCTCAAGCAGATGGTGCACGGCAATCGACACGCCGCCGCGCATCTGGAGGATCTGCAGGCGCATCGGCCGTTTCGCGACTTTGTTTATGAGTTGAAGGGCGGCCGTCCCGGCTGCCGCTGGGTTTCGATCACCGGTTCCCCGCGGTTCGACGGCGAAGGCGAATTCATCGGCTATCGCGGCATCGGCCGCAACGTCACGGCACTGGCCGGTGCGCTGGACGAACTGCGGCAGGACGAGAGCGATCCGCCGGCCGGCGAGGCTACGCAGCACCTCGCCGATCTCGAGCGGACAATGGATGCCATGCATATGGGCGTCGTGGTGCTTGACGCGAAGTTCGACACGCTCATCGTCAACAAGGCCTATCGCGAGCTCTCCAGGATCCCCGACGGCGCCGTCACGGTCGGCGCGCCGTTCAGCCTGTTGATGGAACTCAACCGCCGCAACGGCATCTACGGCGATCTCGATGGACAGCAGTGGCAGCACTACCTCGCCACCCGCATCGAGGAGATCAGCGCCGGCTCGGTTGCGCCACGCGAATTTCTCCATGCCAATGGCAGGACGATGATGTTCTCCGTGACGGCGTTGTCCGGCGGCAAGCGGCTGTTGACCTACTACGACGTCTCCGAGCTCAAGCGTCGCGACGCCGAGATCGAGAGTGCCAACGCCAAGATCACCGAGACCTTCGCCAATCTTCGCACGATGGTCGACCAGATGCCGATCGGCGTGCTCGTCCTCGATGCCGACATGCGCGCGGAGGTGATCAACCGCGCCTTCTATGATTTCTGGGAAATCGATCCCCGGCGCGCCGGCATCGGCTGCGGCTTCCGCGAACTGATGCAGGCCAGCCGCGATATGGACCCGTACGGTGCTGACGATGCGGAATGGCAGGACCACATCGCCGAGCGCGAAGCAGAAATCTCGGCCGGCCTGGTGGGCTCCAGGCAACTGCCACGCAATGACGGCCGTACGCTGATTGCCTCGCTGGCGCCGCTCGCCGGCGGCAAAAGGCTGATCTCCTATGTCGACGTCACCAACATGAAGGATCGCGAGGCTGAACTCGCCCAAGCGCTGGAGAAATCGCGGCTGGCCGAGGCGGTGATCAACGGCGTCAAGGACCCGATCTTCGTAAAGGACGACAATCTGCGTTTCGTCTTCGTCAATGAGGCGTTTTCGGCACTGTTCGGACAGAGCCCGCAAGCGATGCTGGGCAGGCCCGGCGGCGACTTCCTCAAGCAAAAGGACGCCGCGCAATTCGAAGACAGCGAACGCGCCGTGCTGGCGACCGGCACGCCCTACGAGGTCGAGGAGACTTTCGACGCCGAGGGCGCCAGCCGCTCGCGCATCGTGCGCAAGAACCGCGTCGGCATGCCCAGTGGCCGCAACTATGTCGCCGGTTTCCTGTTCGACATTTCCGACATGAAGCGCCGCGAGACCGAGGCCGAGGACGCGCGCAAGAACCTCGCCACGGTGCTGGAGTCGCTGCCGGCGGCCGTCATCATCTATGACCGCGACGACAAGTTCATCTTTGCCAATCGCAAGCTGCAGGACACGCTGCCGGCGCTGAAACCGGCATGGCAGCCCGGCCGCACCTTCCGCGAGGCGTTGGAACTTGGACATTCCGTGGGATATTTCCGCTTCAGTGGCGATCCGGAGACCGACAAGCTCTATGACGGCGATCGAGACATCTGGCTGGATGCCATTCTCGCCCGCTACCGCCTGCCGAACTCCTCCTACGAACGGAGCAATCCCGACGGCCGCTGGTATCAGGTCTACGATATGCGCACCGAGGACGGCACCTTCATCGGCGTGCGCGTCGACATCTCGGAGATCAAGAGCCGCGAAAAGGCGCTGCAGGAAAGCATGCGCCAGATCGACCTGTTCCGCCACGTCATGGACGAACTGCCGGTCGCCGCCTTCATCAAGGCGCAGGATCTGAGCATGGAATTCGTCAACAAGGCCTGGTGCGCGCTGACCGGCATCCCCAAGGAGGAGGTCATCGGCCGAACCGATCTCCAGCTTTTCGGCATAGACGACGCCGAAACCTACACCCATGACGACACCCAGGTCGTCGTCACCGGCCGCGGCCGCGAGATCGAGGAGCCCGTTACCCATCGCGACGGCACGGTGCGGCAATTGATGACGCGCAAGAGCCGGCTGGTGGCGCTCGATGGGTCGGTGCACCTGGTCGGGTCCAGCACCGACATCACCGACGTCAAGGCGCGCGAGCAGGCGTTGGAAGAGAGCATGCGCGAGAACGAGGTGTTCCGCAATCTCATCGACAACGTGCCGGTGTCGATCTACGCCAAGCGCTCCGACCTCAGGCAGTTCTACGTCAACAAGGGCTGGTGCGACCTCACCGGCCTCCGCAGGGAAGACGCGATCGGCAAGACGGACATCGAGATTTTCGGCGAGGACGGCGAAGCCTTCGTCAACAGCGATCTCGCCGTGCTGCGCACAGGCGATACACAGGAGATCGAGGAAACGGTGACGCTTGCCGACGGCAGCGTGCGCCACCAGTTCGCCCGCAAGGGCGCGATGATCGCGTCCGATGGTTCGCTCTATCTGATTGGGTCGACCACCGACATCACCGAACTGAAGCTGCGCGAGGCCGAACTGCGCGAGGCGCGCCAGCGCGCCGTACTGGCCGACCGCGCCAAGTCGGAATTCCTGGCCAATATGAGCCACGAGATCCGCACGCCGATGAACGGCGTACTCGGCATGGCCGAGTTGCTGGCCAAATCCGACCTCGATCCCAAGCAGAAGACGTTCACCGACATCATCGTCAAATCGGGTAACGCGCTCTTGACCATCATCAACGACATACTGGACTTCTCCAAGATCGATGCCGGACAGCTGGTGCTCGACCCTGCGCCCTTCAACCTGCCCGAAGCGATCGAGGATGTGGCGACGCTGATATCGACGCGCGCCAAGGAGAAGGACCTCGAGCTCATCGTGCGCGTCGAGCCGGGCCTGGAAAGCCTGTTCGTCGGCGATGTCGGTCGCATGAGGCAGATCGTCACCAATCTGGTCGGCAACGCGGTGAAGTTTACCGACGAAGGCCACGTGCTGGTCGACGTGACCGGACAAAGGGGGCCGACGGGGACAAAGCTTACCGTTTCGGTCACCGACACCGGCATCGGCATTCCGCAGCAGAAACTGAAGCTCGTCTTCGAAAAATTCAGTCAGGCCGACACCTCGTCGACCAGACGCCACGAAGGCACGGGGCTCGGGCTCGCCATCACCTCGCGGCTGGTCGAGTTGATGGGCGGCGAGATCGGTGTCGAGAGCGCCGAAGGCAAGGGCTCGACCTTCTGGTTCACCGTGACATTGCCCAGGGCCGAGGAACAGACCGGACGGCGGATCATGCCGGTCGACGTGACCGGCTCACGGGTGCTGATCGTCGACGACAATGCCGTCAACCGATCGATCCTGAGCGAGCAGATGGCGTCATGGACCTTCGATTCCTGCGCCGCCGAAAGCGGACCCGAAGGGCTCAAGGTGCTGGTCGCCGCGGCTGCCTACGGCGTGCCGGTCGATTGCGTCGTGCTCGATTATCAGATGCCGGGGATGAGCGGCGCCGAGATGGCGCGCGTCGTGCGCAGCACCGCAGGGCTGGCCGACACGCCGATCATCATGCTGACTTCGGTCGACCAGTCGCTCGCCAACACCAGCTATCGCGATCTCGGCATCGACGCCCAGCTAATCAAGCCGGCGCGTTCCTCGGTGCTTCTGGAAACGCTGGTCGCCACCATCCAGCGGCACCATCACAATATCACAGACGGCCGTGTGCTGCCGGCGGCAAGCAGCGGTTCCGGCGGCGGCAGGAACGAACCGTCGCCGGCAAAGCCGCCGCTCGCTGCCTCGGAACGCGCCCTGCTGCAACCGCCGCCGGTTCGTGCCCGCGCCCGGGCCGCCGGGGATGAACGTCGGCTCGACATCCTCGTTGCGGAGGACAATGAAGTGAACCAGATGGTGTTCACCCAGATAATCGGCGAAACCGGCTACAGTTTCGAAATCGTCGGCAACGGCCGCAAGGCGCTTGATGCCTTCGGCCGGCTTAATCCGCGCATGATCCTGATGGACGTCTCGATGCCGGAGATGAACGGGCTCGAGGCCACCGCCGCAATTCGCCGGCTGGAAGAACATACGGGTATGCATATCCCGATCGTCGGCGTCACCGCGCATGCCTTGAAGGGCGACCGTGAGCGCTGCCTGGAAGCCGGCATGGACGACTATCTGCCCAAGCCGATCAGCCCCAGGGCGCTGCTCGAAAAGGTCGAGCGCTGGGTCGGCATATCAGGCGAAGCCCAACGAGACGCTGGATAGCAACCTGCGGCGCCGGCCGGGATTCGGCCGCGCCGCAACAGCCAAGGCTATGGTGCGATCGCACCATATCAAAGCTGGCGCCCAGTCAGGACAATGGTCGCAACGAAACCGCTCATTCAGTTACGGGCGGGAGCAAGCGACCGCCGACAAGAAACAGCGTCGAATCTACCCCAACGGACCTGTTTTTGGCGATGGCTCGGCCAAAATTCGCTCTGGCCACGGGCAACGCGCTCCCGTCCGGTTTTTCTTTCTCGGCATCGCGGCCTGCGATCTGCCGGGACTTGATGCCAGCACGAATCGCGCAAGCGTCTGATTCCAGCGGCAACTTCCATCCCCACAAACCGGCTTAAAGGCTGCGGCTCACGAGGCGTCTGTGCGACGTTACCGGGCTGACACGAAACTGTCATGCGACTGTAATAATCGAAGGCTATTGGCCTCAGCGGGCGCCGGTTTGAAGAGGGCGCCAAGAGACCATCTTCCGAACAGGAGCAGGCCACATGAAGAAATTCCTCGTTACGGCATCGGCCGTGGCGGTAGCGTTCGCCGCATCGTCCGGTGTCGCCGCTGCGCGTGACCAGATCCAGGTCGCCGGTTCGTCGACCGTGCTGCCTTACGCCAAGATCGTCGCCGAGCAGTTCGGCGAAACCTTCACCAACTTCAAGACCCCGGTGGTCGAGTCCGGCGGCAGCGGCGCCGGCATCAAGGAGTTCTGCAAGGGCGTCGGCGAAGACACGATCGACATCGCCAACTCCTCGCGCCCGATCAAGAAGGACGAGCTGAAGTCCTGCGCCGACGCCGGCGTCAAGGACGTCCAGGAAGTCCGCATCGGCTATGACGGCATCGTCTTTGCCACCGACATCAAGGGTCCGGACTGGGCGCTGGTTCCCGCCGACATCTACAAGGCGCTCGCCGCCAAGCTGGTGGTCGACGGCAAGCTGGTCGACAACCCGAACACCAAGTGGAACCAGGTCAATCCGAAGCTGCCCGACTGGGATATCGCCGCCTATATCCCGGGTGAGAAGCACGGCACCCGTGAAGTGTTCGAGACCAAGCTGCTCGACGCCGGCTGCGACAAGGCCGCTTTGAAGGCTGCCGGCATCGCCGACGACAAGGAAATCGGCAAGACCTGCATCGCCATCCGCAAGGACGGCAAGGCTGTCGACATCGATGGCGACTACACCGAGACGCTGGCCCGCATCGACTCCAACAAGACCGGCGTTGGCGTGTTCGGCCTCGCCTTCTACGAGAACAATGCCGACAAGCTGAAGGTCGCTACCGTGGAAGGCATCGTGCCTTCGACGCAGACCATCGCCGATGGCACGTACCCCGTGTCGCGGCCGTTGTTCTTCTACGTCAAGAAGGCGCATCTGGGCGTCGTTCCCGGCCTCAAGGAATATGTCGAGTTCTTCCTTGATGACCAGATGATCGGCCCGGAAAGCCCGCTCGCCCAGTACGGCCTGGTTTCCGCTCCCGACGCCGAACGTCAGGGCCAGCGCGACGCCTTCGCCGCCGGAAAGACAATGTAATCAACCGACCGGATCAGGGCGCGGACCAAATCCGCGCCCTGATTTCGCCGCTTGCCGCAACGGCGGCGGCGATCTGAATTTTCCCTGGGGTGGGTGATGTCGTCCTTGCTCGTACTCGCCATAGTCATTGCCATAGGCGTGGTCGCTTTTGTGATCGGCCGCCAGCGCGCCGCGGCGCAGGATACCGGCAAGGTCAAGCCGCATTCGCGCGCGCATTATCATGGCTGGTGGGCCTTTCTGATCGCGGTCCTGCCTGCCGTCCTTTTGCTCGCCGTCTGGGATATCGGCTCTTCCTTCTATCTCGACCGGCATATCCATGCCGCTTTGCCCGAGCGCACCGCCGACACAAAGGTGGCCAGCGAAGCGCTCGACGCCAGCCTGGTGAAGAGCCTGGCCAAGGGCCTGCGCCGGCTCGATGGCGATACCGCACTTCCCGCTACTTTCGCCGAATTGCAGCCGCTGCTCGCCGCCAAGGGCGTGGCACTGGCCAGCGACACCCAGGACTATATGATTCCGATCGCGGTCGAGGCGAACCAGGTCCAGGACCGGCTCGGCCTGTTCAGCGCCGTGCTGACCTTCGCGCTGTCGGTCGCCGGCGCCTTCTATGCGCTGAGGCAGATCGCGCCGCGCGCCAGGGCGCGCAACAACGTCGAGAAGCTGATGCTGTGGGGGCTGCTTGCGGCCTCGACCATCGCCATCCTGACCACGGTCGGCATCGTGCTGTCGATGCTGTTCCAGACCATCACCTTCTTCGAGAGCGTGTCGCCGATGAGCTTCTTCTTCGGAACGGTGTGGGATCCGCGTTTCGCCGCCGCCGGTTCCGGCGGCAGCCAGGGTCAGTTCGGCCTGATCCCGCTACTGGCCGGCACGCTCTACATCGCCGCCGTTGCGCTTCTGGTCGCAGTGCCGGTCGGGCTGATGTCGGCGGTCTACATGTCCGAATACGCCTCGCGCAGCGTCCGGTCGGTGGTCAAGCCCGCGCTTGAACTGCTGGCCGGCATCCCGACCATCGTCTACGGCATCTTCGCCGTGGTCACGCTCGGACCGTTCCTGCGCGACCTCTCGGCAGCCCTCACCGGCGGCTCTCCCTTCATCCAGGGCCAGAGCATCTTCACCGCCGGCCTGGTGATGGGCGTCATGCTGATCCCGGTCGTGTCCTCTTTGTCCGACGACATCATCACCGCGGTGCCGCGCGCAATGCGTGACGGCTCGCTCGGCCTCGGTGCCACGCGCTCCGAGACGATCAAGCGGGTGATCCTGCCGGCGGCACTGCCCGGCATCGTCGGCGCCATCCTGTTGACGGCGTCGCGCGCCATCGGCGAGACGATGATCGTCGTGCTGGCGGCGGGCGTCGCCGCCAATCTGACGGCCAATCCGTTCGAGGCGATGACGACCATCACCGTCAAGATTGTCAACCAGCTGACCGGCGATCTCGAGTTCAACTCACCGCAGACGCTGGTCGCCTTCGCGCTCGGCCTGACGCTGTTCGCGCTGACGCTGGTGATGAACATCGTCGCCCTCTACATCGTGCGCAAGTACCGGGAGCAGTACGAATGACCGACATCCCCCTGGACACGATGGCGGGTGCCGTCGCGCGTCCGCGCCGCGACATCGGGCTGAAGGCGCGCTATGCCGCCGAACGCCGGTTCCGCATCTATGGCGTGATTGCGATCTCGGTGGGCCTGGCGTTCCTGGCCATCATGCTGATCACCATCGTCTCGAAAGGCTACACCGCCTTCTGGCAGACGACCGTGACGCTGCCGGTGACCTTCGACGAGAAGGTGATCGATCCCTCCGGCAAGCGCGCCACCGACCCTACCGTGCTGATCAAGGCGAACTATCCCAAGCTCGCCGAAAACGCGCTGGTGGCCAAGCTCGGCATCGATCCGGCCAACAAGCCGATGATGCTGAAGCTCAAGGGCTTCCTGTCGGAAGGCGCCCGCGTCCAGCTGCGCGACATCGTCTCCGCCGATCCGTCGGTGATCGGCAGGACGCGTGACGTCGACATCCTGGCTGCCGCGAACCTCGACTCGGCCTTCAAGGGTCAGATCGACCTCGGCGTCGATGAAGCGCGCCGCAAGGTGTCCAACCAGCAGATCGACTGGATGAACAAGCTTAAAGCCGACGGCGTGATGGCCGAGCATTTCAACACCGGCCTGTTCACCTATGGCGCCTCCAGCCGGCCCGAAACGTCGGGCATGGGCGTGGCGATCATCGGCTCGTTCTACATGATGGTGATCGTGCTGTTGCTGGCGCTGCCGATCGGCGTCGCCGCCTCGATCTATCTCGAGGAATTCGCCAAGAAGAACCGCTTCACCGACCTGATCGAGGTCAACATCAACAATCTCGCGGCGGTGCCGTCGATCGTCTTCGGCCTGCTCGGCCTTGCCGTGTTCATCAACTTCCTCGGCATGCCGCGCTCGGCTTCCTTCGTCGGCGGCCTGGTGCTGACGCTGATGACGCTGCCGACCATCATCATCGCCACGCGCGCCGCCCTTGCCGCGGTGCCGCCGTCGATCCGCTCGGCGGCGCTCGGCCTCGGCGCCTCCAAGATGCAGATGGTGTTCCACCACATCCTGCCGCTTGCCGCTCCGGGCATCCTTACCGGCACCATCATCGGCCTGGCGCGTGCGCTCGGCGAGACAGCACCGCTGCTCTTGATCGGCATGGTCGCTTTCGTCGCCGATTATCCGACGACGCCTTTCGATCCGGCGACCGCGCTGCCGGTGCAGATCTATATGTGGGCAAACGAGGCTGAGCGCGCTTTTGTCGAGCGCATGTCCGGCGCCATCATCATCCTGCTCGTCTTCCTCATGGCCATGAACATCACCGCGATCGTGCTTCGGCGCCGGTTCGAGCGGCGCTGGTAGAAAAAAGGCAATTTGGTATGAACATCATGACCGAACAGTCCCTTGAAAATGCAGTGGGCGACAAAATGAACGCCAAGTCGAACGAAGTCATCAAGATGCGCGGCGACAAGGTCGGCGTCTTCTACGGCGAGAAGCAGGCGTTGTTCGACGTCAATCTCGACGTCCGCCAGAACCAGGTGACGGCGCTGATCGGCCCGTCCGGCTGCGGCAAGTCGACCTTCCTGCGCTGCCTCAACCGCATGAACGACACCATCGATTCGGCGCGGGTGACCGGCAAGATCACGCTCGATGAAGACGACATCTACGACAAGAACATCGATGTCGTCGAACTGCGCGCACGCGTCGGCATGGTGTTCCAGAAACCCAATCCGTTCCCGAAGTCGATCTACGAGAACGTCGCCTACGGCCCGCGCATCCATGGGCTGGCCAAGCGCAAGTCCGACATGGACCAGATCGTCGAGCAGAGCCTGAAGAAGGCGGCGATCTGGAACGAGGTCAAGGACCGCCTGCAGGAGCCCGGCACCGGCCTGTCCGGCGGCCAGCAGCAGCGCCTGTGCATCGCGCGCGCCATCGCCGTGTCGCCGGAAGTGATCCTGATGGATGAGCCCTGCTCGGCGCTTGATCCGATCGCCACCGCCCGTGTCGAGGAGCTGATCGACGAACTGCGCCAGAACTACACGATCGTCATCGTCACCCACTCGATGCAGCAGGCGGCGCGCGTGTCGCAGCGCACGGCGATGTTCCATCTCGGCTATCTCGTCGAGGAGGGCGCCACCGACAAGATGTTCACCAACCCCGACGACAAGCGCACCCAGGACTACATTACCGGCCGCTTCGGCTGAGCCGTCCGGCGGGTGAATTTTCAGGCACGAGGACCAAGATCATGGGTGAACATACCGTCGCCTCCTTCGATGAAGAGCTCGGGCAGATCAGCAAGCTGATCCGCGACATGGGCGATCTGGCAGGCTCGATGGTCAGCGGCTCGACCAGGGCGCTGCTCAATTCGGACAATGCGCTGGCACAGCGTGTCGTTTCCGACGACGCCATCATGGATGCGCGCCAGCGCGAACTGGACGACCGCGCCATCACGCTGATCGCCAAGCGCCAGCCGATGGCCAACGATCTGCGCGCCGTGGTCGGCTCGATCCGCATGGCCGGCGACCTCGAGCGCATCGGCGATCTCGCCAAGAACATCGCCAAACGCGTCGGCACCGTGGGCTTGAGCGTCACGCCGCGCGACCTCTCGCACTCCATCGATGCCATGGCGCAGCTGGTGCTGATCCAGGTGCAAGGCGTCGTCGAGGAATATGCCGCCACCGATGCGGCAGCTCTTGCAAAACTCAGGAATGACGACGAGCGCATCGACGTCAAATACACGTCCGTGTTTCGTGAGCTCTTGACCTACATGATGGAAGACCCTCGCAACATCACCGCCTGCACGCATCTCTTGTTCTGCGCCAAGAATCTTGAGCGCATCGGCGATCATGTCACCAACATCGCCGAAAATGCGTATTATGTGCTGACCGGCCAGCAATTGCCCGCCAATCGTCCGAAGCAGGACGAGACGGCGATGGCCACGCCGGCCTGATGAGGGTGAACTGCCTATGATCGCGCCACGCATCATGGTCGTGGAGGACGAGGAGCCGCTAGGCGTGCTCCTCCGCTACAACCTCGAATCCGAAGGCTATCACGTCGAGGTGGTGACACGCGGCGACGAGGCCGAGATCCGCCTGCAGGAAAACGTGCCCGATCTCCTGGTGCTCGACTGGATGGTGCCCGCTGTTTCCGGCATCGAGCTCTGCCGGCGGCTTAGAGTGCGGCCCGAAACCGAGCGGCTGCCGATCATCATGCTGACCGCGCGCGGTGAGGAAAGCGATCGCGTGCGCGGCCTGTCCACCGGTGCCGACGACTATCTGGTCAAGCCATTCTCGACGCCGGAGTTCATGGCGCGCGTGAAGGCGCTGCTGCGCCGGGCCAAGCCGGAAGTGCTGTCCAGCGTGCTCAAGGTCGGCGACATCGTGCTCGACCGCGAGTCGCACCGTGTCTACCGCAAGAAGAGCGAGATCAGGCTCGGACCGACCGAGTTCCGGCTGCTCGAATTCATGATGCGCCATCCCGGCCGCGTGTTCTCGCGCAGCCAGCTGCTCGACAATGTCTGGGGCGAGACGATCTACATCGACGAGCGAACCGTCGACGTCCATGTCGGGCGCTTACGCAAAGCGGTCAACAACGGCCGCATGCCGGATGTCATCCGTACCATTCGCGGCGCCGGCTACGCGATCAGGGAAGACTAGGATGCTGCGCGTCGCGCCGTTGCCGGCCATTCAGGCGACATGCTTGCCGGATTTGGCCTGAATGCCCGGCGCGAAAATCTCCTGATCGACGAAGCCGAGCGCGCGCATGGCACAGCCTTCGCGGATCAGCGGCAGCTCGTTGGGCTCGGTGTCGAAGGAGATCGACTTCGAGTGCTGGCCGCCGGCGGTCTGGGCGATCGCTTCGCGCAATGCCGGCTCGATCAGGTCGAAGGCGGCGGCGCTGACGCCAACCATGGCGACAGGCGCCGGGTCGATCAGCGCAAACAGGCTGCCGAGGCCGAAGCCGAGCGCCTCACCGGCCTTGCGATAGGCTTCGCGCTCCGGGCCATCGGTTTCGCGGGCGCGCGCGGCGAGTGCGCGCATATCAGCGTCGCCGATATCGACCGGCTCGGCATCTTCGCTCATCATTTTGGCGCTGCGCCAGATGGCGTAGTTTCCGGCATAGGCCTCGACGCAGCCGCGCCGCCCGCAGCGGCAGAGCGCGCCGCCCGGACGGTGGATCATGTGGCCGAACTCGCCGCCCGAGGAATGGGTGCCGGTGAACAGTTCGCCTTTCAGCACCAGCCCCATGCCGATGCCGTGCGACAAGAGGATCGCGATGAAATTGTCGCGGTAGCGCTCGGGCTGGCGCCATTGCAGGGCCACCGCCATCATATTGCAGTCGTTCTCCATGGTGGCAGGAATGCCGAATTCCGCTTCCAACATGTCGGCGAAGGCAATGTCGGTCAGTGGCGTGATTGGCGACCACAGCATGGCCCGCGCCTGCGAATCGGTGATGCCCTGGATGCCCATGGCAATGCGGGCGATGCTCTGGACATCGAGGTCCGGGTCCGCGAGACGCCGCCCGACGATTGCTACGCATTCGCCGATCAGCTCGTCGCGCGGCATGGTCAGCGTGTCGAGCCGGCGCTGTTCTTCCGCGACCACCTGGCCGGCATAGTCGATGACGGTGACGGAGAGGAAGTTCAGCGACAGCACCACGGTCATGACCGCCGCCGCTTCCGGGTTGAGGCCAAGGCCGACCTGCGGCCGGCCGCGTTTCAGCGAGCCGGTCTCGCCAGGCTTGCCTTCAATCAGGATGCCTTCTTGAATTAGATCAGACGAGATTGCCGATATCGTCGAATGGCTGAGGCCGGTGGTCGCCGCAATCTCGGTCCGCGACGGCTGGCCGGCCCGGCGCACGGCCGAAATCACCATCGCACGGTTGCGACGGCGCAGATCGTCGTGGCGGATCCCAACCGACATTTGTTTTCCTCCCGGCCTCCTCGCGCCTCATGATAGTGAAGGCGTTCGACGGCACCAGCCAAATATTGGCAGACGCCGGCAGCCCTGTCATTGTTTATTGCGGAGCTCGAAAAAATTCGGCAACGCCATCAGAATCCATCATAATCGATGTTGACAGTGCCTTATCATTGAACCAGTATTTTTTCGAGGCTCGAAAAAATGGAGCCTCTGTGTGCAGGCCTTCGGGCCGGTTTTGTCGCGCCGTGCGCGGCGCAGGGAGGGTTATAATGAACAAATTTGCAGCCGCCATGCTGGCGGGCGTCGCCATGTCGCTGGCGCTGGTCTCGGTCGCGCAGGCGAAGGACAAGGTCATCGGCGTGTCGTGGTCGAACTTCCAGGAAGAGCGCTGGAAGACCGACGAGGCGGCGATGAAAACGGCGATCGAGGCTGCCGGCGACAAGTACATTTCCGCCGACGCGCAGTCCAATCCCGGCAAGCAGCTGACCGACGTCGAAAGCCTGATCTCGCAGGGCGCCAACTCGCTGATCATCCTGGCGCAGGACGCCTCGGCCATCGGCCCGGCGGTGCAGAAGGCGCTGGACGAAGGCATTCCGGTCGTCGGCTATGACCGCCTGATCGAGAACAAGGACGTCTTCTACCTGACCTTCGACAACAAGGAAGTCGGCCGCATGCAGGCCCGCGAAGTGTTCAAGGCGAAGCCCGAGGGCAACTATGTCTTCATCAAGGGCTCTGGCTCGGATCCGAATGCCGATTTCCTGTTCTCGGGCTCGATGGAAGTGCTCAAGGAGGCCATCGACTCGGGCAAGATCAAGAATGTCGGCGAGGCCTATACCGATGGCTGGCTGCCGGCCAATGCCCAGAAGAACATGGAACAGTTCCTGACCGCCAATGACAACAAGGTCGATGCCGTGGTTGCGGCCAATGACGGCACAGCCGGCGGCGTTGTCGCCGCGCTGACGGCGCAGGGCCTTGCCGGAACGGTTCCGGTCTCGGGCCAGGACGGCGACCATGCCGCTCTGAACCGCATCGCGCTCGGCACGCAGACGGTGTCGGTGTGGAAGGACGCGCGCGAACTCGGCAAGAACGCCGCCGAGATCGCCTCGCAGCTTGCCGATGGCAAGAAGACCGGCGACATTGCCGGCGCCAAGGACTTCACCACGCCTGGCGGCAACACCGTCAAGTCGCTGTTCCTGACCCCCGTCGCGATCACCAAGGACAACCTCAACGTCGTCATCGACGCCGGCTGGATCAAGAAGGACGAAGTCTGCACGGGCGTCGCCGCCGGCAGCGTCGCGGCTTGCAACTGATCTCGACGACTTGAAGAAATGAGGCGCCGCGGCTGTCAACCCGCGGCGTTTTCTCTACGAGAATTGTGTGTTTCCGCCATCGGCGGCAAACTTCTAGGCTGTGGTCCGGCATCCGCGCCAGACGGCAAGCCGCTGGAGGACATCATGACCGACACGACCTCAAATCCGCAGGCCGATACGGCACGAGCGTCTGAACTCGGCGCGGCCGCCCGGTTCCTGAGAGCGACCGAGCTCGACACGCGCATGCTCGGCATGGTCGGCGCGCTGCTGGTCATCTGGGTCGGCATACATATCCTGTCGGGTGGGCTTTTCCTGACGCCGCGCAATCTTTGGAACCTGTCGGTACAGACGTCCTCGGTCGCGATCATGGCGACCGGCATGGTACTGGTCATCGTCATGCGCAACATCGACCTTTCGGTGGGCTCCGTCGAAGGCGTGATCGGCATGATCATGGGCGTGGCACAGGCCGAATTCCTGATTCGCGTCATCGGCTTCCAGCTTGGAAACCCCTGGCTCTGGATCGTCGCGCTTGCCGCCGGCGTGGTGCTTGGTCTGCTGATCGGCGCGTTCCAGGGCTTCATCATTGCCTATATGCAGGTTCCGGCCTTCATCGTGACGCTTGGTGGCCTGCTGGTCTGGCGTGGCATGGCATGGCTCATCACCAGCGGGCGCACGGTCGCGCCACTCGACGCCACCTTCCAGCTGATGGGCGGCGGACCACGCGGCTCGATTGGCGCCGCTGCCAGCTGGATCGTCGGCATCGTCGCCTGCGCGGCGGTCGCCTTCGCGCTGCTCAACGGTCGCTCGCAGCGCAAGCGCTTCAGCTTTCCACTGCGCCCCGTCTGGGCCGAGACCCTGCTTGGCGTGGTCGCTTGCGCGGCCATCCTCGGCGCCGTGTGGATCGCCAATTCCTATCCATGGCCGATCGGCATCGTGCGCCAGTACGCACAGCAGAACGGCATCACCGTTCCCGAAGGCGGGCTGTTCATCGCGCATGGCATCGCCATACCGGTGCTGATGGCGGTGATTGTCGGCATCATCATGACGTTCATCACCAAGCGCACGCGTTTCGGCCGCTATGTCTTCGCCATCGGCGGCAATCCGGAGGCAGCGGAACTCGCCGGCATCAACACGCGCTGGGTGACCATGAAGGTGTTCATGATCATGGGTGTGCTGGCTGCAATCAGCGCGGCGATCTCGTCGGCCCGTCTCAATGCGTCAACCAATGCGCTGGGCACACTGGACGAGCTTTTGGTGATCGCGGCCGCTGTCATCGGCGGCACGTCGCTCGCGGGCGGCGCCGGAACGGTGATGGGCGCCATGCTCGGCGCGCTTCTGATGCAGTCGCTGCAATCCGGCATGGTGCTGCTCGGCATCGACTCGCCGCTGCAGAGCATTGTCGTTGGCGCTGTCCTGGTCATCGCCGTCTGGCTCGACACCGTCTACCGCAAGCGCGTCTAGGGAGGAACGATTATGGAAAAAACTGCTCCCACCGGTACGCCACTGATCGACATGCGCAACATCTCGATCGCGTTCGGTGGCATTCGCGCCGTCGACGATGCGTCCATCGATCTTTTCCCGGGCGAAGTGGTGGCGCTGCTTGGCCACAACGGCGCCGGTAAGTCGACGCTGATCAAGATCCTGTCGGGCGCCTACAAGCGCGATGCCGGCCAGATCTTGGTCAACGGCCAGGAGGCCTCGATCTCCAATCCGCGCGACGCCAAGAAATACGGCATCGAAACGATCTACCAGACGCTTGCGCTGGCCGACAATGTCGACGCTGCCGCCAACCTCTTCCTCGGCCGCGAACTGATGACCGCGTGGGGGACACTCGACGATGTCGCCATGGAGGCCGAGGCGCGCAAGGTGATGGGCCGGCTCAATCCGCGCTTCCAGCGCTTCAAGGAGCCCGTGATCAAGCTATCGGGCGGCCAGCGCCAGTCGGTGGCGATCGCACGCGCCATCCTGTTCAACGCCCGCATCCTGATCATGGACGAACCGACGGCCGCGCTTGGGCCGCAGGAGACGGCGCAGGTCGGCGAACTGGTAAAGCAGCTCAAGGCCGACGGCATCGGCATTTTCCTGATCAGCCACGACATTCACGACGTGTTCGAGCTTGCCGACCGAGTCTGCGTAATGAAGAACGGCCAGGTCGTCGGCACCGCGCTCACCACCGATGTGACGCAGGACGAAGTGCTCGGCATGATCATCCTGGGAAAGTGTCCGCCCGGCGCCATTCCCGGTCCGGGTGCGCTGAAGATCGCGGCCTGAGACCACGATATCATCGGCTCTCATCTTCACCGATGTTCGACCGATAAGCCGGCTAAATATACGTGATATGCCAGCCGTCATTATGGCTTGGCCGCGCCATTGTCTTGCCGCCGCGACTTGCCCATAAAGGTTCCCGAACCGTCCGTGGGCCTGCGTTGAAGAAGTTTTTCCCGATCCTTGCCTTCATTGCCGTTGCACTGATCAGCCTGACGATGGCGGGCTTCGCCTATTTCGCCACCCAGGAAGCGGCGCGCATCAAGTTCGAGGCGACGGCCGACGACGCGCTCAACCGCATCGAAAGCCGTATCGATCTGCATCTGTCACTGCTGCGCTCGACGCAGGCGCTGTTCGACGCCCGCAATGGCGAGATTTCAGGTAGCGAATTCAAGGCCTTCTTCAGCGCCCTCAATGTCGATAACAATTTCGCCGGCCTGCGCGGCATCGGCTATCTCAGGCTGGCCAAGACCGGTGACGAAGCGGCGGTCGAGCGCGACATGTTGCGCGACCGCGGCGCCGCCCACACGGTCTATCCGGACACGACACAGCCATGGCGCACGCCCGTCGTGCTGTTCGAGCCGCTCGACCCCGCCAACGAATCCACCATCGGCTACGACATGTTCACCGAGCCGGTGCGGCGCGAGGCGATCGAAAAAGCGCTGGCCGATGACGCACAGCACGCAAGCGGTCTGGTCCAGCTCGGCCAGGATACTGGCGCGGCGCAGACCTTTACCGGCTTCCTGGTCTTCGTCAGGCTCAATGTAGAAACCGCGCCGGATGGTATCAATGCGTCCAGATCATCGACATCAGGCCTTCTCTACGCGGCCTTCCGCGCCCGCGACCTGCTCCAGACCGCGCTCAGCCGCACGCCTTTGCTGCCGGTCAACACCGCGGTCTATGACGGCACGGCGGACGCCGACAATCTTCTGTTCCAGTCCGAAACGCCGCCGGCCGCGAGCTTTGGCGACAGGCTGTTGGTGACGCGCAAGATCATCGTCGCCGGTCGGCCGTGGACGGTGCTGTTTCGGCCGACAAGTGCATTTTCGCAACCGTCCTCGCGCGCCATTCCGGTCATGCTCGGGCTGTTCGGCCTGCTTCTGGCCGGCGCCATCGCGTTGGTGGCCCGCTACCAGGAGCGCGCCTACGACGCCAAGTCGCTGCTGCATGAAACGACGGAAAAAAGCCTGCTCGAAAAGGATTTGATGCTGCAGGAGATGAAGCATCGGATCAAGAATTCGATCACGCGGGTGCTGGCGATTGCGCGCCAGACGGCAGCGCAAGCAACCGACGTGAAGGAGTTCTCAACTTCCTTCTCGGCCCGCCTCCAGGCAATGGCGGCTTCCCAGGATATGCTGACGCGTTCGCGCTGGCAGAAGGCCGATCTTGGCGACCTGCTGCGCATCGAGCTCGGCCAGGTGTTCGGCAAGGAGCTTCCGGAAGGGATATTGTCAGGGCCTCAGGTGCTTCTCGACGAGAGGACGACGCAGGCGCTTGGCCTGACCTTTCACGAGCTGGCGACGAATGCGCTGAAATATGGCGAGGCCGGCAATTCCGTGGGTGCGCTGAAGGTCAACTGGTCGTTCGAGGGGCGCGGGTCCGAGCGGATGCTGGTTCTGAACTGGCGCGAGGCCGGGCAGAAGGAACTCGAAGCGCCGGCGAAGACCGGCTTCGGCACCAAGCTGATCGACCTCAATGTCACGCAGGAATTGCGCGGCACGATTGCCCGAGATTTTCGCGTCGATGGGCTTACGGTGGAAATCAGGATCCCGCCGCCTCATGCAGGCAAACAAACGGAGACCGGCTGACCGGTCTCCGTCGCGATTGTCTGACGCTTTTGAAGCGAATCAGCAGCGAGCGGTGTAGAGCCGGCCGCGATTGTCGCGATACTGGCAATAGCCGTTGCGCAGGTTGCGCACCAGCAGGCCGGAACCGGCGCCAACGGCTGCGCCGATCAGCGCACCCTTGCCGCCGCCGATCAGTCCGCCGGCCAAAGCACCGACACCGGCGCCGACACCGACATCCTGCTCGGTCGTGCTGCAGCCGCTGACGGCGACCACCGCAACCATGGCAATAATCAATTTCCGCATAGAATCTCTCCTCACTTTGTCCTCACTTTAGTAAGCTCCAGCCGCTATTTAGCACAAAACAGCAGCCTTTGCCCGCTCGATCTTATTGTTGGCTAAGAGAGTCTTTTTCGCGGCGCGTGGCGTTCGACGCGACCACGACACTGGAAATCTGCAAAGACGCGTCGAGGGTGCCGTCCGGGCGCACGTTCCAGACGATCTGGTCGTAATCATCTTCCAGCGCGGGGTCGACCGTAAGACATTTGGCAACGACGTGCTCGGCCTGACCCTGCACGTCGCCGGCAGCGAATGGACGTTCTGCCGTGCATGCTTCGGCGGTTTCGAAAACACTGACCGGCACCGGCAGTTCACGGCATTCGGTCATGTTGTTCGAACAGCCAATTACCAAAAGCAAAGCGGCGATGTGTTCCACGGCGACACGTCCTCTCGCCATAAGAACGGTCCACAGCCGTCAAAGTTCCTGTGCCGAAAGGGGCGTTAATAATTGGTCGGCTACGAGCTGGACAGTTTCTGAGCCAGGCTGCTTGGGAGCAGCGTGAACCTGAGCATCTGGCTCAGACCAATTGCGACGCCACGATCAGCACAACAGCGGCGACGAGCGCGACAGCGGCGACGCGAAGCAAGGGATGCCAGGCGTGCTGCAAAGGCGAGGCTGAAGCGTCAGGATCCTGAAAGCCGCTCATCGACACCCGGGCGGCCTGCTCCAGCCTGTTCATATCGGCAACCGTCATGATCATTCCTCCCATACTCGCGTTGCAGGCTGCGGCCGAAACATCGGTTGAATCGGTCAAGATCCAGCAATCTCTGGGAACCACAGCATCGGATTTTATGGTGAACAGCCGGTTAAGGAATCCCGCCGCTCATTCGGTTTCGAAATTGCCGTGCGGAACGACGAGGCGATATTCGAGGCGGTCACTGGTGATCTCCAGCGTCGCCGTGCCGTTCAGCGATGCCGGCACGACACGTTCGAGGGCAACGCTGCCGAAGCGTTTCTCGGTGCGCCTGTTATCATTGGCGACAATGGCCTCGACCCAGGTCAGCGACAAAGCCGGCTTGTCTGCGGCCTCTGCGACGTTCGACAGATCGGCGGTTACCTCGACAAAGCCGTCCGGCCGCGCCAGGGCGCCGTAGCTGAATGAATTGACGGCGAGTTCGTGCATTGCCAGTCCAATATGAATGGCCGCGTTGGGATTGAGGTAGGGGTTGACGCCATTGAAGCGCAGGCTCTGCGCGGGATCGGCGCCGTAGCGAACGACCTGGCCGCGGATAAGCTCGCGAAGTGCTGCACCCCGCCAGTTCGACGACGTTACCAGATCCTGGGAGGAAGCCAGTGACTGCAGGCGGCCGCGAAAGCGCTTCAGGAAATCGTCGGGTGTCTCGGAATAGCGGCCGGTCTGGGTGGCAATACTCTGGATGATGGCCAACAGGTTCTTGGAGCGGTGGCTGACTTCGCGCAACAGCGTCTTCAGCGTCTGTTCGCGGCGTTTCTGCTCGGTGGTTTCCACCATCGTGGTGACGACGCCCTGCACGTCGCCGCGATTGCCCCGATCGGCATCGACCCATACCTGGAACCAGCGCATGCCATCACCGGTGGGAACACTCAGTTCAAGGCGTTCCGGATTGCCGGAAGCGATCACATTGCTTTTGGCGGCGGCGATTTGCTCAGCTTGCGCCGGTGGCAACGCGCCGTTGCTGTCGGCTGTGTCGGAAACCCACGGCGCACGCATGTTGCGGGCCCATACAGTCTTCAATTCACGATCCTGATAGAGGACGGAAATGCCGGCATTGTGCAGAGCGTGAAGCAAGGCCCGGCCAAGCTGCATTCCGCTTTCAGCCGGGTGCAGTGCGATCACCTCGTCGCCCTGTCCGCTCTCGCCTCCGCCAATGGAACGCATCAATCACCTGTCCACCTGATCAGGACCGAACGATTCACTTGGACTCAGTTCCTGAGTAGGTCCCCAGAAAAGGTCCGCCGGACGATGTCCCGTTGGAGGACATCGCCCGGCGGTGGCTGGAAACCGTTTGAGGGGTGCGGCTTCCAGTGTTCGCCCGCTCCTACGATGCCCGTCTGAACAGGCCGGCCAGAAGCGAGATGACGAGGAAGGCGAGAAAGATGAAGAACAATATTTGCGCGATACCGGCCGAGGTACCGGCGATGCCGCCGAAACCAAGCGCGCCGGCGATGATCGCCACGACGAGAAATACGAGCGCCCAGTAGAGCATGATCTGTCTCCTTCCGATACTGAATCAAGAACGTGAGTGATTGCTGTTTGTTCCACCATTTGCCGAAAAAGAAGGTCTTTGGAAGAGGCCGGATGCGAGTTGATTCACGCGCGTGCGCCCCATACGGAGCGACGGGCAGCCGCCGATCGCCGGGCTAGGCGATCGCCAGTGCCGGCAACGCTGCGAGGCGGCGAAAAGTTGGAGATTGAAGGCCCTACTTCACGCGGCGGCCTTGGCCTGCCGGTCGAAGAACAGCGCTTGGCTGATCAGCGCCTTGACCATGTCGGGATTGAACGGCTTGGTGACGAGGAAGGCCGGTTCAGGCCGCTCGCCGGTCAGCAGACGTTCGGGGAAGGCGGTGATGAAGATTACCGGCACCGAAGTCGACGACAGGATTTCGTTGACCGCATCGATACCCGAGCTGCCATCGGCAAGCTGAATGTCGGCCAGCACCATCTTCGGCCTTGTCTTGCCGAACATCGCCACCGCCTCGGTATGGGTGCGCGCGGTTCCGACCACGTGGTGGCCGAGGCTCTCGACCATTTCCTCGATGTCCATGGCGATCAGCGGCTCGTCCTCGATGATCAGCACATCGGTCGCCACCTGGCGAGAGATCTCGTTGCTCGCCTGGGCAAGCAGTTCGGAGAATTCCTTGGCGTCGACATCGAGAATTTCAGCTGCCTCGTCTTCACCGAAGCCTTCGACCGCGACCAGCAGGAAAGCCTGGCGTGGCCGTGGCGCAATGGCGTTCAGATTGGCGGCGGCGCGCTGCTCCCATGCCGATTGTGCCTGCTCCTGCGGAACGCGGATGGCAATGGAGGTGAACAGTTTGGCGAATACCTTGTAGAGCGCGATGCGGTCGCTTGACGCTTGCGGGAAGATGTCGACGTCGGCGATGATGGCTTCGAGCATCGCGGCGACCAGCGCATCGCCACTCTCCTGCGATCCGGATACGGCGCGTGAAAAGCGGCGCAGGAACGGCAGGTGCGGAGCGATGGTTGCGGAAAGGCTCATGGTAGACGTCTCCCTCAGATGACGTGATTGCATAGATTGCAGGTCAAGCTGATTGCAAGCCCCAACACCCAAACGCGGGTTTTGCGAAAAAGTTCCGAGACTTGTGGAACGAAACCGTACGGGCGACGTTTGTGGTGCGATGGGCAACCAGACGAGGGGGCCGCTTTGCGTTGTGTAATGGGGCGGCTCGGGGCGCTGGATTTAAGGGCGAAATGAAGGACATGAATAAAGAAACGCTGGCTGGCGCCGCTGACAGGCGCCGGGCCAATTCCGGCGACCCGCTCGGGGCGAATTCGGAAATCGGCCGCAAACTCAAACAATATTATGACGAGCTGGTCTCGGACAATGTGCCGGATCGCTTTGCCCAGTTGCTCAGCCAATTGGAAAAGGCCGAACCTGCACAGAAGAAGGACTGAGGCATGGCAGCTGTCTCACAAGGGTTCAAGACCGACCTGCTCGGCTCGATCCCGAGCCTGCGGGCCTTTGCCGTGTCGCTGACGCAGAATGCCGACAAGGCCGACGATCTGGTGCAGGAGACGCTGGTCAAGGCTTGGGACAAGCATGAGAGCTTTCAGCCCGGCACCAATCTCAAGGCATGGCTGTTCACCATCCTGCGCAACGAGTTCTATTCCCAGATGCGCAAGCGCGGCCGCGAGGTGCAGGACAGCGACGGCATCATGACGGCCAGGCTTGCCGTTCATCCGGCTCAGCACGGCCAGCTTGACCTCAAGGATTTCCGCGGCGCGCTCGAGCAACTCCCCGAGGACCAGCGCGAAGCCATCATCCTCATCGGCGCTTCAGGCTTTTCCTATGAAGAGGCCGCCGAAATCTGCGGCTGTGCGGTCGGAACGATCAAGAGCCGGGTCAGCCGGGCCCGCACGCGGTTGCAGGAGATCCTCAAAATCTCCGGCGAAGACGAATACGGGCCGGACGCGATCTCGTCCCAGGTGACGGGTTCAAACGCTGCCTGACGGCGGAGGCCCCGTTTGCGGGCCTGGGCTCTTTACACATACGCATCGAAGATATCTCAGACTGGCGCGCGGCCGCAGGCCGCCGCCAGAGCCTCGACGAGATCGGTCCCCGAATAAGGCTTGGTGACCAGGCGGATGCCGGGAAAAGACCCTTTGATCTCATCGGGGTCCGAATAGCCGGAGGCAAAGACAAACGGCAGGCCCGATTGGCGCAGCCGCGCGGCGAAATCGAGTGTGGACGTTCCGCCCAGCATGAGGTCCACGATAGCGGCGTCGAACTCGCCAACGACCTTCTGCTCATCGATCTCGGCCAGAGCGCGGGCAATCACTACGTCGCTCGCGCCATGGTCGCGGCAAAGCTGCTCGACATCCATGGCGATCAGGAATTCATCCTCCAAGACAAGAATTCGCAATCCCTCAAGCAATGGCGGCACTTGGCAATCTCTCCTCAATTCTTGCAGCATCGGGTACAGTGACTCCAGTCAACCGCATCGCGGACCTTGGGGGGATCGGTCAGGCCTTAATCCGAAAAGTTCGCCCACCGGCTCTACTCCAAAAGCGAGCTTCGAATTCGCCTCAGTGGAGTGTAGCGAGTCATGATCGCTATTTGCCATCCTGTCATTTAAAAAAGACATGCCATCGGCAGCGGAACCGCGGCCTTGCAAGGCGTAGCACTCAGTCTCTGGCAAGAGACTTTCGAAAGAGAGATCGAAATGTCTGGCCAGAATGGTCGTTCGTTTTCCAGCCGTCAGTACCCATGCGAGATCTGCCCGCTTCGGCCATTGCCGGTGTTCCGGGAATTCGAGAAGCAGGAGCTTGCCTATGTCAGCATGTTCAAGAAGGGCGAACTGGCCGTCGACAAGGGCGCCACAGTGCTGGTCGAAGGCAGCCAAAGTGCTCATCTCTACACCGTGCTTTCGGGCTGGGCCTTCCGCTACAAACTATTGTCGGACGGCAGGCGCCAGATCCTGAACTACTCCATGCCCGGCGATCTTATCGGGCTGCAGGGCAGCCTGATGGGCGAAATGCAGCACTCGGTCGAGGCGCTGTCGCCCATGCTGTTGTGCGTCTTCGAGCGTGAAAACCTGCACGAGCTCTACCGCAACCATCCGGGCCTTGCCTACGACATTACCTGGCTGGCGTCGCGCGAGGAGCGCATGCTGGACGAGAACCTGCTCAGCGTCGGCCGGCGTACGGCGGTCGAGCGCACCGCCTATCTCATTGCCTTCATCGCCAGCCGCGCGGCGGCAGTCGGGCTCAACGGCAAGGCGCCGGTGCAAATCCCGATTACCCAGCAGCATGTCGCCGATACGCTCGGCCTGTCGCTGGTCCACACCAACAAGACGATCCGCAAGCTCATCGATCGCAAGCTGATCGCCTGGCGCGACGGCGGTTGCGAAGTGATCGACGGGGAGGGGCTGAAGGATCTCGCGCGCTGGGAGGGCCTAAGCGAAGGCCGTCGGCCGCTGATCTGACAGGCAGGCCTCCATCTGGGGCTGGACTCGCACTTGCAAACACCCTTTCATGGATACGGTCTCCGATTTCGGAACCATGACGTGTGTCGGGCGTTTGAAGCCAAGCAAACGCAAGGAGTTTAGAATGGCAACTGCCGCAGGAAAAACCGCCAACGAAAGTCAGACGAACGCCGACCTCGAAGCCGACATTCGGCAGTTGAAGGCGGATATCGAAAAGTTGACCAAGCAATTGGCCAAGACCGGCGAACATGGTTACGGCACGGCGCGGCGCGCTGCTGCCGAAGGCGTCGACCAGTTGCGCGCCCAGGGTGAAGCCGTCTTCGACAGCCTGCGTGGCAACGCCAAGGATCTTGAGGCCCAGATCACGGCCAATGTGCGCGAGAAGCCAGTTACTTCACTGGCGATCGCGGCCGGCGTCGGCTTCCTGTTTGCGCTTCTTGCCCGGCGCTAGTTTCGACAGAGATGGGCATGCTGGCACCGCTTATCTCGGCCTTGGCCTCGGGTGAAGCCATTGCCGCCATGCGCCGCGCGCGCACGGCGGCAATCGTCTACGGGTTCGCCGCCGTCGCTGCCCTGTGCGGCCTCGGGTTTCTCCAGGGGGCGGCCTACATCTGGGCGGCTGACCGTTATGGCTCGATGGCCGCCTGTCTCGGCTTCGCGGCTGGTTTCCTGGTACTGGCCGGGCTTATCGTGCTCATTCATCAACTTGCGGCTGGAACGCGTGCGCGCCGACGTGCGCGAAGGCGCAATGCCGACCTGAAGGCGCTCGGTATCACCGCGGCGCTTGCCGTGCTGCCGGCCTTGCTCAAGGGGAAAGGCGGGAAGGGCGTCATTCTCGGCCCGATGATCGCGCTCGCGGCCTATGCCATCTACCGTGAGAACGTCAAGCCGGACCGGGGCGATCCGGACAGCGAAGCCGACTAAAGCGCGCGCGCTGATACGCTGTTCCCGGGAAAACCGCTTCGCACTTCTGAAATTGCTTTAAGCCGGCAGATCTTCAAGCGGCATCGATATTTCGGCGAACACGCCTTCGCTGCGGAATTCGTGGGTCACTTCGCTCGATAAAACCTTGGCTAGGCTGCGGCGGATCAGGATAGAGCCGAAGCCCTGGCGTTCCGGCGGGTCGACTTTCGGCCCGCCGCTTTCGCTCCAGGTCAGCACAAGGCGGCGCGCGCCTTTCTTGCCCGCCGCCTTCCAGTCGACATCGACCTTCCCCGAGCCAACCGACAGCGATCCGTATTGCAGCGCGTTGCTGGCCAGTTCGTGCATGATCAGGCCGAGCCCCACCGCCTGGTCAGGCGAAAGCAGCAGCTCCGGACCGGAGATCACGATGCGCGGCCGTTCTGCGGAATCGAACGGCTTGACCTCGATCTGCATCAGTTCGCGAATACCGATGCCGCGCCATTCGCGATCCGACAGCAGGTTATGGGCAGCGCCCAGCGCCTGCAGCCTGGCGCCGAAGGCTTCCAGGAATTCGCTTGGGCGGCGAGCGTGGCGAACGGTCTGCGTCGCCAGCGCCTGCACCGTCGCCAGCGTGTTCTTGACCCGATGGTTGAGCTCGCGCAGCAGCAGCCTTTGCCGGTCCTCGCCGAGCTTGCGTTCCGAGATGTCGTAGTTGACGCCAAAGATAAGCGTCGGCTTGCCTTCGCCGTCGCGCTCGATGACGCGGCCGCGGGTGACTATCCAGCGCGGCGGATCGAAGCCTTTGACCCGGTATTCGCCGAAATAGTCATCGCTGCCGGTCAGGGCATCGCGAAAGCGCGTCTCGGTCTGGTAGACATCGCGCGGGTCGATGGCGGCCAGAATGTCGCGCGCCCGCAGTCGGTTCGAACGGGGCAGGTTGAACAGCTCCGACAAACGCACGTCGCATTCGATCATGTCGGTGCGGATATCCCAGGCCCAACTGGCGAGCGAGGCGGCGTCGAGCGCTATGGCTCGGCGCTTTTCCTCCTGCGCCAAAGCAGCGGTGGCAATGGCGCCGCTGCGGGTGGCGTCCTTGAGGGTAAACAGGCTGGCGGCGAGGCTGGCCAGCGATTTCAAATGATCGAGCGCGGCAGCGGACGGAAATTCATGCGGCTCCCGGTCGAGCACGCACACCGTGCCGACGCGCGCGCCGGCGACCACCATCGGCGCGCCGACATAAAAGCGGACATGGTGTTCGCCAGTGACCAGCGGGTTGCCGGAGAAGCGAGGGTCGATGCTGGCATCCGGCACCACCATCGGCTCTCCGCCGGCGGCAATGGTATGGGCGCAGAACGATATGTCGGTCGCGGTTTCGGTCTCGTTGAAGCCGACACAGGATTTGAACCACTGTCGTTCGGTGTCGAGCAGCGTGACGAGCGCGATCGGCGCCCGCATCACGGCGGCGGCTAGGCCGGTGATGCGATCGAAGTCGGGATCGGAGTCGGTGTCGATCGCGTCAAGCCCGTGCAGTACGGCAAGCCGCTCCGGCGCCACCACGGCGCGGCGGACTTCAACCGGCAAACAAACCTGCTTCGGCACCTTGCTATCCACCAAGCCCCCACCCGCGGTGGCGCGCATCTTGCGCGGCCGTCGCGCGCCGGAACTTTTGTAGCAAGCAATCGTTACCCCACCATGTTTCGCCAGCGATGGTTTTATCCACCATGCCGGTTGCACGATAGGAACGCCGCCGATGACCAAGATCGCCCCTGAAAACAAAGCCCGTCAGGGGCGGTGGGGTTGGCACGGCCTGCGCATATTGGTCGCCGCTTTGCTCCTGGCTTTCATTGCTTGGGGAGCGGCCGAGATTTATGGCCAAAAGATCGATCCAGATACCCCTGAAAGCCAGGGGCAGCCCACCGGCCAGAGCGCGCCGGCCAACCAGAGCGCGCCAGCCGGCGAGGGGCAGTCGGGCGGCTAGGGTTTTCCGCGTCATTCGTAATCGCATCAGGCGGCCTTCGCCTGGGCGGCTTGCGCCGGAACCAGGACGTTCAGTGCGCCAGGGTGGATCTGGATTGTCGTTTCGCGCTCCAGCTTGACCAGTTCGCCGTCGATGACGGCGCCGAATTTCTTGCTCCCTGTATGGATCTTCACGATTGCCTTGTCGGCCTGATGAGTTTCGACATGATCGCTGTCGCGCCACCTGCCTCGAGCCATGTCGAAGAGCGCCCTGACCAGCTCGCCACGCTGCCGCGCCACGGTGACATAGATGCCGAGCACGCCGCCGGCAGGATTGTCGGCATAAGGCAGATGGCCTTCGCCAAACAGATTGTTGGAAATGCCGATGCCGCTGATGCGGGTCACGATCTCGGCTTCGCCGACCGTCAATGTCACCTTCATGGCGGGAGGATTGTTGATCGTAGTCCAGGCGGCCTTGGCCGAAGCGCGAATCTTTCCCAGGCGCGAGGCGAATTCCATATTGTCGCGCAGCTTCACCATCCTGGCGTGCAGGCCGATCGAGAACTGATGCACGAACGGCCGGCCATTCGCGCTCGCGATATCAACCGCCATGATCTCGCCGTCGGCAAAGGACTTCAGCGCGCCATCGATGGTCTGCGGAATTCCAAGGCCGCGGGCGAACAGGTTCATTGTTCCTGCAGGCAGGACGGCCAGCGCCTTCTTGCCATTCATCAGCCGCCCCGCGGCGGCCGAAATGGTGCCGTCGCCGCCACCGGCCAGCACGACGTCGAAGTCGCGCCGCGCGGCGACCTTGTCGAGCGCCGCGACAATCTCCTTGCCGGCGACGATGTCGATCTCGATGGAGTGACCAGCCGCCTCGAGCGTCTGGCGCATCCGGTCGGTTAGCGCTGAAAGATCGGTGGTCCGCAAGGTGCCGCCGTCCCGGTTCAGCACCGCTGCAAATCGCATGCCCCACTCCGTATTCTTTAGCGGCCGGAATGCCAGCCGCAGGCTGAAACGGGCAAGCTTGGGAAAGGTTCCATCGGCCGGGTGGGAATGTCGGGCGATTCCGCGGACTTGCCCAGAGTATTTCGATGCTCCCGTTTTTTCGGAACAAGCGCCTTGTCACAACGTTGTGATCCCATTGGAGGCGCCGCCTTCGGTCTCCCGGCAAGTGGTTTGCCGATTGCGGCGCACATGAGATCACGCAAGAGGAGACTTAATCATGATCCGCACACTGTTCGCGACGACCGCACTGGCAACGCTGATCGCTACCGGTGCGTTTGCGCAGTCAACGACGACCCCGGCGACGACCCCAGCGCCGGCTGAAGCCCCTGCTACCATCGCGCCGGCGCCGCAACAGGCCGACGGCGCGCTGATGACCAATATCATCGGCGAGTCTGTCTACAATGGCACTGGCGACGATGCGCAGAAGATCGGTGACGTCAGCGACGTCGTCCTCGATGAAAACGGCCAGGCGAAATCCGCCATTATCGGCGTTGGCGGCTTCCTCGGCATAGGCAGCAAGAACGTCGCCTTCGACTACGGCAAGTTGCAATGGGTCGAGAGGAATGGTGATCGCTGGCTCGTCGCCGAGACGACGAAAGAAGCGTTGACGGCGCTGCCCGACTTCGACCGTAAGCCTTACGATCCGGCCCCGGCGCCTGCTTCCACGGCGCAGAACGACCCGCAGAAGCCGGTTGATCTCAACGCCGCGCCGTCAGAACCGGCGGTGAAACGCGCTGACGGCAATCTCGCAACCAACATCATCGGCGAGAATGTCTACAATGGCACTGGCGACGATGCCCAGAATATCGGCGACGTCAATGACATCGTGCTGACCAAGGATGGCAAGGCGCAGTCGCTGGTGATCGGCGTCGGCGGCTTCCTCGGCATGGGTGAAAAGAACGTCACCTATGATTTCGCCAAGGCACGGTGGGCCGAAAAGAACGGCGATCGCTGGCTGGTGGCGCAGACGACCAAGGAGGAACTGCAGGCGCAGCCTGATTTCGACCGCAAGCCCTATGATCCGGCGCCGGTGACGACAACCTCCGACGCAACGCAGCCGACTGCTCCCGCTGCCCCGACGGCCGTTGCACCGGCTGACAATGCTCAGCCAGCGGACAAGACCGCGGAAGCTCCGGCCGGTACAAAAGCCACCGATCCGACGCAAACGGCAGCGATCGACAAGTCGACACTGACCGAAATGCCGGTCGGCAACATCAGAGGCGACGACCTGAAGGGCACCACCGTCTATGGCGCCAACGACGCCAAGGTCGGCGAGATCGGCGACGTCGTGCTCACGCCCGACAGCAAGCCGGATGCCGTCATCATCGATGTCGGCGGCTTTCTAGGCATCGGCGCCAAGGAGGTCGCGGTCGGCATGGACAAGCTCAAATTCATGACCGACAAGGACGGCAACAAATATCTCTACACCAACTTCACCAAGGAGCAGCTGCAGGCGCAGGCTGCGTATGACAAGGGCAGCTATGCCGAGAAGCGCGACCAGCAGCGGATGATGGTACAGTAAGGGAATAGGCAGTAGGGATTGGGCAGTAGGCGAAACCGAGTGACGAGGCAATCAGGCCGCCAGAACATTCTACTGCCTACTGCCTACTGCCTACTGCCTACTGCCTACTGCCTACTGCCTACCACATATCCACCACCCCTTCGTCCGTCAGCTCTGCAAGCGCCAACGACTGGTCAAGATGCTCGGCGCGCCAGGCAAGCAGTCGCTCGGCAAATTCAAGCCGCACGCTGAGATAGGCCGGGTCGGCGGCAACGTTGGCCAGTTCGCCCGGATCCTTCTGCATGTCGAAGAGCAGCGGCGGCAGGCCGCCGCCGAAATGCACGTATTTGAATTTTTCCGTACGGATGACGGCGAGGTTGCACTGGCGCGAGCCGATGCCGAAATGCCGTTCGGCCTCACCGCTGGCAATCGAGCGGAAGTCGAACTCCCAATGCGCCGCGTCGCGCCAATCCTTAGGCGGTTCATCTTGCAGGAACGGTTTTAGCGAGCGGCCGTCGAGATGCAGCTGGGCGTCGGCGTCCAGCAGATCGAGCAAGGTCGGGAAGATGTCGACGGCCTCGGTGAAGTGGTTGACGGTCGAGCCGGCTGCATTGCCGTGACGCGGGTCGCGCACGATCAATGGGATGTGATAGCTGCCGTCGAAGAAGCCGCCTTTGCCCAGCATGAAATGGTCGCCCATCATCTCGGCGTGGTCCGAAGTCAGCACGATGATGGTGTCATCCCATGCATTCGCCGTCTTGATCGCTTGCCAGATGCGGCCAAGCTGCGCGTCGACCTCCGAGATCATGCCGTAATAGATCGCGCGGATGGCCCGGATGTTGTCGTCGCCCCAGTCGCGCACGTGGCCGTCGGTGCCGGGGCGGAAGCTTCTCCGCTTCTGGCGACCAAGGTCGTAAGCCAGATAGGGATGCCTTTGCGCCTCGGCCTGCCAAGTCTCGACATGGCGGAAGGGCGGTCCGTCCGCCGGATCATACAGCGTGTTGTAGGGCCGCGGTACGACAAAGGGCGGATGCGGGCTGATGAAGGAGACATGCGCGAACCATGGCGAATCCTGTTCGTCCAGCCAGCGAATGAATTCGCCGGCAAGAAAAGCGGTCGGCGTCTCGTCCCTGGAATAGACAGGCGGCGCGCTGGTCACGGCGTCGCCCGCTTCCCCGCCCACGGGGCGGTGAATGCCGGGAGAGCCCGCGCTGGTGTCGACGCCACGTGCCTTCAGCCATGACAGCCATGGTTTCTGATGCTCAGGCAGGAACTGGCGAACGCTGAAGCCGGGCAGCACGCCCTCATAGCTTTTCAGCCGGGGATCGCCCGGCGCCATCGTGCGCGGATCGGGCGAGACGTCGGTGTAGCCGAACAAAGTCGGATCATAGCCGAGGGCGCGGGCCGAAAGCGCCATGTTGCCGTGGCGGGCGTCGAGCGGCGTGCCGTTGCGGCAGACGCGATTGTTCATCTGGTAGAGGCCGGTGTAGAGGCACGCGCGGGCCGGCGAGCAGGGCGCCGCGCCGCCGTAATGCCGCATGAAAAGGACGCCTTCGGCGGCGAGCGCATCGGCATTCGGCGTCTTCACCACGGCATGGCCGGCAGCCGACAGGCAATCGCCCCGCCATTGGTCGCAGGAGATCAATAGGATGTTCGGGCGTCTGCTTTTCGCGGCCAATGCTCTATCCTGTCACGTCGGGAAGACGTTCAATGAACCGGAATTTGGCGGCAGCGCAAGCCTGTCAGTCTTGCTTAAATGGTGAACGAAAATTTCCTGCTGTTCACTATTGGGATACAGTCCATTCTGAGTTTGCCGCCTTTGCCATTGCCAGGCGGCCCCTCATATAGGCGTGGACAGCGGCAAGAGCCGCAAACCGAAGGGAAGGAGCAAGACAATGCTCGACCAGATCAAGGGCCTGCATCACGTGACGTCGATGGCCGGCGATGCGCGCCAGAACAATAATTTCTTCACGCACAAGCTCGGCCTGCGCCGGGTCAAGAAGACCGTCAACTTCGACGCGCCAGATGTCTATCACCTCTATTATGGTGACGAGCACGGTACGCCCGGCTCGGTGATGACCTATTTTCCGTTCCCGGACATTGCCAGGGGTCGCCACGGCGTCGGCGAGGTCGGGACCACGGCCTATTCGGTGCCGGCCGGCACGCTCGGCTATTGGGAAAAGCGCTTCGCCGATGAAGGCGTTGCGGGTGTCTCCCGCGAAGAGACGTTCGGCGAGAAGCGGCTGGCCTTCGCCGGTCCCGACGGCGACGGTTTCGCGCTGGTCGAAGACAAAGCGGACAGCCGCGCGCCATGGTTGAAAGGCGGCATTCCCGCTGATGAGGCGATACGCGGCTTCCACTCGGTCTCCCTCAGATTGAAGGATGGTGGCGCCACGGAAGAGCTGTTGAAGTTCATGGGCTATGAGCAAGTGGACAAGTCCGGCAATGTCAGCCGGCTCGCCATCAAGAACGGCAACGGCGCTGACGTCGTCGATATTGAATCGCTGCCTACGGCGGGCTTTGCCAATCTCGGCGCCGGCTCGGTCCACCATGTCGCCTTCGCGGTGGAGAACCGCGCCAAGCAGCTCGAAGTGCGCAAGGCGCTGATCGATACGGGTTACGGCGTGACGCCGGTGATCGACCGCGACTATTTCTGGGCGATCTACTTCCGAACGCCGGGCGGCGTGCTGTTCGAAGTCGCTACCAATGAGCCGGGCTTCGACCGCGACGAGGACACCGCCCATCTCGGCGAAGCCCTGAAACTGCCGACGCAGCACCAGCATCTGCGGCCCTATCTTGAAGAGCATCTGCAGAAGCTGGAAGGCTGAGACGATGAGCAAGGAAGCTTACATCCATAAGGCGCTGCCGGGTTCGCCCGGCGGCCCGCTGCTCTTCGTCTTTCACGGCACCGGCGCGGACGAGAGCCAGCTGCTGTCGCTCGGGCGCGACCTCGCGCCACAGGCGACGATCGTATCGCCGCGCGGCGATGTTTCCGAGCATGGTGCGGCGCGTTTCTTCCGCCGCACCGGCGAGGGCGTCTACGACATGGACGACCTCGCGCGGGCGACCGCCAAGATGGCCGGTTTCATCAAGGCGCAGGTGGCAGCGGCAAGGCCATCTTCGGTCTTGGGTCTCGGCTATTCCAACGGCGCCAACATCCTGGCGTCCGTAATGTTCGCCGCGCCCGAGCTGTTCGATGCGGCGGTGCTGATGCACCCGCTGATCCCGTTCGAACCGCAGGTGCAGGGCAGCCTTGCCGGACGCCGCATCCTGGTCACCGCCGGCAAGCGCGACCCGATCTGCCCGCCCAACCTGACATCCCGGCTGGAGGCCTATTTGCGCGCCGATGGCGCCGATGTCACAGTGGAGTGGCACGATGGCGGCCACGAAATTCGACCAAACGAGATCGAAGCGTCGAGGCGGCTTTTTGCCGATGCGCCGGTTGAAGGAGCAAGCGATGCCTGACGAATTGCCTGAGATCGAACTCGAGGACCGCGGCTCGAAGGGACGTTATGTCCTGCGCAGGCCCGGTGGCGCCGAGGCGGAAATGACCTTCACCAAGGTCGGCGAGCACCAGATCATCATCGATCACACCGAAGTGCCGGACGTGTTTCGCGGCCAGGGCGCCGGCCTTCGGCTTGTCACACGCGCCGTCGAGGACGCGCGGGCAGTGGGCAAGAAGATCATCCCGCTCTGCCCCTTCGCCAACGCCCAGTTCCGCCGCCATCCGGAATGGGCGGATGTGCTGAAGCAATAGACCTTTTTCCCTTCCCCCCTTGTGGGGTGAGCAGCCGGTTCGCCGCAGGCGAATTCATCGTGCCGGTGGCATGATGAAAGGCCGGCGAACGCCGGGACGCTGCGAAGCAGCGGGGACCGGCAGGTGGTCGGAGTCGCTCAGCCACAAGAGCGAACGCCTCTCTGGCATTTGCGCAGTTCGGCCTTCTTGCCTAAGTACACAGTTCGCTGCGGTTCGTCCGCTCCTGCCAACTGACCGAATGGCTTCCTGATGACCGAATCCGATCTCGTCCCCGTCTTCGACGGCCACAACGACACGCTGCTGCGACTGTACCAGTCGAAAGACACAGACGTCGAAAAGCTGTTCATCGAGGGGACGCAGGGCGGTCATATAGATCTGCCGCGCGCCAAGAAGGGCGGCTTTGCCGGCGGCATGTTCGCGATCTTTCCACCGCCGGTCGAGAAGAGCAAACGCTCTGCGGTGCCGCCGGCGCCGAGCGACAATGAGCCGTTGCCGCCGGAACTGCCGCGCGCTGATGCGCTCAATTCCACCATCGGCATGGCCTCGATCCTGTTTCGGCTGGAGCGAGCGGGGGCGCTGACCGTCTGCCGCAGTGCCGGTGACATTCGCGAGGCGATGGCGAAAGGTTCGATCGCGGCGGTGTTTCATATTGAAGGCGTCGAGGCGATCGATCCCGAACTTACCTTGCTCGACGTGCTCTACGAAGCCGGCCTGCGCTCGCTCGGCATTGTCTGGAGCCGCCCCAACGCCTTCGGCCACGGCGTCCCGTTCCGCTTTCCGTCGTCGCCCGATACCGGACCGGGGCTGACCGATGCCGGCAAGGCGCTGATCAAGGCCTGCAATCAGCTCAAGATCATGGTCGACCTGTCGCATCTCAACGAAAAGGGCTTTCGCGATGTCGCCGCACTCAGCGATGCGCCGCTGGTCGCCACCCATTCGAACGTGCATGCGCTGTGCACCCATTCGCGCAACCTGACGGACTGGCAGCTCGGCGCTATCCGCGAGACCGGCGGCATGGTCGGGCTCAACTTCGCCACCGGCTTCCTGCGCGAAGACGGACGGATGAACTCGGACACCAGCCTCGACATCATGGTGCGCCATGTCGACTCGCTGCTGCAGGCGCTGGGCGAGGACGGCGTCGGTCTCGGCTCCGATTTCGACGGCGCCATGATCCCGGCGGTCATCGGCGACGTTGCCGGTCTGCCGAAGCTGATAGATGCGCTGGCCGCGCGCGGTTTCGGACGCGCGTTGATCGAGAAGATCGCCTATCGCAACTGGCTGAGCGTTCTCGAAAGAACCATAGGCTGAGGCTTAAGCGCCCATGCGCTTCAGCCAATCCTGGCCGCCGCGATCCCTGATCATCGGCAGCGGGTTCTCCCAGTCCAACCGCGCGCAGATGCGGTAGACTTCGAGCGTCTCGGCGCTCATTTCGCCGCGCTTGTAGAAGTACATGGCGGCGGCATAGCGGGTACGACCCGACCATTTTTCGCCGAGCGGCGTGTTGACCAGCTGCCACTGTTCGGCGGCTTCCGTCTCATCATCCGGTTCGTCGGCCATGATCAGAAATCCGCCGGCGGATTGGCGGTGCGGCGGTCGAGCTTGATGAAAGGACGGGCCACCACCTTGGCCCGCTTCATCAGCTTCTGGTACTGCAACTCGCGCATGGCGTAGATCTCGACCCAGAGGTCTTCCACCATCGTATCACCATAGGGACGCGTCAGCGAGGCGATGGCGATATTGCGCTTGGCCATCGGCGACCAGATGGCGGCGCTGACCAGCCCGACCTCCTGATGCTTCTTGTGGTAGACGATGGCGTGCTCGGCCGGGATGTTGCCTTCGATCTCCAGCCCGACCAGCATGTGGCGCAGCCTGCGTTTGGCACGGGCTTCGAGGATGGCGCGGCGGCCGTTGAAATGGCCTTTTCCCAGGTCGACCATAAAGCCGAGACCGAACTCGTCCGGCATGCGCAGACGGTCGGCGCGAATGGCATGGTCTGCGGTGGTGAAGTCGGCATTGGCGACGATCAGGCCGGCTTCCAGCCGGGCGCGGTTGAGGGCGGCGTAGCCGATGGCGCGGATGCCGCGCAGTTCGCCTGCCGTCATCAGGCGGTCCCAGAGGCTGAGCGCTTTTTCGGCCGGCACGAACAGTTCGTAGCCGAGATCGCCGGTGAAGCCGGTGCGCGAGATGGTGATAGTGCCGCCATCGTGCGGGAATTCGGCGAGATCGAACACTTTGAGTTTTTCAACGCCGGCGAAACCCGCCTCGTGCAGCACGGCGAAGGAGGTTGGGCCTTGCAGAGCGAGACCAGCGACGCTTCCAGTCTCTTCCTCGACTGTCACCTCGAAGCCGGTCGCGCTGTCCAGCAGCCAGGGCAGGTGCCGCTCCTGCGAACACAGGCGGAAGCGGGTCGGCGACAGCCGGAACAGCGTGCCGTCATCGAGGACAAAACCTTCGTCGTCGCACCATGCGGTGTAGTGGACGCGGCCCGGTTTCAGCTTGGTGACATCGCGCAGCGTGACGCGATCGAGGAAGGCTTCGGCATCCGGCCCCTCGATGCGGTATTTGGTCATCGGCGAGATGTCGAACAAAGCCGCCTGGCTGCGGATGGCGAAATATTCGAGTTCCTCGTCCCACAGCGAATGCGGCGCGCGATAGCCGGCCCAATTGTACCAGTCCTGAGTTTTGGCCAGCGCATCGATGCGCGGCTGGAACGGCGTGCCGAGACGCAGTGTGCGGAAATGCGACTGCGCTGTGGGGTGGGCGGCGTTGTTGATCGGACTCGTCATGACGGCATTCCTTCGCCGTAGAGTGCGGCGTTGACTGGCTGAAACATCCGATCATCCCTTCACCGCGATGATGCGCCGCGCCGCATTCAAACCGGGAGCACCCGAAACGCCGCCGCCCGGATGCGAACCGGCGCCGGCCAGGAACAGCCCGTCGACCGGCGTGTTGTAGCCCGACCAGCCAGAGAACGGCCTCGACATCAGCATCTGGTCGGCCTGTAATTCGCCGTGGTGCCAGTGGCCGCCCGGCATGCGGTAGTTGGCTTCGATATCGGCTGGCGTCAAAAGCTCGGCATGCAGCACGGACTTGCCGATACCGGGGGCGTAGGCTTCGAGCTGCGCCATAACAGCCTTGAGGAATTTCGGCTTGCCGGCTTCCCAACCCTCTTTCAGCGCATAAGGCGCGTATTGCACGATCGCCGACAGCACGCAGGCGCCACTTGGCGCGAGCGACGGGTCGGAGAGCGACGGCAGTGTGATCTCCATCACCGGTTCGGCTGAGAACTCGCCATATTTCGAAGGGTTGAAGGCGCGCTCGACATGGTCGGGCGAGGGCGCGATGACCAGACGGCCCTTGTGATTATCGGCGTCGACGCCGGAAAATTGCGGTGGCCGATCGAGCGCCAGATGGAGTTTGGCAGCGTCGCCCTTCATGCGGATGTTCTTTACCTTGCGCACGAAACCCGTGTCGATCTCGCGCGGGCCGACGAGATCGAGCATGGTCGTCGCCGGGTTGATGGCGGAGACGATCGTTCTGGCGTGCAGCACCTCGCCGCCGTCGAGGGTCACGCCGAGGGCGCGGCCTTTCTCGACGACTATTCTGGCCACGGGCGCTGCAGTGCGGATGGTGACGCCGGCTTTCTCCGCCGCCGCGCGAATGGCGGCAACGACCGCACCCATCCCACCTTTCGGCAGCATCTGCGCGCCGGTTTTGCCGCCGGTCTCGCCGGCCAGCCGATAGTAGAGGCCGAGCAGGGAGGTCGGCGAACGCGGGCCGAGGTGGCTGCCAAGCGTGGCGTCGAAGGCAAGCAGGCCCTTCAGCCTGATATCGGCAAGCTGCTCGTCGAGCAGGTCGGCGACGTTCATCAGGAGAACGCGCAGGAAGTCGCGCATGTCTTCCTTGCCGAGCTTTTTCAGCGCCACGGCCGTCTGGCCGAGCGCTGCGGTTTCAAGCAGCGACATGCCACCGAGATCGGGCGGGCGCCGCGACAGGAACGGTTTCAGGATGCCGGCATAGCGCAGAAGTTGCGCGCGCAATTCCTCCCAGGCCGCCTGCTCGGATGGATTAGAGCCGGTCAGCACCTCGCCATAGGCGCCATGCAGGACAAGCGCTGGGCCGTCCTTCGACAAGGCAACCGACGGCATGAAGTCTGCGCGGGTGACCTGCAGCCCGTATTTCTCCAGCTCCAGTGTCTTCACCACGTCGGGATGCAGGTGGTTCAGCACATGTGCGATCGACGAGACGCGAAAACCCGGCGCAAACTCTTCGGTGCGCGCGGCGCCGCCGACATCGCCAGCGGCTTCCAGCACCAGCACCTTGCGGCCGGCCTTGGCCAGCGTGGCGGCAGCGACAAGGCCGTTGTGGCCACCGCCAATGATAATGGCATCAAATGACGTCATGGGCCGGGCTCATATGGGAGGTCGATTTGGCGAGGTCGCGCAGGATCTCGGCTGCCGCATTGCGGCCGGGCGCGCCCATGACGCCGCCGCCGGGATGGGTCGAGGAGCCGCACATATAGAGCCCGCCGATCGGCGAACGGTACTGCGCGTAGCCCGGCACGGGACGGTTAAACAGCAGCTGGTCGAAAGTCAGCTCGCCCTGAAAGATGTTGCCTTCGGTGAGGCCGACCTCGGCTTCGATCTCGCGCGGCGTGCGAACCTCCATGTGAACGATGCGGTCGCGGAAGCCCGGCGAGTATTCCGCGATCTGCGCGACCACGCTTTCGGCGAAGCCGTCGCGGTCGGCATCGGTCCAGTCGCGGCCGTTCACCTTTGGCGGCGCGTACTGCACGAAGCAGCTCATGAAATGCTTGCCCGGCGGCGCCATGGTCGGGTCGAGCGTCGTTGGGATGACCATGTCGAGGAATGGGTCGGCCGACCAGCGACCGGCCTTCCAGTCGTCATAGGCGCGCTCCATGCGCTCCATGGAATCGGTGAAATGCATGTCGCCGCGATAAACGGGTGAATCCTTCGGCAGTGCCGGGAATTCCGGCAGAGAATCCAACGCGATGTTGACCTTGCCGGAGGAGCCGCGGATCTTGAAGTTCCTGACCCGCCGCAGGAAAATGTCGGGCAGTTCCTTCTCCTCGACCAGTTTCAGGAATGTGCGTTTGACGTCGGCGTTGGAGACGACGAGCTTGCCGTAAATCTCCTCGCCGCCAGCCAGCACCACGCCCTTGGCCTTGCCTCGGCTCACCAGCACATGGTCGACCTCGGCGCCGGTACGGATGGTGCCGCCGGACGCCTTGAAGGAACCGGCGAGCGCCTTGGCGACGGCGCCCATGCCGCCGCGCGCATAGCCCCAGGCGCCGACCGAGCCGTCGACCTCGCCCATATAATGGTGCAGCAGCACGTAGGCTGTGCCGGGCGACATCGGCCCGAGTGCGGTACCGATGATGCCGGACAGGGCGAAGTTCGCCTTGATGACATCGGTCTCGAAATACTCGTCGAGGAATTCCGAGATCGACATGGTCCAGAAGCGCAGCGTCAGCGCCATTTCCTCTGATGACAGGGCGGCGAATTTCCTGCCGAGATAGAGAAGCTCGCCGAGGTCACGCGGCTTGAGACTGGTCGGGTCCGGTGCGGTGCGCATCAGCAGCGGCTGGATGAAACGGCACTGCCGCGTCACGTCGCGCGAATAGCGGTCATAGGCCTCCGCGTCGCGCCTGGAGAAGCGGGCGAATTCGCGCCGGTGCGCATCGTGGTCACGGTAGTTGGCGAGGTAGTCGCCGTCGCGGGTGAACACGGCGCCGCCTTCATAGGAAATAACCTGCAAGCCGAAACGCGGCAGTTCGAGGTCGCGCATGATCTCGGGGCGAAACAGCGAGCAGACGTAGGAGCAGTTGGAGTAGAGGAAGCCCGGCGTCAGCTCGCGGCTGGTGGCGGCGCCGCCGACCCAGTCGTTCTTTTCCACCACCAGCACGTCGAGCCCGGCGCGTTGCAAATAGCAGGCGTTGACCAGGCCGTTGTGTCCGCCGCCGATGACGATCGCATCCCAAGCTTTCATTCGCGCCCAGCCTTCATGGTGCTCGACCCTTCATTTTCGCGTGATTTGTCGCCGAATGCGCGGAATTTGGCACGGCAGCGGCTATTCTGTCCAGCCATTCTGAATGAATGTTCAACAAATGATATTGCGTTTTCCTGTTAATACGCTACGCTTTGCCGGCATTCGAACCTGCGCAATTCGGCTGACGGGACTTAAGGTCTGATGATCGAAACGGCAGATGGCGAGCCGGAATATGACGACGCCGCGATCCGCTTCCTCGAGGCGCTGTGGGGCGAGGGCTATCTGTCGCCCGGCGGACCAGACGAGGTCGACCGGGTAGTCGAAGGGCTGTCGCTCAGGGGCAAGACGATCCTCGACATCGGCTGCGGCTCCGGCGGCATCGCGCTGCATCTGGTCGAGCGCCACGGTGCCGCTCATGCCACCGGCTTCGACATCGAGCGGCCGGTGATCGAGGCGGCCAGAAAGCGGGCTGCTGTACGAGGGCTTTCAGACCGCGCCAGCTTCGTCCAGGCGCCGCCCGGAGCGCTGCCTTTCACCGATGGCGCCTTCGATGTTGTGTTCTCCAAGGACGCGCTTTTGCATGTGCCCGACAAGGACGCGCTGTTTGCCGAAATCTTCCGCGTGCTGAAACCGGGCGGCGTCTTTGCCGCCTCCGACTGGCTGATCGGCCATGACGGCGAGCCGTCATCTGAGATGAAGGCCTATGTCGCGGCCGAAGGCCTGTCCTTCGCCATGGCCTCGCCGGCACGCTATGCGCAAGCGATGCGCAGCGCCGGCTTTGCCGATGTCGCCGTCAGAGACCGCAATTCTTGGTATCGCAAGGTCGCGCGCGGCGAGCTGGAAAGGCTGAAAGGCCCGCTCTACGGGACGGCGGCAGCCGCGGTCGGAGCGGCCTATATCGACAAGAACATCAAGACCTGGGAGGCCATGAAGAAGGTGCTTGACAGTGGCGAGCACCGTCCCACTCATCTTCGCGGGTGGAAGCCGGCTGTCGTGGGATAGCCGGCAATGTGGAGCATGACGGCACCGATGAAAGCTGCGCGCGAAGAGCGATCCTCCGACACGTCTGGAGAAACCGAACCGGAAAAACGCGGCCGCAAGGCGTCGAAGGAGGTCAGGCAACAGCAGCTGATCGAAGCGACCATCGATTCGCTGGCCAAGCGCGGCTACGCGGAGACGACGATGGCCGATGTCGCCGATGGCGCCGGCCTGTCGCGCGGCATCGTCAACTTTCATTTCGAGAGCAAAGAGAAGCTGCTGATCGCCACCCTGCAGTATATGTATGACGAGTATTCGGCACATTGGCGTGCTGCCCTGCGGAAAGCCGGTGATGACCCAGCCCGCCAATTGCAGATTCTGGTTTGGGCCGACTTCGACCGCTCGATCTGCAACAAGCGCAAGCTCGCCGCTTGGCTCGCTTTCTGGGGCGAGGCCAAGTCGCGGCCGGTCTATCAGGCGCTGAGCAGTTCCCGCGACGCATATTACCAGCAGGTCTTCATCGACCTCTGCGCGACGCTCAAGCAGAGCGGCGGCTATGCCTATGAGCCGCAGGTGATGGCGCTGGTGCTGTCAGCCATGTTGGAAGGCCTGTGGCTGCGGTTGATGATGGGAACCGAAGACACCACGCGCGAAACCGCGCTGCAAGCGGCCAACGCGTTCCTCGCAGCCGCCTTTCCCAAGCACTACGGATAACCAGAAGCCGGCCAGTCGAGTCGGCAATGCAATGACAAAGAGGATGGAACAGCATGAAAAGAATAACCCGACGCCTGACACTGACATTGGCGCTGACGGCGACGCTGGCTGGTTCGGCCGCGGCGATTGCGGTCGCCGCCGACAAGGACCTGATCGTGTTCGACTGGTCCGGCTATGAGGACCCGAGCTTCCACCCCAAATATGTCGAGAAGAACGGCGACTCGCCGACCTTCGCCTTCTTCGGCGACGAGGACGAAGCCTTCGAGAAAGTGCGCTCCGGTTTCAAGGCCGATCTTGGCCATCCCTGCTCGCAGAGCGTGACAAAGTGGCGTGAGGCGGGGCTGCTGCAGCCGCTCGACACCTCGAAGATCACCGGCTGGAAGGATCTCAATCCCGGCATCATGGCGATGAAGGATCTGGCCACCACTTCGGACGGCAAGGCCTGGTTCATGCCGTGGGACTGGGGCAACACCCAGCTCACCTACAACTCCGACAAGATCGACGCGAAGGATGTGCAGTCGCTGAAGGCCTTCGCCGATCCCAAGTTCAAGGGGCGGGTCTCAATCGGCGACAATGTCGACGACGCCTATGCGCTGGCCAGCCTTGCCATCGGGCTTAAGGACTGGACCAAGATGACGGACAACCAGTTCAAGCAGGCTTCCGACTTCCTGCGTCAGGTGCACAAAAATGTCCGCTCCTACTGGACCGATACCACCGACGTCGTGCAGTTGCTGAGCGGCGGCGAGGTCGATCTCGCCTGGGCATGGAACGATGCCACGGTACAATCCGTCGCTGCCGGTGTGCCGATCAAGTCCAAGAAGGATACGGACGAAGGCATCTCGACCTGGGTCTGCGGCTACGTGCTGTTCAAGGACGCACCCGGCAATGTCGACAAGGCCTATGACTACCTCAACGCGATCAACGATCCCGAGACCGCCAAGGTGCTGGTCAAGGACTGGGGTTATGGCCAGGCCAACACCAAGGGCATGGCCGGCGTCGACCCGGCGATCCTGAAAGAAAAGGGCTATGACGACGTGCAGAAATTCGTCGACAAGACCCTGTTCCAATCGCCCGTGCCGTCGTCGCTCAAGCTCAAGATGATCGCCGAATTCGAGAAGATCAAGGCAGGCTACTAAAGCTCTGTCCGGCCTCCTCCGTCTGCCTGTCAGTGCGCCGGGCAGACGGTCTCGCCAAGGCCGCTGAAATTCCGTAACGTCGCCCGGCCGCTTTTCGCGATGAGGAGTTTCGCGCCATGAATTCCATGCTTCGCCGCCTCGCCCTTGCCGCTGCTCTTACAGTCGGCGCCGGCGCCGTGCTTGCTTATGCCGAAGGCGGCGGCGACCTCGTCGTGTTCGACTGGTCAGGCTATGAAGATCCGTTGCTGCACCCCGACTACACCGCCAAATACGGCGCCGAGCCGACCTTTGCTTTCTTCGGCGACGAGGAGGAAGCGTTCCAGAAGATGCGCGCCGGCTTCAAGGCCGACATCGCCCACCCCTGCTCGCAAAGCGTGACCAAGTGGCGCGCGGCCGGCATTCTGCAACCGCTCGACACCTCCCGGATCGCCGGCTGGAAGGATCTCAATCCCGGCATCATGGCGATGAAGGATCTCGCCGTCACCGCCGACGGCAAGGCCTGGTTCATGCCGTTCGACTGGGGCAACACTTCGCTGCTCTACCGCACCGACAAGGTCACGGCGGAGGAAGCGCAGTCGCTGAAGATTTTCGCCGATCCAAAATTCAAGGGCCGCGTCACCATCGGCGACAATGTCGATGACGCCTATGCGCTGGCCAGCCTGGTCATCGGCCTCAAGGACTGGACCAAGATGACCGACGCGCAGTTCCAGGAGGCGTCCGCCTTCCTGCGTGACGTCCACAAGAACATCCGCTTTTACTGGACCGACGACACCGACCTCAACCAGGCCTTTACCGGCAATGAGGTCGACCTCGTCTGGGGCTGGAATGAGACCTTCGTGACGCTCAGGGGCCAAGGCATGCCGATCGCCATGAACCGCGACACCAGGGAAGGCATATCCACCTGGGTGTGCGGCTATGTGCTGATGAAGGATGCGCCGGGCAAGCTCTATCATGCCTATGATTTCCTCAGTGCGGTCAACGCGCATGCCGTTTCCGATTACTTGGTCAAGACCTTCGGCTACGGCCACGGCAACAGCGCCGGGATGGCCGCGATCGACCATCAGGTGCTGAGCGACCGTGGCTTCGACAATCTCGACAAGTTCTTGGACAAGACGCTGTTCCAGCAGCCGGTGCCGCCTGAGCTCAAGCAGCGCATGGTCACGGAATTCGAGAAGATCAAGGCCGGCTATTGAGCGACAGGACTGAAAAAACCGATGTCGTCATCGTCGGCGCCGGTTTCACCGGCCTGTCGGCTGCGCTTGAGCTGAGAAAGGCCGGCATCAATGTCGTGCTGCTCGAAGCACGCGACCGCGTCGGCGGCAGGGTCGAGGCTATTCGCAACGGGCTTGGCGAGCGCATCGACAGCGGCGGCCAGTTTTTCTGCGAAGACATGCCGGAGGTGACGGCGCTGGCCGCGTCCCGTGGCAAGGCCTTCGTCGAAACCTATGTGAATGGCGATTTCATCACCCATCCATCGCTGTCGGTCGAAGAGGCCGAACGGACCTATCATGGCGCGATGGCAATCCGCGAGCGGATGAATGCGATCGAGCCGGACGATCCCTCGATCGCCGGCATGAGCGCTGCCGCCTGGCTCGAACGCCAGCATGATCCCACTGACGCCAAGACGGCTTTCCGCTCGATGATCGAAGGCCTGTGGTGCCTGGCGATGGACAAGGTGCCGCTGTGGTACCTCATCGACAATGACCGCCGCATCACCAACGAGGTGCCCGAGCTGCAATATTCGCTGCTCGAAACCATGCAGTCGCTGGCCGAGGACATGGCGGGAGATCTCGGCGACAGGGTTTGGCTGAACGAGCCGGTTACGCGCATCGAGCACGGCCCGCAAGGGGTTCGTGCCGTCTCGGCAGGCAGCTCCATCGAAGCGCGAAAAGTGCTGGTCGCGCTGCCGCCGGCGACGGCCGCGAAGCTGGATTTCGCGCCCGCTCTGCCGCCGGCTCTCGCAAAGGCGCTCGGCGTCTGGGAAAGCGGTGCGGTGATCAAGATCCTGGTGCGCTATCCCACGCCGTTCTGGCGCGAGCGCGACCTGTGCGGCATGGTGATGTGGCGCGACCTGCCGGGCCTGTTCGCCTGTGACGCCAGCAAGGATGCGCAACATGCCGCGCTGGTCGTCTTCGTCGGCGGACCACTGGCGTTGCGTTGGCGTCCGCTCGCGGACGCGGCGCTGCGTGCGGAAGTCACGGCAAGGCTCGTTGATGCCCTTGGCCCGGAGGCGGCCGGCATTATCGATTTCAGCCAGCGCGACTGGATCGATGACCGCTGGAGCGGCGGCGCCTACAGCGACCTAATTGTCGATGTGACGGCACGGGATGCCGAGCGCACGATCCGTGCCGGCGCTGCCCCGGTTCATTTAGCATCGTCGGAACTGTCGCCGTCATTCCCGGGCTATGTCGAAGGCGCCATCGTGATGGGGCGGATCGCAGCCAAACAGATCGCGACGGAACTTAAAATTCTTAGTGGAGCATGATCTTATTCCGAAAATCGGTTCCCACTTTTCGGGATCATGCTCAGTCCGCCATCGCCACCAGGGCCTCGGGATCGTAGCCGAGGCGGACCGACGTGCCGACGGGGATATCGTCGGCGCCGAAGTCGTTGGTCTCGGTGACCGACAGTGGCTTTTCCAATCCGGGTATCTCGACGATCAGGTGGGTGATCTCGCCAAAATAGTGGCGTTCGACCACCTTGCCGGCCACTTCGAATTTCGCCGTCGCATTGTCCCACAGCACGCGCAATCGCTCCGGCCTGATGCCCAGAGTGGCGCCGCCGCCATTGCGCATGAAGGCCTTCGGCTTGTCGGTCCTGACGCGGCCGAAGCCCAGCGTGTCGACGACCAGCGAGGCGGCATTCTCCTCTATGATCTGCGCTTTTACGAAATTCATGCCGCCGAGGAAATCGGCGACTTGGCGGTTGACCGGCCGCTGGTAGATTTCCTTGGGCGAGGCGACCTGGGCGATCTTGCCGCCGAACATTACGGCGATGCGGTCGGACATAGCGAGCGCCTCATACTGGTCATGGGTGACCAGCACGAAGGTGATGCCGACCGCCTGCTGCAGGCGGCGCAGTTCGACCTGCATCTGCTCGCGCAATTTCTTGTCGAGAGCCGACAGCGGCTCGTCGAGCAGCAGCACCTTGGGCCGCATCACCAAGGCGCGGGCGAGCGCCACGCGCTGGCGCTGGCCGCCGGAAAGCTCGGTGGCGAGGCGTTTGCCGAGGCCGGTGAGCGACACCTGCGCCAGCGCTTCCTCGACGCGGCGCTTTTCTTCCGTTCCTCCCAGCCTGAGCCGTTTCAGCCCATAGGCGACATTCTGCTCGACATTGAGATGCGGGAAGATGGCATAACTCTGGAATACCATGTTGGTCGGCCGGCGGTTGGCGGGGATGCCTTCCATCGACTGGCCGCCGACCGAGATCGAGCCGCTGGTCGGGTTGTCAAAACCGGCAATCATGCGCAGCAGCGTGGTCTTGCCGCAGCCGGAAGGGCCGAGCAGCGAAAAGAATTCGCCCTCCTTGATGGTCAGCGAGGCGTCGTCGAGCGCCTTGAACGCCCCATAGCTGCGGGTAACGCTGCGGATTTCGATCATTGCTCGGTCGGTTTGGGGTCGATCAGATTGGGCCCGCTCGGACTTATCTTGCTTGGATGGCTCATCCTGAGGCCGTTCGGCCCGGGACTGCTCAGGCATAGAGGCCTCCCTCGCTCTGGGTGCGTCTGGCCGCATGGCGGCGCAGGATCTCGGCAACGGTCATCAAAACGAAAGAGGCAACCAGCAGCAGCGTGCCCAGCGCCAACACACCCGGCAGCTTGGCGGCAAAGCGCAACTGGCCCCAGATATAGATCGGCAGCGTCGTCTCGGTGCCGGTCAGGAAGAAAGCGATGACGAACTCGTCGAGCGAGATGGTGAAGCAGACCAGGAGGCTGGAAATGATCGCCGGCGCCACCATCGGCAGCGTCACCCGCCGGAAGGTGCCGAAGGCACTCTCGCCGAGATCGGCGGAGGCTTCTTCGAGGCTGCGGTCGAAGCCCTCGAAACCGGCGGTCAGCACCGTCATCGAATAGGGAATGCAGATCAGGACATGGCCGAGTACGACGGTGAACAGCGAAAGGCTTAAGCCCAGTTGCAGCATGACCAGCAGCATGGAGATGGCGAGGATGATTTCCGGCAGCACCAGCGGCGCCATGATCAGGCCATTGATAGTGCGGCGGCCGGGATAGCGGTAGCGGGTGATCGAGCGGGCGGCGAGGATGCCGAGCAGCGTCGCCAGCACCGATGCCGAGATACCGACGATCAGGCTGTTCCAGGCGGCGTCAAGCAGCGCCGGCGTCTTCGGCAGGTCTTGGTACCATTTCAGCGTATAGCCGGTGAGAGGAAATTTCGGCGTCGGCGCGGTGTTGATCGAGAAGATCGGCAGGAAGATCACCGGCAGATAGAGAAAGACGACGTAGAGGAAGGCGTAGGCGGACAGCCAGCCGCCGGGAAAAAGGCGCCGCCTCGCCGTCATCGCGCCAGCCTCTGCAGCGCGCGGATGATGAGCACGGTGGCGCCCGCCATCAGCGTCACGACCAGCATGGTGGTCACGGACAATGCCGCGCCGAGTGGCCAGTTGGAGGCCTTATGGAACTGCGACTCGATGGCATTGGCGATCATCACGCCATCCTTGCCGCCGACCAGCCTTGGGGTGACGTAGTCGCCGACGGTGGGGATCATGACGATGAGAGCGGCCGAGATGACGCCCGGCGCCGACAGCGGCAGCGTCACGCGCAGGAAGGAGCGCAGCGGGCCGTCGCCAAGATCGGTGGCAGCCTCGACCAAGGTGCGGTCGACCTTCTCGAGCGAAACGAAGATCGGCAGGATGGCGAAGGCCGCCCAGGCGTGTGTGAGCGTGATGATGACGGCGCTGGAATTGTAGAGTAGCGCGGTCGATGGTTCGTCGATGATGCCGAGGCCCATCAGGCCGGAATTCAGCACGCCATTATAGCCGAGGATGACTTTCCATGACATCACGCGCAGGAGATAGCTGGTCCAGAACGGGATGGTAATCAGGAACAGCCACAGGCTCTTGTGGCGACCGCCATGGAACGAGATGAAATAGGCGATCGGATAGGCGAGGATGACGGTGAAAAAGCTCACCGTCAGGGAAATGTAGAGCGAGCGCCACAGAAGATCGCGGTAGATCGGCTCGGTCAGCGCGATGCGATAATTCTCCAGCGTGAATGTATGGTCGATGGTGAGGTAGTTCTGCGTCCAGAAGGAGTGGGCGAAGACCACCAGGATCGGCACCAGCAGCAGGATCAAAGCGTAGACCAAGGTCGGGCTGATCAGGGCAAGGCCCTGGACGGATTCGGACTGCAGAAGGGCGTTTCGCCTTGCTCGCGTCATGCGTCGCGTGGGCACCCCTTCGGCAGCTACCGTCATTGCAGCGACCCGGGCGTGATCTCGGTTGCTGGCTCGAACTGTTCCGCCATGATGCTCCCATTGACCGGGCCGGCTGCCTGTTCCCAATTTTGCGGAGCGCGCTTTGCTGGTTGCGCTCCAAGCTTGCCGGCTTTCTTTCATCATGAGCGCATCCGTGCATTGAAATCAAGCGCTATTTCTGTAATATTGATTGAACGGACATTCAAAATGAAGTGAAGAATGCCGGCTTTCCTGCCCTTGGCGCTTCGCTTTCTGTCCGGTGAAATTACGCTCAGACGATGCGAGGCAATGATGGCGGCTGCAAGAGACCTAAGAGCGATGGAAATGGCTGACGGTGGCGATGCGGTCGAGCTGGCCAAGCGCCATCTCATCCAGCCCTGGCCTTATGCCGGCTCGGTCGGCAATGAAGCGCGTGCGCTGATTGGCGAGGGCGATGGCATCTACATCACCGATGTAACAGGCAAGCGACTGATCGACGGGCCGGCCGGCATGTGGTGCATCAATGTCGGCCACCGCCGCGAGGAGCTGGCCAGGGTGATGTACGACCAGGCGATGATGCTGTCCTACAACACGCCCTGGTATACGATGAATGCGCCGTCGGCCGAGCTCGCCAAGCGCCTCGCCGATCATGCGCCGGGCGATCTCAGCCATACCTTCTTCACCACCGGCGGATCGTCGGCTGTCGAGACGGCACTGCGCTTCATGCAGTTCTACAACAATGTGCGCGGGCGGCCGGAAAAAAAGCTGATCCTCAGCCGCGGCGGCGCCTATCACGGCTCGACCTATCTGTCGGCCTCGCTCAACGGCCGGCCGCGCGACCGCGACTGGATGGACGGCGCCGACGATCTGGTCGTCAAACTGTCCTCGCCAGACCCGTTCCGGCGGCCGAAAGGCATTGACATCGCCGCCTTCTGCGATTTCCTGGTCGAGCAGTTTCGCGATACGGTCGCCCGCGTCGGCGCAGAGAAGATCGGTGCTTTCGTCGGCGAACCGGTGCAGGCATCCGGCGGCGTCGTCGTGCCGCCGGATGGCTATCTCAAGCGCATTCGCGAAATCTGCAGGGACAACGATATCCTCTATATCTCCGATGAGGTGGTGACCGGCTTCGGGCGGCTCGGCCATGTCTTTGCCTCCGGCGGTGGCTTCGGCATCGACCCCGACATGATCACCTTCGCCAAGGGCGTTACATCAGGCTATTTCCCGCTTGGCGGCGTCATCATCTCGGAGCGGCTGCTTCAGGAAATGCGCCGTTCCAACCATCCCGATGCGATGTTCGGCCATGGCCTGACCTATACCAGTCATCCCATCGGCTGCGCGGTGGCGCTGAAGAACCTCGATATCCTGGAAGACAGCGTGCTGGCCCACACGCGCGATGTCGCGCCCTATTTCCAGGCGCAGTTGAAGACGCTGGAGGAACTGCCGCTGGTTGGCGAAGTCCGCGGCATGGGCCTGATGGGCTGCGTCGAGTGCGTAGCCGACCGCGAAAGCAAGGATCCGCTGCAGCTCGACAAGGATGTCGGCAAGCGCATCGACGCGCATTGCCACGAACTCGGCCTCCTGGTCCGGCCGCTGATCAACATGTGCGTGATGTCGCCGCCGCTGATCATCACGCGAGAGCAGATCGACGACATGGTGGCGATCCTGCGCGAAGGCATTTCGCGGACCATGGATGATCTGCGCAAAGAGGGCGTGTGGCAGGGGTGACTGGCAGTTCCGCCCCTACACCTGCGAGCGCATAGCCTCATTGAGGTTCCACATGTCCTTCTCCTCCGGCGCCGTCTCCAGGCCCAGCACCGGGATCTGCTTGCGCAGATGGTCGTGGTGGGTGCGCACACCGTATTCGAGGTCGGAGAGATAAAAACCCTCGAAGGCCTCCGAGATCATGGACTCGTTTGACCAGACGGAAAGCTGCACGTCCTCGTTCATGGTATCGCGGTCGATGCGGTAGGCGAGATAGCGGGCGGCCGCCTGTTCCCGGGTCTCGTCGGGGTAGCGGTAGATGGCGCCGCGCAGCAGCGTCTCGCCGGTCGACAGCGGGAACTCCTGATAGAACTGCACCGATTCCGGCATGATCGACAGCGCGTTGTTGGGGAAGATGCCGTAATAGATCCAGGCCCTGCGCAGATGCTCCGGCAGGTGTGAGGCATCGGGCGTGAGCTTGATGTATTCGCGCACGCTCCAGCGCCGGCCGGCATGCGGATTGTAGGTGGCAAACGAGCGCGACACGCCGTTGATGAACGGCTCGTCGAAATAGGTCGAGCCGTAGAGATCCTGCAGCGCCGGATGCGCCATGGCGACGTGGTAGCCTTCATTGTCGACGTCGCGCACCGACTTCCAGTTGACCGGCGTTTTCTGTGTCCAGATGCCCCAGGACGGCACCATCTCGGCCACGTTGTAGTGTGCCATCTCGGCCTCGATCGGCTTCAACAGTTCGGCCACCGAAGTCTGCGGGCCGCCCTTGCGAAAGCGGACAAAGATGAAGCCCATCCATATCTCAAGGTCGAGCGGCATCAGGCCGAATTCGGTCTTGTCAAGCTCGGGGAAGGAGCGCGGCCGGGCGGCGCCGCGCAGCGTGCCGTCGAGATTGTAGACCCAGCCATGGAACGGGCAGACCAGCGCGTTCTTGCAGGTGCCCTGGCTGTCGGCGACGACGCGGCTGCCGCGATGCCGGCACATGTTGTTGAAGGCGCGCACGACGCCGTCGTTGCCGCGCACGATGAGCGCCCGCTCGCCGACCACATCCATAGTCAGATAGTCGCCGGCATTCGGCACGTCGCAGACATGGCCGGCGATCTGCCAATGGTTGCGGAAGACGTATTCCTTCTCAAGTTCGAGAAGCGCGTCGGAGTGATAACTCCAGCCCGGCAGACCCCGCCGGTCCCAATCATTGGGGATCGCCACGTCACGGAGATGCGGGTTCATAAAAAAGCTCTTCTTTTATTGAATACTCATTCAATAAAACCATATTTTACATTGAAATGCAACGGCTTGTAGAAATCACAACTTTTCAAGTCGGCACAACAGGACCAGCTGAAAGCCAGAAAATCCCGGAATATCCGGGCGTTAACCGGGGGCGTGAAATAGCTGTCCGGCATGCGGATTTGGCCGTGCCGAGCTTGCAAACACGGCCCGCTCCGAGACGAAAATACCTGGCGTCCGCAAATTCGATCCGCAGTGTGAGCTTGTTCATAGTGCGGCCGACAGGAAGCGGGCTTGGTGCGTTCGCGGCCCGCCTGTCGTCAACATTTGATTGCCCGCATGAAACAGCTTCGCAAACGCATCTTGCCGTCGGCACATGACCGGATCTGTCCGGATATGCCCGAATTTCTTGTTTCAAACCTGTTACGCGGGCAAGCCAAGCGCATCATTCGCCCGTTACCAGGCGCGCTTAGGTTCGTTTCATAAGAAAACGAAGGGGAGCAGCAATGCATACGAAAGTCGAGATCACCAGCAACGAACGACGCGCCAAACTGGCACTGCGTCAGCGCGCCAGCGACCATCCGGTTGCGATGTTCTCCATGCTGGGCGCCTGCGCTCTGGCCGTCATGTTCCTGACACCGGCTTCCGGTCCGGCTTTTGCTTCGCTCAACCCGCCGGCCAATGTTGTCCAGGGCGCGCCGACCACCATCAAGACCGCCCGGCTGCCGGAGCCGGAAATCGATTTTGCCTGCCAGGGTCAGGCCTGGGGCGCCGAGAGCGCGGAGTGCCTGCGCGTCATCGCCGCCCAGTCCGGCGTGCACAAGGCGCGTGCCGTCCGCATGATCGCCAACGCAGCGCCGCTGACCACGACACCCAACGTTTTCTGAACCTCCCGAGCGCTTCCTCCCGCGCTCGTTCTTGGCTCCCGCCGCTTCCCTCGGTCGGGAGCCTCTTTTTTAGGGTCTATCGAGATTCGGGTGAGGCCGGCCTGCGCATGGAGGTTCCCTGCGCTTCCGGTGCTCGCGTACTTCAAGTACGCTCCGCTCCGGTTCTCGGGAACCACCATTCTCGACTCGGCCTGACCCGAATCTCGATAGACCCTACGTGGGTGCTTTCGAAAACTTAGCCGGCGGCGGCGACCTGGTCGGCTATTGCCGAGAGTACGCCGCGGACGTCCAGCGTCGAGAACGGCTTTTCCAGGATTTGCGGGCGCTGCGGCGCCGGCAAGGCTTCGATCTCGGCCTTGGCGCCGATCAGGTCGCCGGTGACCAGCACGAAGCGTTTGGCCAGCGCCAGGTTGTCGGCGAGCAATTCGCGGTAGATGGCAATGCCGCTGGTGCCGGGCATGCGCAAGTCGGAAAAGACGATGTCTGGCGGCATGTGGCCGGTCAAGGTCGCCGCCGCCGACGTCCAGGCCGGCACAACCCGCGACTTGATACCCATCAGTTCCAGGATGTCGGAGAGGGAGCCGGCGACGTCGGGTTCGTCGTCGATGATCAGCGCATAGCGCAAGCCGCTGGAACGAGCCGGGCTGTCGCCGGCTGCTGCCGCGCCGCCGGTGATTACCGGCAGCTGGACGACGAAGCGCGCGCCGCGCGGCAGCACCTCCTCGAACCAGATATTGCCGTTGTGGCGCTCGACGATCGATTTCGAGATCGACAGGCCGATGCCGGTGCCGACGCCGACCGGCTTGGTGGTGAAATAGGATTCGAAGATGCGGCTGCGGATCGCCTCGGGAATGCCCGGTCCGTTGTCCTCGACCGAAAACCCGGGGTTGCCGCGATCGCTGCGGAATGTCCGCACCTTGATCAGGCGGTCGCCGCCGATACCGGCCAGAGCGTGTTGGCTGTTGATCAGGAAATTGGCGGCCACCTGCGTGACGTGGTCGGCATCGGCCATCGCCAGCAGCGGGCCGGGCGCGAAATCGGTGTCGATGATGATGCCGCTCGAGCGTGCGCCATAGGCGGTCACTTCGAGTGCCGCGCGGATCACCTGGTTGAGATCGGTCTCGGCCTGCGCCGCCGGATGCAGGCGCACCATCGACAGGAAGCTTTTGACGATGCGGCCGCAGCGCTCGGCAGCGGCGCGCACTTTCTCGGCGCGAACCTTGGTCTGCGGGTCGGTGGCGAATTCATGCAGCAGCGTCGACTGAGCAACGACCACGGCGAGCGGATTGTTGAGCTCGTGCGAAACACCGGCCAGCAGCGAACCCATCGCCGCCATCTTCTCGTTCTGGTGCAGTTTTTCGCGCTGGCGGTTGATCTCTTCTTCGGCGCGCAGCTTATCGCGCAGATCGCGGATCGAACCGAAGATGAGCTGACGGTCGGCCACCCGCATCTCGGTCGCCGTCAATTCGATGGGAAACACCTCGCCGGCCGCATTCTGTGTCACGGTCTCAAGCCGCTGGCCAACCATCGGCGCGCCGCGGCCAGACATGTATTCGGCGCCCGAGACATAGCCCTTGCGGTAATATTCCGGCACCACGGTATCGAGCAGGTCCTTGCCGAGGATGTCGCTGCGCTGATAGCCGAACATCTTTTCGGCGGCCGGATTGAATTCGATGATCGAGCCGGTCTCGTCGATGACGATGATGGCGTCGAGCGACGCCTGCAGCATGGTGCGGCGGATGACTTCGCTGGCATGGGCGTCGGACGGCGAGTGCTCGATGGCGTCGCCGATGGCGAGCGCGATGATGTGCATCGTCGCCTCTTCCTCTTCGGTCCATTCGCGCTCGTTTAGGCAGTCATTGACCGCGAACGTGCCCCACAGATGACCGTGCGCGAACACCGATACCGACAGGAACGACTTGATGTGCTGCTTTTCGAAATCGGCCCTGAGGAACCCGTCGAGATCGCGCGTATGGCCGGCGAAGATTTTGCCTTGCCGCTCGTCCTCTCCAATCCGCTCCAGCAGCGGATCGGTATCGACGATCGACTGCATGATCACCGTCGGCGAAGCCAGTTCGCCGCCGAAGCGAGGATCGATCCAGTAGGCGGCGACCGATTGGGCGAAGCCCTGGCCGGGCAATTCGCGCAGCCTGAACAGGATGCCGCGCTGGCAATTCATGGCGCTGCAGAGCGTTTCGAGGATGGTTTCCATCTCGCGCTGCCAGTCGCCGGCATCGCGCAACCGGCGGACGACTCGCACAGCCGTCATCGCGGCGCTCTGGCGAGCGCCTTGCGGGTCCATGCGTGGTGCTGGTTCAGCGGTCATGTCAGCCATCAGTAAAGGGCCGTCGGATTAGGCAGCTATGGAGCATTTCACGAAAAAGGTGAAACGCTCCATGTTTCAATGCAATCCCGAACGGAAAATCGCTACGTACTGTTCCTGGAATTGCTAGAGCGTTTCACCGTTTCACGGAAACGGAGAAGCGCTCTATCTCTTTGTTTTTACGCAATTCCGGGCGGAAAAACCGCGTACACTTTTCCTGTAATTGCTCTAGTGCCCGTCACCGGTCGGCAGCGAGAAGATATAGCCTTCGCCGCGCACTGTGCGCAAAAATTTCGGATTGGCCGGATCGGTTTCGATCTTCTTGCGCAGCCGCATGATGCGAATGTCGACGGCGCGCGACGATTCAGGATCCTCAACAAAACCAATCGCCTCGGAGATCGCCGATCGCGTCAACAGCCGGTTGGCGCGGGTCAGGAAAACCTCCAGCACATCGAACTCGCTCTTGGCCATGTCGATGACGGCGCCGTTGGCGCCGGTGACAAGCCTGCCGTCGAGGTCGGCCTGGAACGGGCCGAAGGTCAGGCGGCGGCCGCCATCGGCTTGTGTCTTCGCCGCCTGGGGCGGGCTCGGCTGCGGAACGCGGCGCAGCACGCTGCGCACACGAGCCAGCACCTCACGCAACTCGTAGGGCTTGACGATGTAGTCGTCGGCGCCAAGCTCCAGCCCGACAATGCGGTCGAGTGCGGTGCCGGCAGCCGTGGCATAGATGATGCCGACCGGTATTTTCGAGCGCAGCCAGCGGCCGAGCGACAGTCCGTCCTCGCCCGGCATGGCGATGTCGAGAATGGCCAAATGAAACGGTTCCGTCTCCAGCAAGGCGCGCGCCTCGGCCGCGCTTCCGGCCTGGGTCACATCGTAGCCGTTGGCGCCGAGATACTCGGCGACCGCGTCCCGGAGATCGGGCTCGTCCTCGACGATGACAATCCGTGCCCGCACTATGGCCTCGCTCCCGCTTTCAGCGGAAAGTAGATTGGGTATAAACATGATGTCCAGCACTCATATCCGGTTGCGGGGGAACGGGAAGAAAAACATGGCTGCACGATCCGTCATCGCGCTGGTTTCCGTCGCCGATGTGGTGGCCGGCGATCTTGCCGATCATCTCGACCGGCGCGGCCATGACGTGCGCGAGGCGCGGCAGCCCTGGGAAGCTGAATCCCTGCTTTCGGCCGGAGGCATCGATATCGTCATCGTCGGCGACAGCCTCAGCCAGGCGGAGGGGCGGGACCTGCTCAGGCGTTATGGCGGCGGCCAGAGCGCGGACGGGAAGGCGGCGCCGGATTTCATCCTGATCTGCCGGCCGGCCGATCTGGTCGACAAGGTGCTGGCGCTCGAGCTTGGCGCCGCAGATGTCGTCGAAAGTCCGCTCAATGTCAGGGAGCTTGCCGCGCGCATCGGCGGCCTGCTGACGCGGCGCGGCAGGTCCGCCCAGGAACTGATCGTGCTGGAAAATGCCACCGTCGATTTGCGGTCGGCCATCGTCATGCACCGTTCGGGTACGGAAGAACAGCTGTCGCCGGGCCAGGTGGCGCTGCTCAGGCTGTTTCTGGCCAGCCCGCGCAAGGTGCTGACGCGCGACGACATCATTGCGGCGGCGCCCGCCGAAAATGCCGATGCCTTCGACCGCTCGATCGATTCGCGCATCGTGCGGCTGCGCCGCAAGCTCGACACCGAAACCATCACAACTATACGCGGCGCAGGCTACCGGTTCGACCCGCCGACGCAGCGCGCCGACTGAGGGTTGGGAGGCTGGATTGTTCCTCGGCTCGCCCAAAAAAGCTGCGCAATCTTGGACGCCATGCATAGGCGTCAGCGCACCACCAGAAGCGATGGTCCCGACGGCAATTCGCTGGCGACTACGATTTCGCTGGCGGCATGCGCGCGGTCCTTCAGAAGAACCGTGGCGAGACCGGCAAAGCCGAGCAGGCCTTGTGCATAGAGCAGTACCGAAAGCACGGAGGCTGCAGATTTCGTCTTCATCGGTTGTCCCCAAAAATCAGAACCGCGGGTGCTTCAGGATAAACCCGAAGTGCCCGCGTCGCCCACGGAGCCCCCCGTTGCGACGCGGGCCTTCGGTCCTCTCGGCAGCAAGTTGCCGGAGGGGCCGCGCATCCACTTCAACCCAAGGCCGACCCGCCAGAGGGCCCTGAGACGGTTGATGCGCAGACTGGAGACAATCCAGACCAAGGCTATGAACAGCGCGGCATGCAGCGTCGAAATCTCACCCGAATTCATCACCGCCAGTTTCGTCATCGGGGTGCCGGCTACTGTGCCGATGCCGCCGACGACAAATGCGGCGATGCTTATCCTGAAGAGCCAGGATAGGGTGGTCGATTTGATGCTCATTTTCGTTGGCGCCGGCTGTTCTCGTTGGGATGACTGTGCCGCGAGCCTGTAACCAGATCATGCCGCCCAGGCCGCGCTTTGTTGCAAGTCGGTTTCGAGCGAAGCCAATCTTCTTTCATATAAGGACATCAGCACTTTCGTTTGGGGGCGCGGTGCGTGATCGGGAGTGCGCAGCGAAGACGGGAGCACGCTCCTTGTTGTCCACCTTGCTTGTTAACCCGAGGAAACAGATTCGAAACACAAACGAGCGTCAACCGAAATCAGCCTGAAACATGACGCAGGGATAAGCGGCCATCGAATTGACGCCGGCCGGGCCGGCAAAGGGGAGCCATCATGTACAAAGCCATTTCCGTCAAACTCATCAACGTCACCGCCGCCGCTGCCGGCGCCGCGCTTCTGCTTGGCGCCGCCAACAGCACCGCCCATGCCGCGGCTAACCAGATCGTCGCGCGTGTTTCGCTGTCGCAGCAGACCATGGAAGTGCTGGTCGATGGCAGGACGACTTTCGCCTGGAAGGTCTCGACCGGCGACAGTGCGCATGTCACGCCGACCGGCTCGTTCAAGCCGACTCGCATGCACGAGATGTGGCATTCGAAGAAATACGACAACGCGCCGATGCCGCATTCGGTCTTCTTCAGCGGCGGCTACGCCGTGCATGCGACCAACGCCATCAAGCGGCTGGGACGGCCGGCGTCGCATGGCTGCGTGCGGCTGCATCCCGACAATGCCGCCGACTTCTACCAGTTGGTCGAAACCTTCGGCCCGACCAACACCAGCATCGTCATCGTCAAGTAGCAGACTGCGTTTGGAGCGATGGTGCAGCGCAGCCGGACAGGTCATGCCGCACCGCAAGTTCCCGCCTTGGAGCTCCATCGGGGCTTCGCGGTAAATCAATCCAGTCAAAAAAAGAGGCCGGAAATTTCCGGCCTCTTTTCGTTTGTTCGCTGACGCCGTTCGCGCTCAGTCCGCGTGCACCGGCATCAGCTTCGGGTCTGGCTTTTCGGCGTGGTGCGGCAGGTCCTTGCTGGCGATGAAGGTGTAGAACATCGGCACCACGAACAGGGTGAACATGGTTCCGACCAGGATGCCGGTGAAGATCACGAGGCCCATCGAATAGCGCGCCGCCGCACCTGCACCACTGGACACGATCAGCGGCACGACGCCGAGCGCCATCGCCGCTGTCGTCATCAGGATCGGCCGCAAGCGCACCTTGGCCGAGGCGACGATCGCATCGCGCCGCCTCATGCCATGCAACTCGCGCTGCTGGTTGGCGAACTCGACCAGAAGAATGCCGTGCTTGGTGATCAGACCTATCAGTGTGATCAGGCCGACCTGCGTGTAGATATTGAGCGTTCCAAGCCCCAGATTGAGCGGCACGATGGCGCCAAAGATCGACAGTGGCACCGCCATCATGACGATCAGCGGGTCGCGGAAGCTTTCGAACTGCGCCGCCAGCACCAGATAGATGACGATTACGGCGGCTGCGAACGCGATAAGGATCGTGTTGCCCTGCTCCTTCTCCTGCCGGGACTGGCCGGAATAATCGATGAAGAAGGTATCGGGCAGGCTCTCCTTGGCAAGGTTCTCCAGGGTCTGCAGCCCGTCGCCCGTGGTGACGCCGGGAAGCGGCAGCGCTGATATCGTCGCCGAGTTCAGCTGGTTGAACTGCTCGATCGCGGCCGGCGCGGCGTTGGTCGAAATCTTCACCACCGCTGAAAGCGGCACCATTTCGCCGGTCACGCTACGCACGAAATATTCGCCGAGCTTCTCGGGATTGTCGCGGAATTCCTTCGGCACCTGCGGGATGATGTCGTAGCTGTTGGAGTCGCGGTCGAACTGAGCCACTTCGGCGCCGCCGACCAGCAGCGTCAGCGTCTGGCCGATGTCGGCGATCGGCAGGTTGAGAGCCGCCGCGCGGTCGCGGTCGATGGTCACCGTCACCTGCGGAGCGTCAAAGGACATCGAGTTTTGCACGACGATGAAGCGGCCGGAGGCCTGCGCCTTGTTCTTAATCTGCTCGGCCGCCTCGTAGACCTCGGCGGAACCACCGGTCGAGCGCACCACCATGGAGATCGGCAGGCCGCCGCCGGAGCCCGGCAGCGTCGGCGGCGCGAAGACGAAGGCCTCGACGCCGGCCACCTTGCCGAGGCGTCCCTGGATATCGGCTTGAAGCTCCTTTGAGTTGCGCTGGCGCTCGGCCCAATCCTTAAAGGCGAAGCCGACAAAGGCGCCGTTGGTGGCTCCGCCAAAGGCAACGGCGGAGAATTGCGCCCTGGTTTCGGGAATGTCCTTCACCAGGCCGAGGATCTGGTTGACGTAGGTCTCGGTGTAGTCCGAGGTCGCGTAGCGCGGTGCCGTCACGATAGACAAGAGGAAGCCCTGGTCCTCTTCCGGCGCCAGTTCGCTCGAGGTCTTGGTGAACATGAAGCCGGTGAGCGCAACCAGCGCCACGACCATCAGCAGCGTCACCGGTCGATTTCTCAAGGAGGCGGTGACCGCCCGCTCATAGACATGCTCGACACGGCTGAAGGTTCCGTCGACGACGCGCTGGAAGCGACTGTGCGATCCCGTCTTTAGCAGACGCGCCGCCATCATCGGCGTGATGGTGACGGCTATGAGGCCGGACAGCACCACCGAACCGGCGAGCGTCACCGCGAACTCGCGGAACAGCGCGCCGGTTAGGCCGCCGGTGAAGGCCAGCGGCGCGAACACGGCGGCGAGCGTGATGGTCATGGCCACGATGGCGGAGAAAATCTCGCGCATGCCGTTGAAGGCCGCCTGCATCGGCGACATGTGGTCCTCCTCCATGTGGCGATGGATGTTCTCCACCACCACGATAGCGTCGTCGACGACAAGGCCGATGGCCAGCACCATGGCCAGCAGCGACAGAAGGTTGATCGAATAGCCGACCGCAAACAAAAGAAAGCAGACGCCGACCAGCGACAGCGGGATGGTCACGATCGGCATCATCACCGAGCGGAATGAGCCGAGGAACAACAGGATGACCACGACGACGATGGCGACGGCTTCGGCGATGGTCTTGAACACTTCATCGATCGAGGCGCTGATCTGTTCGGTGGAATCGTAGACGATTTCGATGGTCATGCCTTTCGGCAGCGTCTCTTGAATCAAAGGCACGATCTTGTGGATCGCCTCCGCCGTTGTCAGGGGGTTGGCGGCCGGCGTCGGGAAGATGGCGAGGAAGGTGCCGGGTTTGCCATTGAAGCTCACCCTCGTGTCGGTGCTCTCGGCGGCAAGCTCGACTCGCGCCACGTCGCGCAAGCGCACCACCTGGCCGTCCGTCGAGCGCAGCGGAAGCTCGGCAAAGGCCTCAGGCGTCTGCAGCGTCGAGCGAACCGTGATCGAGGAGACGACATATTCGTTCTCGGTGTTGCCGGGCGCCGACAGGAAGTTGGAGTTGTTGATCGCCGCCAGCACTTCGGCGGCGGTGACGCCACGCGCAGCAAGCTTGACCGGGTCGATCCAGACCCGCATCGAATATTCCTCGGCGCCGAAGATCTGCACGTCGGCGACACCTTCGACCGTCGACATGCGGGGCCGCACGACGCGCTCGATATATTCGGTGAGCTGCTCCTTGCTCATGTTCGGATTCTGCATCGAGATGTACATCATCGCGAACTCTTGGCCGGTGCCCTTGACGATGACCGGATCCTTGGATGCATCCGGCAAGGTGCCGCGTACGCCCTGCACCTTCGACAGGACCTCGGTGAGCGCGACATCCGGATTGGAGCCGAGCTTCATCTGGACGACCACAGTGCTCGAAGACGGCCGGCTGGACGAGGTGACGTAGTCGATGTTCTCGGTCGAGGCGACGGCCCGCGCGATCGGGGCGGAGATAAAGCCCTGGATCAGGTCGGCGCTGGCGCCGGGATAGGCGGTGGTGATGGTGATCGCCGTCTCGTCAACCTTGGGATACTGCCGGATCGACAGGTTGAAGATGCCCTGGAAACCCAGGAGCAGGATCATGCAGGCGAGGACGGTGGAGAGGACCGGCCGGCGAATGAAGATGTCGGAAAAGTTCATTGCTGAGCCTGCTGGTTAGCCGACTTGCTGGGGTCAATGGTGTTGTCGACAGCGACGGACATGCCGTTGAAGAGACGGTTCTGACCGGCGGTGACGACCTCGTCACCGGCCTTGATGCCCTCGATGATCTCGACCATGCCGTCGTTGCGGCGGCCGGGCTTCACGAACACCTGCGACAGCACGAGCGCCGGCTTTTCCGGTTCTGCCGCGGGCTTCGCGGGGTCGACAGCCGGCTTGTCCGCGGGCTTCGCCGCGGCGTCTTCGGCAGCCGGTTTCGCGTCTGCCGGCTTTGCATCTGCCGCCGGCTTTGCTGCGTCGGCCCCTGCAGCAGGCTTTTCCTCGGGTTTCGCGGCTGGGGCGCCTTCCGCCGGCTTCGCCGGAACGACGACGAAGACGAAGTCGCCATAGAGGCTCGACGTCAATGCCGTCTGCGGCAAGGACAGAATGTTTTTCTCCTGCGGCAGCTCGACGCGAACCTGGACGAACTGGCCGGGCGTCAGCTTGCCGTCAGGGTTGGCGACCTCGCCGCGGACGGACACCAGGCGGCTTGAAGCGTCGATCTTGGGATCGATGCCGCGAATGGAGCCGGCAAACGGCATGTCGGCGCCGCCGCTGGTGCCGCCGAGGCCGAGCCGCACCGCCTGGCCTATCTTGAGCAGCGGCAGCTGCTGTTCGGGTACCGAGAAATCGACCCGCATGGTGTCCAGATCCTGCAAGGTCACCACTGCGTTGCCGGGCGAGAGATATTGGCCGAGGTCGATCTTGGGGATGCCCACGGTGCCGGCGAACGGCGCCGTCAGCTGCTTCTGATCGAGCACGGCCTGCAGCTTGTTGACCTGCGCGGCGGAGGCCGATGCAGCGGCTTGAGCGGTGTCGAGCGTGGCATCCGTTCCGACGCCGCGCCGCTGCAGCTCCAGCGCGCGTTCGAGCGCCGTCTTGTCGGACACGGACTGCGCCTTGGCCGCGACCAGATCCGCGCGTTCGACGGCATCGTCGAGCTGCAGCAGGACCGAATCGACCGGCACCTTCTGGTTGGCATGGAAAAGGATGTCCTTGACGATGCCGCTGGTCTCGACGGTAAGGTCGACACCGCGCACGGCGCGTACCGTGCCGATCGCCTCGACCCCCGGCGTCCAGTCGGAAGGCTTGACGACAACCGTCGATACGGTCGTCGCCGGCGGCTTCATGGTGGCGAAATACTGTTTGATAGCGTTGTCGCGGAACAGGTTGAAGCCGACAACGCCGACGCACACCAGAGCGAGCAGAAGCAGAATTGCGGTGATAGAGATGAAGCGCTTCACGAACTGTCCCCTCGGCCGATGTCCGGCAAAATAGCCGAATAGCGGGACACTTATCGACGCCAGGTCCCGATTACAAATGACGGCGAACTTACTGTACCGTCTGGACGGTCTTGTCAATTCCGCCTAGGCTGGTGCGGGGGAAGGGATCGATGAAGACCCAAAGGGCAAATTCGCGCGACAAGATACTCGCCGCCGCCGCCGATGTCGCACGCGAGACCGGTCCCGGCAGCCTGTCGCTTGACGCCGTCGCCAGCCGCGCCGGCGTGTCGAAAGGCGGCCTGTTATATAACTTTCCGACCAAGGCCAAACTGATGCAGGGCCTAGTGGAGAATTACCTGCGCGCGTTCGAGCTGGCGCTGGAATCGGGCCGTGTCGCCGGCGCCAGCGGCGAGAGCCTGCTCGCCACCTATATCCGGCTCTCGGCGGATGATTGCGAGGAGCCGAAGCCGACGGCTTCGTGGATATTCTCGGCGATCGCCGAGGATCCGGATTTCCTGACGCCGATAAAAGCCTTCAAGTCGCAGCTGCTGCAGCGGCTGAAGAGCGAGACGCCGGACCTGAAGACGCTGCTGGTCTGCTTTCTGGCCATCGAAGGGCTGCGCAGCATGAACCTCTTCGATTCCGACGTGCTTTCCGCCGACGAACGCCGCTTGCTGGTATCGGCCCTGCTGGAGATTGCGGGATAGCTCAAGGCGTCGGATCTAAGAAGCGATACGGGCCGGGCGGAAAGGACGGTTGGTGAGCGGCATGGCATAGGCACGCATCACGACATCGGCGATTTCAAGCTACAGCCCCCTTATTCGTTGGATCGATGGTTCAGGAATGACTGCGCGAATGCGCGGCCGACTATGTTGCGCCGCACCATAACACTGCCGTGTCAGCCTTGACGTGGTCAGCCTTGAGACGGCGCTCGGCGAGGCCGGCAAAGCGCGTTTTAGGGCTGTAACAGCGCCGGCATATGGTTATGGCGTTGTCATGTTGCGGCGCACAAACTATGTGTCTTTGTAGTCCCTCCCAACAGTCGCGAGATCTCCATGGGTTCCCTTTCTTCGAAGAATGCGCTCGTCACCGGATCGACCAGCGGCATTGGCCTGGCCATTGCCCGCGCCCTTGCCGCCGAGGGCGCCAACGTCACGATCAACGGCCTTGGCGAAGCCGCGGCGATCGAACAGGAGCGCGCCGGCATCGAGAAGGATTTCGGCGTCCAGTGCCGCTACTCCGGCGCCAACATGATGGACGGCGCAGCGGTGACCGCCATGGTGCGCGAAGCCGAGCAGGCCTTGGGCAGCCTCGACATTCTGGTCAACAATGCCGGGATACAGCATGTCGCGCCAATCGAGGAGTTTCCCGACGACAAGTGGGAAGCCATCATCCGCATCAATCTGCTTGCCGCCTTTTACGCGATCAAGGCCGTGGTGCCCGGCATGAAGGCGCGCAAATGGGGCCGCATCATCAACACCGCGTCGGCGCATGCACTGGTCGCCTCGCCGTTCAAGTCGGCTTACGTCTCGGCCAAGCACGGCATAGCGGGTCTGACCAAGACGGTAGCGCTGGAAGTCGCGCAGGACGGCATCACCGTCAACGCCATCGCGCCCGGCTATGTCTGGACGCCACTGGTCGAAAAACAGATCCCCGACACGATGAAGGCGCGCGGCATGACCGAGGAACAGGTCAAGCACGACGTGCTGCTGGCAGCGCAGCCGACGAAGCAATTCGTCACCGTCGAGGAGCTCGCCGCGCTGACTCTGTTCCTGTGCTCTGACGCAGCCAGACAGATCACCGGCACCACCTTGCCGATGGATGGCGGCTGGACGGCGCAGTAGGCGCGGTCCCCCGGCGCCGCTCTTTCCTTGACAAAGGCGAAGGATCAATCCAGCATTGTGGCAAGGGGTTCCTTCGCGACGACCCCGTGAGGCGTCAGCCCAATGATCGCGTCCAAACTCTCACGCTGGAGGTGGACGCCATGCCGTCAACAACCGCAATCACCGTAGCGCAGCTTTCCCGCCTTGTCGGTCTGTCCGACGCGCCTGTTCTTGTCGATGTCCGCATCGACGAAGACTACGACGCCGATCCGCGCCTGCTTCCGGCCTCGTGCCGGCGCGACTTCAAGTCTGTTTCGAACTGGGCTGCCGAATTCACGGGGGCTCATGCTGTCGTCATCTGCCAGAAGGGGCTGAAGCTTTCGCAAGGCGTTGCCGCATGGCTGCGCCATGAGGGCATTGCTGCCGAATCCCTTGAAGGCGGCTTCGAGGCGTGGCAGGCGGCCAAGGGGGTTCTGGTCAAGGCCGACAAGATACCGCCCCGCGACGACAAGGGCCGCACGGTCTGGGTGACGCGTGCCCGCCCCAAGGTCGACCGCATCGCCTGTCCCTGGCTGATCCGCCGCTTCGTCGATCCCTCGGCGGTGTTCCTGTTTGTCGAGCCGTCTGAAGTGCTGGCGGCCGCCGATCGGTTTGGGGCGGTTGCCTTCGACATCGACGACGTGTTCTGGAGCCATCGCGGCGAGCGCTGCACCTTCGACACGATGATCGAAGAGTTCGGGTTGCAGTCCGAAGCGCTCGATCGCCTTGCGCTGATCGTGCGTGCAGCCGATACGGCGCGCCTCGATCTCGTACCGCACGCGGCCGGGTTCCTCGCTGCATCGCTCGGGCTGTCGCGCATGTTCCGCGACGATCTCGAACAGCTTGATGCCGGCATGCTGCTCTACGATGCGTTCTTCAGATGGTGCCGCGATGCCACTGACGAAACCCACAATTGGCCCAGCGCGGGCAAAGCGCCATGAGCGCCCTCGCCGCGGACGACGATGCACAGGCTACCGAGGCTCCGATCGTCCCGACCTTCCGCCAAGCCGCGAAACTGTGGGCAAGGATCGGCCTGCTCTCCTTCGGCGGGCCGGCCGGACAGATCGCGCTGATGCACAAGGAATTGGTCGAGGATCGCCGCTGGATCGGCGAGCAGCGGTTCCTGCATGCGCTCAACTACTGCATGCTTCTGCCAGGCCCCGAGGCACAGCAGCTCGCCATCTATATCGGCTGGCTGCTGCACCGGACCGCCGGCGGCCTCGTTGCCGGCATCCTGTTCGTGCTGCCCGGTGCGTTTGTCATGCTGGGCCTCAGCATCTTCTACGTGCTTTACAATGATGCGCCCGTCATCGAGGCGCTGTTTTTCGGCATCAAGGCGGCGGTGCTGGCCGTCGTCGTCGAGGCGGTCCTCCGCATCGGCAAACGGGCGCTCAAGAACCGGGTGATGATGGCGATCGCGGTGGCCGCGTTCCTTGCCATTCATGTCATCAGGCTGCCGTTTCCGCTGATCATCCTGGTTGCAGGGCTAACCGGCTGGATCGGCAACCGCTTGGCACCGGCGCGTTTTTCCGCAGCCGCACGCGGCAAGGACAATTTGCCCGATGTCAGGGGCGCCGTCGACGTCATGTTCGAACGCGGCGAACTCGCTCACACCAAGCCGACGAAATGGCACGCGCCGCGCACCATCGCGATCTGGCTGCCGATCTGGCTCGGGCCGGTCGTACTGATCCTGGCGCTGACCGGCCCTGCCAGTGTTTGGGCACAGCTTGGCGGCTTCTTCAGCCTGATGGCGGTGGTCACATTCGGCGGCGCCTACGCCGCACTCTCCTATGTCGCGCAGGCAGCGGTGACCTCGTTCGGCTGGCTGGCGCCGGGTGAAATGGTCGATGGGCTTGGCCTGGCCGAGACGACGCCGGGACCATTGATCCTGGTGCTGCAATTCGTCGGCTTCGTCGCCGCCTATCGTCACGCCGGTGCGATGGGACCGCTTGTCGCCGGATCGCTCGGCGCATTGCTGACGCTCTGGGTGACGTTCGTGCCGTGCTTCTTCTGGATCTTTCTCGGTGCCCCCTACATTGAGGCGCTGCGCGGCAACAAGGCACTGTCGGCGGCGCTGAGTGCGATCACAGCGGCTGTCGTCGGCGTGGTGATGAACCTTGCGCTGTGGTTCGCACTTCATGTCGTCTTCGGCGCGGTGCACCGCGTTGGCCTGGGCATGGAGGTGCCGGTGCTGTCGTCGCTGGATTGGCGTGCCGCGCTGCTGGCGGCAGCCGCTATGGTCGCCATGCTGAAACTGAGGATCGGCATGCTGCCGACATTGGCCGGCTCGGCGCTGGCCGGACTGGCGCTGCTGGCCTTGCCTGCGTAGCGTTCGAAGGCGCGGCCAGCCATCATCACAGCCGGTTTTTGAGGTATGCCGGGGCGGCGCACAACGGTCGCGGGCGCTGGTAGGATCAGCGCCGGCCCCGGAGATACCCTTTATGTCGAACCCGATACCGCCAAGCTGAACCTGTTCGACGTGGAGAGCGACGCGCTGGTGAACTGATTTGACGAGGTTGGCCGAGCTGTTCAAAGTCGATCCTGGATCGCACAACGGGATATGACATGGTGGATTCCGATCGGATCGACAAGCTGATCGCAGGGGTGCCCCCTGCCTTGGCGCTTCGTGCCGGGCTGGACCTTGGCATCTTCACCCGGCTCGGCGGCGATGCTGCGACTGCCGACAGCCTTGGGGCAGCGCTCAAAGTCGAGCCCGCTCGTCTGTCGCGGCTCCTCTACGCGCTCGCCAGCATCGGTCTCCTCGAGTTCGAGGATGGTCAGTTTCGCAACGGAGCCGAATCGTCGGAGTTTCTCGACGCGTCCAAGCCGACCTATCGCGGCGGCGATCATGTGCTGCTGCGCGAACTCTGGGGAGCCGACCTTTTGACCGCAGAGTCGCTGCGGCAGAACCGGCCGGCCGCGCTGCACGACTTTTCCGAAGCGGGGCCAGAATCCGCAGCGGCCTTCAGCCGCATGCTCGCACCGGGAGGGGTGATTTTCGGCCGGAATCTGGCCCGTGAGCTGGACCTCTCGGCGGTCCGTTCGGTGATCGACATCGGCGGCGGCGCCGGGACCATTCTGGTCGGACTTCGCGAGCGATGGCCGCATATTGCGGCGACTTTGATGGAACTCCCGACGGTCGCAGCGGTCGCACCAGCGATCCTGTCGGAATACGGTGCCGGCGATGTGGTTGTCGAAGAAGGCGACATAACGGTCGCGCCATCGACCGGCCGGCATGACTTGGCAATCCTGAAGGCCGTCGTCCAGGTCCTGCCGCCGGACCAGGCGCGCAGTTCGATCCTGAACGCGGCGCGTTGCCTCACCCAAGGAGGCGAGATCGCAATTGCGGGGTGGGGTGTCGTCGATGACGACCGTCTCGGCCCGCCTCAGGGTGTCTTTCTCAATCTCACCTTCCTGAACCTTTACCGCGCAGGCGAATCGTACACGGAAGGTCAGTATCGCGGGTGGATGGCCGAGGCTGGGTTCCGGGATATTTCCAGGTCGCAGCTGACCGACGGCACCACGTTGTTTCGTGGGCGCCTCACGGACTGAACGTGGCTGGAGTGGTTGGTTTCGGGCGTGTGGCACTCAAAGCCAGCCCCGGACGGATTGCACAAAGTTCCTGAGGCGGCGTGAGCCGATCTTTCCCCTTACCGGGCAGCGCGGTGTCCTCTGTCTTGTCGATAGCTTCTTCGCAGAGGGGGCATTTAAATGTCACTTGGTCGACAACAAAGTTCGCGATAGCGGCATATTTCGCATTCATCGATTCTGGGGCGGTACCTCCGACAGGATGATGCGCGGTCGCTGCAATTGCGCCTAGCACGTTCGACTACGTCGAATCGGAATGGAGTTTTTAGACATTCGTTTATCTATTCGTGGTTTCTAATACATATGGCATCCAACGCGTTCACCCGGATTTGGTTTGCTTTGGGCCGCCCAACGCGCGCCACGAACGGTAACGTTGCCGTCATCGTTGCCTTCACCTTGCCGGTCGTGGTTGGCGGCGCCGGCCTCGGTGTGGAGACATCCTTCTGGTACTACAGCAGCCTCAAGCTGCAGGCCGTTGCCGATGCCGCGGCCTATGCCGGTGCGCTCGAGAAAGTCGCGGGTTCCGATAACCCGACCATCATCGCCGCCGCCACGCAGTCCGCGACCTCGAACAATTTTGCCACGCCGGGCACGATCCAGGTCAACACGCCGCCATTGTCCGGCCCGAACACCGCAAAGAAGGCGGTGGAGGTCATCGTCAAGCAGAACCTCGATCGCTACTTCACGGCGATTTTCAACCAGGCGCCCGTTGCCGAACAGGCAAGGGCGGTGGCGCTGATCAATGACGCCTCCAAGGCTTGCGTGCTGGCGCTTAGTCAGTCGGCCTCCCAGGCTGCGCTCTTTTCCGGCAACACCACCGTAAACCTCACCGGCTGTTCGGTCATGTCGGACTCGATTGCCTCGGACGCCATAAAGACACAGGGCTCGGCGGTGCTCAAGGCCGACTGCCTGATCACCGTCGGCGGCATGGTGCTGAACAATCCAGCGACCACGGTCTGCAAGTCCAACATCACCCAGGCCTTGCCGGCAGCCGATCCTTTCTCCGGCCTGGCGACGCCGACAGCCGGCAACCCGTGCAAGTCTGTCAACGGCAACAAGACGTCGCAAACACTCCAGCCTGGCACCTACTGCAGCGGCATGAGCCTCAGCGGCAACGTCACCCTGCAGCCCGGCGTCTACGTCGTGCAGGGTGGTATGAAGGTCAACGCCAACGCGGTCGTCGCGGGCAGCGGCGTAACCATCTTCATGGCAGGCAGCAACACCGTCAGCATGAACGGCAACGCCAAAGTGACGCTGAGCGCGCCTACCTCCGGAGCTTATTCCGGCGTGCTGTTCTACGGCGACAGGACCGGGACTGCGGCGCAGAGCACCTTCAATGGCACCGCGGACTCGCTTTTGACAGGCGCCATCTATTTTCCCAGGCAGCAGGTCAACTACCTTGGCAACTTCTCGGGGAACGGTGGCTGCACTCAGGTGGTCGCCGACACCATCCAATGGTCCGGCAGTACCACCATCAAGCAGGACTGCACCAGTCTAGGGATGGAAGACATTCCGGCGACGCAGTCCGTTCAGCTCGTCGAGTAGCCGGATGGGTGGGCGGACCTTGCGCATTGTCCGGGACAAATCCGGGATAGCTGCCGTGGAGTTTTCCATGTTGCTGCCTATCCTGTGCCTCGTCTGCCTCGGCATCGCCGACGGCTGGTCCTACGTGACGAGTTACCTGCAGATGCGCGCGGGCGTTAAAACCGCGGCCAATCTCGTAATGGCCGGCGCGTCCAATGACACCGGAACGCAGGCGGTCGCGCTTTCGAGCTGGAACGACAAGCCCGAGGACGCCGCGGTCGTACTGGTCCGCTCCTATTTGTGCGGCGCCACGGTCGTGGATGCGACCACCATTTGCGGCGGAACGAAGCTGCCGACCGTCTTCGTCCAGATCACGGCGACGGGCACCTGGGTGCCCCCGTTTAACTTCGGTGTCTTCCCGGACCCGCGCGCGATCAGTCATCAGCAGGTGATCCGTGTCCGCTGAAAGGATCGGATCCAGGTGGCGCCGTGACTGCTCCGGCGCAGCCGGGCTGGAATTCGCCTTGATCGCGCCTTTCCTGGTCATGCTTTTGTTCGGAATCTTCGCCTTCGGCTGGGCCATGAATGCCGTGTCGACCGTCCGCTATATACTGGAAACCTCTTCCCGGGCGCTCCAGCTGAACAACACGCTTTCGCAGAGCGACATCCAGGCCATCGCCACGCAGAAATTGGTGAACCTGGGTCTGAAGAACGTCATTGTGACGATCGCGACCGACCCTGCCAGCGGCGGTTTCAAGATGGCGCATCTGACCGCCAGCTATGCCTTCGTCATCGCTTTCCCGTATTTCGACCAGTATCCGATAAATTACGCCACGACCGTCACGGTGCCCCTGGTTGCCAGCTAGGATACGGCCGGCTTGGTTGAGTTGGCGGCGCCGAACTCAGACCGTAACGGATCGACTGGGAACCATCGCTCGATCTGGAATTGTACTTGCAAGAGGTCGATTCTCTTCGCGGCTGTAGATGCTTAAAGCTCGCTCCTGAGACCTCAGGGATGGACTTTTCTATGGAACTAAAGTTAGGCTGCTTGCTTGGTCGCGTCCGTGAAAATCACCGAAAACCAGTCCATCAGTGCTGCAACATGCCGACAGGCTATCTCAGTCACCAAGCCTTTGATCTTGCTGGTGAAGGACGCAGTCTGAGGCGAACCCGTCTCTGCCTGTTTACAGGGAAATTACAGTGATTTTCTCCCTTAGCGACGTTGCCTCGCCCCCCATTTTGCTGTTTAGTTTAATAAAATCAGGTGGATATAATTAACGCGTGCCCTTTTCGTAGCAGGGAACCGACAACAGAAACTAGATCCTCCGAAACCTATCGCTGACCCAATAAACTGAAATTTTCGAAGCTGCGGAATTTGATTATCGCCAGGCGTTCGAGTCTCTCCGGTCGTGGACCTAGTCACCAAAACCCTGCAAAAAGGACTTGCGGTCGTCCCGCACCAGAGCGAACGTCTTCATCAGGATAACGGCGGTAACAACACACTTGGACGACAAGTTGGAAGATTGGGAGCGACGGTCGCTAGCTGGGGATTTCTCCCGAATACCGCATCCCTTCCTCTGGAGTGAGTCGGCGCGCTTTGCGCATTTCTTGAATGGCTACAAGGAAGCCGGCGGGTTTGATGAGCTCGCTCGTATGCACCGCACGATCGCCACAGATGTCCGGGACGGCCGTTCGCCTTGGCGTGGAAGCGCTAAGGACTTATGGCTTTGTCTCTTCTTTGAGCATCGGGCCGCTCGGCACATGGGATCGGACGGCGACGACAGCGTCCTTGATTGCCTTTGCGAGGAACTCCGGAAATCCCTGCAGTCCCTCGACCTTCGCGAAGCGGGCTATCTCGCATCTCGGCTAGAACCGTTCTGACAGCCGTTGACGCAAATTGGTCGCCTTCAACTCAGCGCCGTTTAGTGTGTGAGTGATTAGATCGTGGGACAGAAATAGTACGATCTCGACGCGATAAAACGAATCACCCCAAGACATTTGTTAGTTGCCGGGCGTGGGCGCGTCCTTATTCGCGGCGCCGAGAGCCGCCACCACGCTTTGCGCAGCCAGTGTCGGTCGGACCTTACACAATGTGTGAACAAAAGGATTACGCATGTCGAACAAGAATAGAACATGTAAGTTAAGCCCTCGTGATGGAGAGCGAGAACGACCCACTGGCACTAGAACGCACAACGAGGGACTGCAGATTGAATACCGCCAGATTGCATCGCTGACGCCCTATGCGCGCAATGCAAGGACGCACTCCCGCAAACAGCTCAAACAGATCGCCGACAGCATCACAACCTTCGGCTTCGCCAACCCGATCCTGCTGGATGAGGAGGGAACTATTCTAGCCGGTCATGGCCGGGTCGAGGCAGCCAAGCTGCTCAAAATGGACCAGGTCCCCTGCGTCATGCTGCACACGATGACGCCGCAGCAGAAGCGCGCCTTCGTACTGGCGGACAACAAGCTGGCTCTCAACGCAGGCTGGGACGAAGACTTGCTTGCCGAAGAACTCAAAGCGCTCTTGGATGTCGATGTGGACCTTGGCTTCGGCGCCGAGATCACCGGTTTCTCGATCGCTGAGATCGACAACCTAGTGGAAGGGCTGATCCCAGAGGAAGAAGGCAACCCCAAAGACGACTCCTTACCTCCGCTCGAAGAAGCCTCGCGATGTTATTTAGGCGACGTCTGGCAGCTTGGCCGGCACCGTCTGGTCTGTGGCAACGCGCTCGACGCTGAGGTGATCGCCACCCTGATGGATGGCGAAATCGCAAGAATGGTATTTAGCGATCCGCCCTATAACGTGGAGATCCAGGGACACGTCGGCGGTTCGGGAAAGACGAAGCATCGCGAGTTTGCGATGGCTTCGGGCGAGATGACCTCTACTGAGTTCACCGACTTCCTAGGCGCCTCGTTTCGCAATCTCGTGCGTCACTCCTGCGATGGCTCAATTCACTTCATCTGCATGGACTGGCGCCATATGGGTGAAATGCTCAAGGCCGGCGAAGGTGTCTATTCCGACCTGAAGAACCTGATCGTCTGGGCAAAGGACAATGGCGGAATGGGAACATTCTACCGCTCTCGCCATGAACTGATCTTTGCCTTCAAGAATGGCGAGGCGCCGCACATCAACACGTTCGAGCTTGGTCAGCACGGGCGCTATCGAACCAACGTTTGGCAGTACAAGGGCGTCAACACTTTGAAGGCCGGCCGAATGGACGAGCTTGCGCTTCATCCAACGGTTAAGCCGGTTCAGATGATCGCCGACGCGATCAAGGACTGCTCTGGCCGCGGGGATATCATCCTAGACATTTTCGGCGGCTCGGGCTCGACGCTCATTGCTGCCGAGAAGACTGGCCGGCGCGGCTTTCTGTGCGAGCTCGACCCGATCTATTGCGAGCGCATCATCCGACGCTGGGAGGTCTACGCTAAGGACGAAGCAATCCGCCTAATCGATGGCATATCAACCGGTTCTAGATTCCAGGAGGCAGCACAATGAGGAAGGGAAGCAACAGAGGTGGCGAGCCTTCTTCACAGAAGCCAGAACGGCACTATGAGGTCGGCTATGCCAAGCCGCCTGCCGAGAGAAAATTCAAACCGGGTCGGTCCGGCAATCCCGCCGGTCGCCCGCGTGGTTCCAAAAACAAAGTGAAGGATAGCGACCTCACATCCATCGTGTTGGAGGAAGCTCAGCGCTCCATCAAGATCAATGACGGCGGCCGCTCGATCAAGCTATCGGTCGCACGGGCCGTAGTGCGCGCGATTGGCATCAATGCTCTCAAGGGCAACGTACACGCCCAGCGCCGAGCTACCGAACTGTTGCATGCTGCCCAGCAGGAGCAGGCCCGAATTGAACGCGAAAACCTTTCAGGATTCATAGACTACAAAATCTGGGCGGAGCAAGAACTCGAGCGACGTGCTCGACTTGGCCTAAAAGACCTACCGGAAATCATCCCCCATCCCGACCAGATCACAATCGATATCCGCAACAACCAGATTTGGTTTGCTGGCCCTTGGACCAAGGAGGAAAAAGCCCAATCGATCGCTGCCTATGAAGAATACCGAGACGATTCGCGCCAAATGGTGCAATTCATCAAGAACCGACTTGCGGCCTCTGAGGAAGCGCTTGAAGCCGAAAGCCGTCCGACCCGACGAAAGCGCCTCACTAGAAACATTCAAAACGACATCAAAGTCATAAACAACCTGAAGAGAAGCTCCGAGGAGTTGTTAGAGAAAGTGCGACCATGGGGGTTTGTGGAGACGCGCGATCTTTGGGGGGGAGAGGTCGAGCTCAAGTTCCCGTGGGCGTCATAGTATCTGTCAATTCAGACTAAGGATGCACATGGCTAGGCCGCGTGTCCGTCATTTGCTCTGCACGTTCCAGCGGTGCTAGGCCACCGTTCTGGAATGGCTGCATGGGGCCGGAAGCGGAAGGTCGGCTTTTGGCCGCCGAAGAATGATAGCAGACGAAAGGGTCGGCAGACGAACGTCTGAAACCGACCATCAGCTGATTGATGAACGCCACCTGGGCATAGCTGAGATTAGATCACGCGACATGGAAAGCTCGATGACGGCCGCGTGGCAAATTTACTCGGTCCTAGCGTTACATGGTCTTTGCCTCCGCGCGCGTCGAACGCGCCCGGCACGACCGCCTACTGTCCGGATCAGCCCCTACCTGCCTGCCAGACATGCGGCTGAAATGGCGTCTCCAGCGGCGGTTGGGTGATGTTGGACGTGTAGTTGGTTATCGTAGACGCCGCAAGAACGGCGACCACCTCCAGCAACCGGCTCTCATCAAAACCCGCATCGAGGAATTCGCGCTTTTCCACCTCGCTGAGCCCACCGCGCCTCTCGATAAGCGTACGCGTGAGTTTCGCCAGAGCCGCATGCCTGGCGTCCACAGGTAGAGCGCCATCTCTGATGCTGGTGACAGATTCAGCGCCGACCCCCTCGGCAATCGCCAGATAGGAGTGAAAGGCCACAGCCCACTCTGCCTTGTTGGTGACTGCATTTGTCAAAAGCAGGATCTGGATCTCCGCTTCGCTGAAGCTCCCGCCATGTACCCGCGCGAAGAGGTCGGTCAAGCTGCCGATAAGCACAGGCGAGGTTGCCATCGTGCCGGCGATATTTGGAATGAAGCCGAAGGCTGAATTCAGTGCCTCAAGTGCCGGCCTGGAAGGTCCGGGCGCCGTTTCGATGGAGTGAATGGGAAAGTTCGTCATGTGTCTGTCCTTGATGGCAATTGGGCGCAGTTTGGCGCCGCAAATGGGGTAGAGACCTGAATTCTCAGGTGACGGTGATCGCTCAATGGGCCTGCGCCGCCTCCTCGATCACTTCAGCAACATTTGCCGGATGAGAAAGCATGACAACATGCGATGCACCCTGCACGACCACGACTTCGCGCGCGTGCGCACGCTTCGCCATGAAGTCGTGCAGAGCCGGAGGGATGCTTTTGTCGGCCGCGCCGTAGACGAAGTACGACGGAAGGGTTTTCCAGGCGGCCGCGCCTGAAGCTTCCTTCAGCGCGGTCTCGGCAACAGGTCTCTGCGTAATAGCCATCAGCGTCACCTGCTCCATAGGCAGGTCGGCGGCAAAGGGTCCGGCAAATTTTGCCGGATCAACGCTCAACTGAAGGCTGCCATCTGGGAGCGCAATTGGCTTGGCCAGAGCCGCGCCAAGCTCGCTACCCGGAAACTTGCTGATCAAAGCGAAGGCGCTCTCGCCCTTGTCAGGCGCGAATGCGGCGACATAGACCAGCGCCCTGACATTCTTGCCGTTAAGCGCGGCGTTTGTGATGACGGACCCGCCATAGGAATGGCCAACCAGCACAACAGGCCCGTCGATGCTCTCCACCACGCTGGCAACGGCTGCGGCATCGCCAGAGACGCTTCGAAGCGGGTCCGCTACTGCCACGACCGTGTAGCCATCGCGAGAGAGAATCGGGATCACTGAATTCCAAGACGAACTGTCTGCCATCGCACCGTGAACCAGAACAATGGTGGGCTTGCTGGACGCGGCTTCGGTCGCCCCAGAGGCGAGCAAAAACGCAGCCACTGCCGTCACCGCCAGCGGCCAGCCGAACAGGACACGTTTGATTTCACACTTCATAGATCTCTCCTTGGAAGGCTCGGCTATCTGTCGTTGTATCGATATAAACGATGATGACTGAGAGATAATGCTTGTATTTGGCATGATATTCATGCCAATTTTGCATGAATGGACGTTGACGACCTCAAGACATTCTGCCGCGTCGCTCAACTTGGCAGCATTGCGGCTGCGGCGCGGGCCGAAGCCAGCGAGGCATCGACATTGTCTCGCAGGATAGCTGGACTGGAAGCACAGCTTGGGACACGACTGTTCCAGCGAACGACCCGGAAACTGTCGTTGACGGAGGCCGGAGCGATTTTCCTGTCTCGCATCCTGCCTATTGTGGACGAGGTTGCGGCGGCCCGCGAAGCAGCGCTTGCCACCGTCGAACAGCCAAGCGGCATGTTGCGCGTTACAGCCTCAAACGCCTACGGCGAAGCGGTCGTCGCGCCACTGCTGGCCGGATTCTGCGCGCAGTACCCGCGCATTGAAATTGATCTGCTGCTCTCGGACGCTTTGGTGGACCTCGTTGCCCAGCAGGTCGACGTCGCCTTGCGTCTCGGGCCGCGTCCGACCGGCGACCTCATCGTCTCCAAGTTAAAGACAATCGAGCGTCGTTTGGTGGCGTCGAAAGAATATCTGTCTTCAGTGCCTCCAGTCGATCGGCCAGAAGACATTGGTGCGCATGTCTGTTTGCCGACCACGAATTCACCTCAAATGCCGCTGTGGCTGTTCAGGCGGGATCTCGAAAATATCGAATTGACCGTGCCGGCGAAGATCAGGACCAGCAACACACTGGCGCTTCGCCAGTTGGTACGCGACGGCGTCGGGATCTCGCTGCTGCCGGAGTGGTCGGTGGATGAGGACATCAAGAGCGGAAGGCTTGTCCAACTCCTCCCTGGTTGGAAGATCAGCGTCGGGGCGCAGGAGAGTGCCGTATGGGTCGCTTATCCTTCCCGCGCCTACCTGCCGCTGAAGACGCGGAAATTTATTGATTTCTTTAAAAAGCAGATGTTGTCGGAGGGTTCGAACTCTTGATCCTCTACCACCTTCGAGGTCCTAACCATTCTCCGATCCCTTCATGGCTTCCCGGAAGCCCGGCGTTTGCGGGATGTGCGGCCGAAAGCTGGGGAGAGCGGACACAACGTTCCCACCCAAACTGCTCTCCGAATGCCCATCTTTCTCCGAAGCTGGGGAGTACCTCCCAAAATCCCTAGATTCACAACAGCAATATCGATGCTTTACCGCCAGCCTTGCTCCGGTCAGTTCTGCGGTTCCCTATCTCTGATCAGCGGCGCAGGCCAATACGCAGTCGGGGTAGCCACTCCGGACATTCGCGCGCAGCGGCCAGCGCCCGATCGCTATCTTCTAATCGATGGACAGGTGGCCGCGTTCTGGGCATAGGCCTCGAAAGCGACCCCGGGATTAAAGGGGTGCCGACACTGTTCCGAAAACCGCCGGAACGTCTAATATGCCCAGATGCAGGGGACACGCATCGCTTTTGGTCCGTTCGTACTCGATCCCGACGTCGGGACGCTCCTGAAAGAGCAGATCCCGATCGTTGTTGGGCATCGTGGGCTGACGCTGCTTGCTGCGCTTACGGCCCGGCCCGGCGAGATCCTGACCAAGGCCGAACTGATGGACGCTGCCTGGCCGGGAACCGCCGTTGAGGAAGGCAACCTTACGGTCCAAATAGCGACACTGAGAAAGGCACTCGGTCCGGCTGACAACGGCGGCGAGTGGATCGCCACGGTGCCTCGCGTCGGCTACCGCTTCACCGGGACTGTCGAGCCGGTGGCGAGCGCATCCCGCAGACCGATACCAGGGTCCGGCAAGCCGTCGATTGCGGTCCTGCCTTTTGCCAATTTGAGCGGCGATCAGGACCAGCAGTATCTCAGCGATGGCATAACCGAGGACATAATTACGGAGCTGGCCAGGTTCCGCTCCCTCCTTGTCATCGCGCGGAATTCATCTTTTCAGTTTCGCTATCCGGCATTGGACATTGCCGAAGTCCATCGCAAACTCGGAGTTCGCTACCTCGTCGAAGGCAGCATACGAAAGCTCGGTGATCGCATTCGGATCACCACACAGTTGATTGACGCTTCCACCGGTACCCACCTGTGGGCCCAACGCTACGACAGGGCCCTCGACGACATCTTCGCATTGCAAGACGAGGTTGCGGCTCTCATCGCCTCGATGGTCGAAGGCCAGGCGGAGGCCGATTCGACGAGCAGGACCAGACGCAAGCCTCCGGCCGATTGGGATGCATACGACTGCTACCTGCAGGGGCGCGCACAGTTCTACCGGTATGAACTGGACATGGCCGAGCCCCTATTCGTCCGGTGTGTCGAGCTCGATGCGACGTTCGCTCAAGGCCACGCCTTCCTCGCGCAGGCGCTCGTCGGCAGATTTTGGTACGACAACGATCCGCGGACGCTACAGAACGCCTGGGACTCGGCACGAACGGCGCTCGCTCTCGACAGGAGCGATGGCGTCTGTCACCAGAGCATGGGCCTGGTGCTTACGCACATGCGCCAGCACAGCGACGCGGGAGTGCATTTCGAGCAAGCGCGCTCATTAAACCCATTGGACGTGAACATAGCGGGGGACTACGCAAGCTGGCTCAACTACGGCGGCCGGGCCGAGAGCGCGCTGAACGTGCTTGAATCTGCGCTGCTGCGCGACCCGTTACCTCCAATATGGTTCTGGGAGGTGAAGGGCAGCTCCCTCTTTCTGCTAAGAAGGTACTCGGAGGCCGTCGGTTCGTATCAGAAGGCCGGCGACCAATTCTTCATTCATGCCTTTCTCGCAGCGGCGTACGCTCATTTGGGCGAGACGCAGAAGGCGCGTGCTGAAGTTCAGGAAGCACTGATAAGGAAACACGACCTGACTATCCGGCTGATTTCACGTCTCCCGTTCGCCCACCAAGTCGACCTCGAGCTTTTCACGTCAGGCTTCAGAATGGCCGGTTTTCCCGCGTGAACGCACCTTCGGGAGCGCGCCGGTCAGGCCCGACAGCCGAATGCACCCCAACAGGTCATCGAACCCCCTTAACCGAGATCGAAGTCGAGGGGGCGTCGGCACGCATCGGCTTCGGGGCTAGCATTCCGCGCGTCTCGTCTTCTGGACTCTTCGTTGAAACAGTCGCATCCTCTCTGCGGGGATGAGGGCGTGGACAAATACCGATACGACAATCGATCTGATCGCTGGCGAAAGCGAACCGGTGCCAAGCATAGCCGTGCGCACCGATGGGCGAATGTGCCGCGGCGCCTGATTTTGGTGACTGCGGTAGCGGCTGGCGCTCTGGTCGCGCAAACCGCCATCCAGCACAGCGAAAGTTTGCCAGAGATCAATGCATCGAATTGGTTCGGCTCGAAGCCGGCGCCGATCGCCGGTGTCGCGTCTGTGATCGACGGCGACACGATCGAGATCCACGGACAGCGCATCCGCTTCAACGGCATCGATGCGCCCGAGAGTAAGCAATATTGCGAAGACGCTAAGGGCTTCGAATACGCCTGCGGGCGCCATGCTGCCCAAGCCTTGGACGAGTTCCTGGCTGCATCGCGTCCGTTGTATTGCAGCTTTGTTAACCGAGACCGGTACGGCCGGCTTGTTGGGGATTGCGATCGCGCCGACGGTCGCAACGTCCAGAGCTGGCTTGTCGAGCGGGGCTTGGCACTAGATTGGCCGCGCTACAGCCACGGAGCCTACGCAAGACAGCAGGCGAAGGCCCAGGCGGCGAAGGTCGGTCTGTGGGCTGGAGCGTTTCAGGCGCCATGGGATTGGCGCGCAGAGCATGCGAACGGCACCACCAGGCCGTCAGCAAAACAACCACTCGGTATCATGCGTAATGGGCAGGTGGCGCAGAGCTATTCTTGTCAGCCACGGCGAACCTGTCCCCAGATCAGCTCATGCAACGAGGCGAACTGGTATTTGGCCAACTGCTCTTGGGGCGGCAAGCTCGACCGCGACAAGGACGGCATTCCTTGCGAGAGCCTTTGCTAAGTCCGCAGTGAGAGGGACATGGCATGATCGCCGTCGACTTTGCCCTTTTTGCCTCCACGGCGCACACCAAGGGGAACTCTGTGGTCGCCCAGAGCCTTCCGCAAGGCTACTGGCGAAGGCAATCAATCGGTCACCGCCGCCAAGATACGCGGCGTCTGGCGCCGCAGCGACGAGTATAGGAGAATTCCGACCTTGGCCCGCTCAGCGTGCCTGAACTCCTGCGCAACTGAGGCAGAGCGATGTGCGGACGTTACACCAAATATCTGTCGTGGTCGGAAATCCACCGGCTCTACCGCCTGACTGCGCCGGCGGAGACGGGCCGCAACGACGAGCCCCGGTACAACATCGCGCCGACTCAGGATGTCCCATTCGTCACTGCCGGTGAGGATGGCAACCACAGGCTCCGTGAAGGGCGCTGGTGGCTGGTCCCTTTCTGGGCAAAGGAAATGCCCAAGGCGGCTATGTTCAATGCGAGGATTGAGGGCATCGATACAGCGCCCGCCTTCCGCGACGCCTACAAGTCCAAGCGCTGCCTGATCCCTGCCGATGGCTTCTCCGAGTGGACGATATCGCCAGCCGACGGCAAGAAAGACCCTTGGCACATCTACCAGCCAGGCCACGCGCCTTTCTCGTTCGCCGGGCTTTGGGCTTACAATTCCAATCTCGACATAACCAGCTGCACCATCATCACCGAGCCTGCCGCAGAACCGATGAAGCAGTTGCATGATCGGCAGCCTCTCATTCTCGACCCGGCCTACTATGACGCCCGGCTGGACCCGGCGACGCCCAAGGACAGCCTCAAGGACATTCTCAGCCACGACATCGACGGTCAGCTGCAGTTCAATCGCGTTGGGCGTGAGGTGAACACCAGCGCCGTCAACAAGTTGCCCAACGACCATCCCGGCCTCTTGGGCCGATCAACCCGCTATGAGCAACGAACCGGGCCGGCTTGCCGAAGACATGACAGCGATTCCGCGCGGCCGAGAGCCGATCGAAAATCGCTTTGCGAGCATTCTGGCTGCGGCAAGCTCGGCGGGGTTGGCTTTTCGAGGCATAGACAGAAGTCACATTGGTTCTGTTGTTTGCGTCCCGGCGACGGCTATCGGTTTCTATAGGAGTTGACGTCCGACCATCTAGCGCCCCTGTTCGAGGCATGGCATCGAGAAGCTGTGAAACTCTTCAAAATGCCCCGGAAAGGTCCGGGCGAGATACCGCACCACTCTGGAATTATCCATCAACTGGTCGAAAAAGCGGTTGGCTGCGACAAGCTCCAGGCCCACCTGGCCATGACGTTCCGCGGCGCTGAGAACCGCAAGGCTTACCGCGCCGACATCGAGCACCATCGCGCCGCGCTGGTCTTCCGCCTGTGTGGTGATCGTTGAGAGATTAAAACCCTCGACCAGCAGGGCTTGCGGTGTCAGAGCGACGAGTAGTCTCGCGTAGGTGATCCTGACCCGGTCCATCGCCACCATCAGCCGGGCAATCTCCAATTGCCTGGCTGGCAGCACCTTCTGGAGCAACCCGAAGATTTTTGTTTTTACCGGCGCGTCCCGAAGCAGGTCGAGGACATCAGGGCAAATTCCGTTAACGGCTTTCCGGTTCTCGCCTGTCTCGGAAGCGGGTTTTCCGGGAGAGCAGAACATTTGCGGCTCGCGGGTCGCGCCACGCAACCTATGTGCCAGTAGGCTTGGCATTGTCCTGAAGCCCTCGGACACCAGCGTGGCGCAGAATTGCTTGTCGCGCATCATCAGGTGGAGCGCCGCTACTATCCGGTCTAGGCTCTGTTCAGACTTTGCCGCTTGCGTTACGAAATCGCGCATGCGTTTGCATTCCGTATCGTAGGTCGCCAAAAATTCGTGTGAACGAAGCCTCTTCTTGGACCCTAATGCGCCAGCAACAATATTGCTCGCATGTCTGTCGCCACCGTTTTCCAACGCACGGTAGGCGGCGTCCTTGGCTAAGCGCTTGACTACCAAGCCACGCCTCCGACAGGCTCTCGCTCTGCCAACCTGATAATGGGGTCGAGCGTGGGAAAAATATAGCTGTCCAGCGGTATCCCATTGATGGCATGCAGTTCCGATTTACCCGCGATCTCGTGGGCAGGCGCAATCAAATAGTCCCGAATGGTCAGGTCGCCGGGATTCATACGGATCAGGACGAAAATGTCGGGTAGTGGCCGTTTATCGGCCTTGGAAAACCAGCGTGGATAGCCGAAGCCGGAAACCCTGCATCGGCCCATTGTAATCGCCACCGTGATCTCCTCGTTTATCCGCAGGAGGTCCATCGCCATGTCATGGGCAGCAACCCCGCCCTGCTTATCAATCGCGCCCACAAGATCCCGGATAATCTGCAGCCTCATTGATTCCAGGTGCCGGTTCACGCCGATGAAGCGGTAGTTTTTGGATGGCTCGTATCCGATCAGTTCATAGGCTTTGACAATGGTTCCAAAACGCCACTGGTAGCGTTGGGCCGGCGGGCACCCGGGATCCGCGTCGATCATGGCCAACGACAAGGCGCCACGGCGAGCCAGAAGTGCCCTAAGATCGGCCAGCATCTCGTCGTTGGTCATGTGGCGATAGATGGTCTTGAGCACGATCTGCGCCCGGTCGAACAGTTTGCGGTCGACGATCGGCTCCAGGACGTTTTCCACCCGCACCCACTGTTCCGGGGGATTTCGGACTTGATGGCTTCTCAGCCGGGCCGAATGCTTGTTCCAGACGCTGTTGCCAATGTAATTTTCGTTGGTCAGCACCGAGTGCACGGATTCCCGCGTCCATGGTCGCCCCAAATCGCTGAGCACGCCGCGCTTGTTGAGCAGTCTTGCCATCTCCAGCTCTGTCTTGCGTGTTCTGACAAAGTGACTGAAAATCCACTTCACTGTCGCAATCTCGTCAGGCGGGCCGAGCACCAGAACTATTCTATCCGCCTGCTGGCTCTTGTATTCGTAGGATGAAAGGATGCCTTTTGAGCGGCCGTGTTGATCGACAAGCAAGCGCCGCAGGCCAAAGCCGGCCTTCCCGCCCTGCCGGAAGCCCAGCCGGATCAATCTCGCCTGGCCGATGAAGACTTTTTGCGAGAGCATTCTGCTCTGCTCGGCAGCCATGCTCCGTTTGATTGCTTTGAGGACGTCTGACCCGATGCTGCCGTCGTTTGCGAATTGCTCGGCGCAAAATTCGATACGGACGCCGGCCATCTGGCATCGGTATTCGTAGGCTGCGCTTTCATCAATGTTCTGAAAACGCCCCCAACGGCTTACATCATAGACCACAACCGTCTCAAAATCGGCTCGCCCACTTTCGACATCGGCCAACAGCTTCTGAAGACCGGGGCGCCCTCCAAGGTTTAAACCGCTGCGACCGAGGTCCTCGTAAGTGGCGACAATGTCGTAAGCCATGATATCGGCATAGTCGCGAATGGCATCCGCTTGGTTGTCGATCGAGTAGGTCTGGTGTTCCGTCGACATGCGCACGTACTGCGCGGCGCGAACTCTAGGCACAGTCTGGTTCCCGCCATCTAACTTTGGCACTTTCCCCACACTCTCGACCGTTGCCCAGGCAATGTCTGCCTGGGGCATGCCCAACCTACTAGGCAGCTTCCTACGGTCCCATTAGGAATACCTCGACAGTTTGTGTCGAATGGCTCGATAGTCTGATCGAGCCTCGAAGCCGCTCCTTGGGGGAACCGACCCGTGCGTCACTATATCGGACTGATCCACAAGCAAGCGGACAGCGACTTCGGCGTATCCTTTCCCGATTTTCCGGGCGTGGCCACCGCCGGCACCAACCTGGCCGACGCCCGCGCCATGGCCGAAGAGGCCCTGGCCTTCCATCTCGAAGGCCTTGTCGAGGATGGCGAAGCCATTCCCGAGTCATCATCCCTGGAAGATGTTATGTCGGACAAGGACAATCTCAACCGGGTCGCCGTCCTGGTTGCCCTGAAAGCCGAGGCGAAGAAGGTCGTGCGCGTCAACGTCACCATCCCGGAAGATGTCCTCAATCGATCAATATGCGGAACGGCATGGCTACAGCCGATCTGGATTCCTGATCGCCGCCGCGCAAAAGGCGATGCGCAACGAGGCAGCGTAGCTGCTCCTCAAGCGGATTCAAACCGAGGCGCGATCGCCCGGTTCGTGCAAGGCGTTTCAGCTTTGGCAACCATTGTCTTCAAGGCCCGAGAAACCACGTCTCATTTCGTGAGCGGGCGTGCCGCCGTTTGGCCGCATTGCGCCAGCAACTGGCAACCATTCGCCCCGATCCGCGTTTGGGGCTCCAAAGGAGTTCCAAGATGATGATCAGACAAACTATTGGCGCCGTGCTCATGACTGCAGCACTTGCAGGCTGCGCGACCCAGACCGAACAGCAGCAGAGGGCAACCACAGGCGCACTCATCGGCGGCGGTGTCGGCGCCCTCGCCGGCCAAGCACTGGGCGGCAACACCGAAAGCACGGTCGTGGGTGCCGCCGGCGGTGCCTTGCTCGGCGCTGTCATCGGCCAGTCGACCACGCCGCAGCGCCGCGGCGAACAGCTTTGCCGCTACCAGGACCGCCGCGGCCGGATCTACACGGCGCCTTGCGATGATCGCTATTACAACAACGACTATTGATCCAGCCTCCCTGGAAGTGCGGCTCTCTAACCTTTGCTGCCGCCCTTCCAGGGACCCGGGATCCGTTCGGCGTTTCACACTATGAGACCCCGCTCCGACACCCTCTGCCTCATGAGCTTGCGCTTGGTGCTTGCAAGTATCCATTTCGCGGAGGCGCCGTGAAGCGGTGGTTTTCGGCGCCAACAATGACATCGCATTGCGGCTGCTGAAAGTGTCGACAGCGACCATCGGCTGCGGCCGAAGAGCCGGGGTGACGGTCACGCTGCCAAGCAGCATCAAGTCGCCAAGCGCGCCTTGGTCAAGCGAACGGCTTGCGCTGCATGCACAAAATGTGGGATAATTTGTTAGGTGGAGATTCTCGCTCACACCATCCAAAGGCTTCCTTCGGAGGCCTTTTTCATGTCATGTTGCTTGGCAACTGAGTGCCACAACGAATGGGTGGCAGTCCTCGCCTAAACCAGGCGAAGGAGCACTGCCGCCCCGGTCCTTCGACCGCTTTCACGTCGTAAGCTTGGAGAACAATCCCGATGCTCAAAAGCATTGCGGGCTGGCTCGATGCTGCAACTGCGATTGCCATTGTTCGGCTCCTGATTGACCTCATGAACCTGTACCGCTCCGCTGCCGCCAAGAAGGCGCCGGACGGCAGGCGCGCGAGTACAAAGCCGATACGCAAGCGCCGTCCGCGTCGCCGCTGAACCGCGTCTTTCGCAACTCAAACTGTGACCCTCATGGTTTGACCAACCAGCGCACTTGCACTCATTATATGGTGTCGACCGTATCCAGCTCGCGTGCCCTGCTCGGTGATGCGGCGCCGATGGGTGATGTGGCGAAGCCCCGGCCGGTGCGCCGCGCGCCTAGTCGATTTGGTAGTTAGTGGCATGTGTTGCAGTCAAGCACTGTGAAGCACAGCATCCAGATCGGACCTGCTGCCGTGTCGAATGGAATAGGCGCGAGTGATTTCCGCACCAAAAAGAAAAATTTCCGCCGAGTAGTAAGCCCACAGCAGGATGACGAGCAGCCCACCGGCGGCCCCATATGAGGCCGCGACCGCGCTGGAGCCTATATACCAACCGATAAGCGATTTCCCGAGCGTGAACAGGGCAGCGGTTACAACAGCGCCAATCCAGACATCCCGCCATTCCAGGGTTCGATCAGGCAAGATCTTGAAGATAGCGGCGAAAATAGCTGCGAGGAGGACAAAAGAAACGACCGCGTTGATAACGGCCAGGACAAGTGTCCCGAACGGCAACTGTGCGTTGATGAGGTTGCCTAGGGCCGAAATCGCCGCGCTCGCGACTAGAGAGACGAGCAACATGAAGCCAAGTGCGGTGACCAGTCCCAGACTTACCGCACGTGCGCGCACCAGGCGCGACAACGAACTGCCCTGCGCTTCGACCTTCCATATCATGTTCAAGGACTGCTGTATTTCGCCGAAGACCCCGGAAGCGCTCACAAGCAAGGTGATGATGCCAATCACCGCCGCCCAGGTGCCGCCGGATGGCTTTTCGGATGCGCTCTTCAGTGCGGTTTGCAGGATATTTGCGCTTTCTGTACCCATCATCCCTGTGATTTGGGCGGACAATGCCGCTTGGGCTGCCTCGTGACCGAATGCGAGACCCGCAATTGCAACCACGATGAGCAGAATTGGCGCCAACGATGTTGTGGCATAAAAAGCGATCGCCGCGCCATGGCTGAGAGCATTGTCGTTGACGAACCCAACGACGGCTTCTCGCACCATTGCCCATGCATTTGTGATCGCGCGATGCATTTTGCGCCCCAGTCGAATTGGCGTTCACTAGCAATGCACCAGCACATGTGATGTTCCGGTTGCGGGCTACTAACGCCCTCAGGGGGAGCAGGCAACGTCAGTGGTTATGCGCCGCGCTTGGCGCCCTACTCCGCCGGGGTCTTTTCGAGCACCTGCGCAATTTTCCGGCCAAAGCGCTGGACAACGAAGCGGCCCGCCTTCTGGCCGGGGACCTCGATCAGAGTGTAGGTGATCCAGGACAGCAACGTCACCGTCGGCAGCACAACGGCAACGACGATGGCGAAGCGCAGCGGCGCCGACAGTTCGTGGCCGAACTCACTGATGACGAACGCCGCGACGGGCTGCAGCACCAGCAGATGGATCAGGTAGATGCTGAAGGAAAGCTCGCCCATCAGGTGGAAGAACCGGCTGCTGAGCGTCACGGCGATCGCTCGCGCCAACATTCCCGCCCTTCCAGGCAGCATGCGGTAGAGAACCAGCGCAAAGAAGCCCGCCACAAGCGCTTCACGCACCAGAAGCTTGCCCAGCCCCTGGTCGCCGCCAAAGGGCAGCGCCGCCAAAAGCATGGCCAATGCCAGATAGAGGAACGGCCTCGGTCGGCTCTGATGCACGACTCCGGCCAGCAGCATCCCGCACAGGAATATCTGTATCTTCAGCGGCAGAAAGGACGGCATCGGAAAATGGATCGACAACAGCCGCATCGCAAACACGATGACGCAGCCGGCCGCCGCGACCACAAGGGCGCTCCTGATCCAGTCCAGCCTGCGCACCAGCAGCATGACGGCCGGGAACACGGCATAGAACTGCATCTCCAGCCCCAGGCTCCAGTCAGGCAGCGGCGTGCGATAGGCGAGGTTCGGCACCAGCCCAAACAGGAACGTGAGATGAGCGACGATGTTCTTCAGGCTGCCGTCGAGGTAGCGTTCCGGCGCCTGGTGCGATCTGGAGAGGAAATCGTCGATGATGATCCTGCAATCGTAGAGATAGGGGCCAAGCGCCAGCGCCAGGAAAAGCATGACATAGAACAGCGGCGCGATCCTGAAATAGCGGCGCGTCCAGAATTTGAGCCAGGTTTCCGATCTTTGCCAAGGCTCCTTTTCCTGGCGCAGCTGATAGTGGAACACCATCAGGAAGCCGGACAGCATGATGAACAGGTCGACGCCGAGATCCGGCTCGCCGACGATCGGAATTTGCCAGCCGGTCAAAAGCAGGCAGTGCCCGACCAGCACCCAGATCGCCGCAAGCGCGCGAAGCCCGTCCAGGCATACGATGCGCGACGACTTGATGATGCTGGTTTCGTAGCTAGCCATGTTGCACTGCAGCATGGCGCCTGAGGAGCGATTGTCAACCCGGTGAGAGATGACGAATTACGGCTACGATGGCGGATGCCGAATTGTGCCGATCTCCTCGCCAGACAATAGGCTGAACGGACAGGCACCTTTTCAGGAAACCGTCAGCGCGCCCCGAACGACCGAAATCAGGCGCAAAGCGGACGCCAGGAAAGGTCTAGAATGGGGGCCGAATGCGGACTGGCGGCTTTCAGTGCACAGCAATAAACAACAGATGATAGCGTTATAGCTTTTGAGGCAAGCCCAAACGGCTTTCTCTTTCGGGCCGGGTTGCATAAGGCTGCACTCCAAACATGGCTTTCAAGGAAGCTGGACGATTCCCTCAAGCGCCGCGTAGACCGAGATTCGCAGCCAACGGTCCATGCTTCGCGCGAGGCCGGGGTCGCCGATGAGGAAAAGGCCGCCCCTCTCTTTCTCACGCTCAATGCTGGAGCGGCCCTCCAGGATGGCTCCCAGCGAAACAACGCCGGTCTCGACGTAAAGATCGACGTCCCGGCCGGGGTCGAGCGAGCATAGCTCGGGCAAGTCTGAGCCTGGCTCGACCACAAACCAGTAATGGGGATACCTCGGTGGGGGATCGTCGCGGAAATGGAAGCGGATGACGCGCCGCCGCGGCAGTTCAGCGAGGTCAATCTTTCGCCGCACGGCCCACATGAGGGTCGAAACATCCACGTCGGCGAGCGCGATCTCCGCCTCGATGTTGCACTGCGCCCATTCCGCCAGCGCGTTCATCGCCGGCTCGAGCCTTATCGACTTTTCGGTACGGAAATAGCTGATGGTGCCCGTCGCCTCGTCCTCGACGCGCTCGACTAGGCCCAACGCTTCCATTTCCTTGAGCCGCCTCGACAAGAGGGCGGACGAGACGTTGCCCACCCCCTTGCGAATGTCATTGAAGCGGGTCGAGCCGTTCCAGAGCTCGGTCAGGATTTGGATTGTCCAGCGTGGCTCCAGGAACTCGCAGGCGTGCGAGATCGGGCAGACCAGTCCGTAAGGCCGTCGCGTCATGGCCGACCGCTCCTTTGCCGCAGGTTAGGCCTTTCGGAGGTCTGAGGCCAGTTCACAATCTGAAGCGGAACGCTTCCGAAGCTGCCCTGGTACCTTCTCGCCTTCTGCCGTCACGTCATCGTCATTCGCATTCCCGATCAACGGAGGTTCACCATGACTTGGCGTAACATGACGCAAACGACAATAGGCCAGACCGCACGCCGCTTGCCGGGCACTTTCCTTGACCCTCCGCTCGAACGCCTGCTGGCCCTTGTCCGTGAGTGGAGGACCCGCCGCAACATAAAGCGTGGGCTCGGTCACCTGTCCAACTTCCTTCTGCGGGACGTTGGCTTGACCGAAGCGGACGTCGAAGCGGCCTGCGCCGACAGTTTCGATACATCCGCCTCTTTCGCGCTTAAGAGTGCAGCGCAGAACCAGACGGGAAATTGGTGAGAAGGGAAAGCCCCGCGGGCTGAGGCCGCTTGAGGGCGGCAATTATCAGCCGAATTAGGGGCCATTCTTTAACAACGATTTTGAGGCGCAACCGCGGGCCGCCGCAAAATTGAACTTTCTGGTCGAGTTAAAGCGCATTGCTGACCGGTAGATTTTTTGAGCCGAAAGCTGATCGACTGGTTGTAGAACAAGGTGCAAAGAAGCTGGCACTCCGCCTACGACCCCATCTCGGACGTATCCCCTATCTGCAATAGCTCCGAAAGCCTGCGCTCAGGTGCATTGCCAAGGTGCCGCGCTGCATCGCAAACGGGCGTTGCAGGTCACAAACTTGACGCTGGGCTGGCCAAAGCCGACACTGAGCAGAGAAAAAACAGGAGCACCTCAGTGGGAGGGCCTGACTCCGACTCTGAGATCACGATCAGCTCGCTCCGATCCGAGTTGACAGCGGCGCGCGAAGAAAATCAGGTACGCACCGCTGAGGTCGCCAATCTCCTTGAACAGCAGAATGCGACGAGTGCGATCCTCAGGGTGATCGCCGCATCGCCGACCAACATCCAACCGGTACTGCAGACACTAGTCGACTCGGCTATACGCCTGGCCGGGGCGGACATGGGCGCAATCACGTTGCGCGTTGGCGATACGTTGCGGTTCATGGCAGGCGGCGGGCAGGCTGCTGAGCTGCATGCATACGAACGGGCCAACCCACATCTCGTGGGACGAGGGACGTTCCAGGGCCGCGCCGCGCTGGAGGGATTGACGATCCATGTGGCGGACGCGCTTGAAGACCCGGAATACGAAAGGCCTGAGGCCGCAATCATCGGCAGTTTCCGCGGAGTACTTTCAGTCCCGCTGAAGCGGGGTCAGGAGACCATCGGCGTATTCGGCATGGCGCGGCGGACGATCGGGCTATTTTCACCGCGTCAAGTCGAACTGGTCGAGAGCTTCGCCGACCAGGCCGTGATCGCCATCGAGAATGCCCGGCTGTTCGAGAAAGTCGAGGGGCACAATCGTCAGCTGACCGAGTCGCTGGATCAGCAGACAGCGACGGGCGCAATATTGCAAGTGATCGCCGGGTCTCCCACGGACATTCAGCCTGTGCTGGACGCCGTCGCTGAAAGTGCCGCTCGGCTCTGCGACGCCTATGACGCAACGATCTATCTGCTGCGCTCCGACAGGCTGGCTGTGGGAGCGCATCACGGACCGATTCCGGTTGACAGTGCTGGCTTCCCGGTCGCGCGCGACATCGTTACCGGCCGCGCCGTATTGGATCGGGTGCCGGTCCACGTTCACGACTTGACCATCGCTGGAGAGGAGTTTGCAACCGGCCGAATGATGGCTCAACGTCTTGGTTTTCGCGCGATTCTCGCCACTCCGCTGTTGCAGGAAGGAAAAGCAATCGGAGCGCTTATGATCCGGCGCATCGAGGCGCGGCCCTTTAGCGAGAGCCAAATTGGCCTGCTCAAAACTTTCGCCAACCAGGCCGTCATCGCGATCGGCAATGTGCGGCTCTTCGAAGAGGTGCGGGCTCGCACCGCCGAACTTGGCGAAGCATTACAGCAGCAGACCGCGACCGCGGATGTGCTCAAGGTCATAAGCCGCTCCGCGTTCGACCTGCAGAGCGTCCTGCAGACACTTATCGATTCTGCGGTGAGGCTCTGCGGTGCGAAAACGTCTGGCATATTTATGCGCGAAGGCGATGTCTTCCGGCTTGCGGCAGGCTACGACCAAACTCCGCAGTATCGCGCGTATGAAGAGGCGAATCCGAGTCCGATCAGCCGACAATCCTGGGTCGGCCGAACAGCACTCGACAAGGCAGTCGTCCATATTCCGGATGTTACAAAGGACACAGAACATGGCCTTCCCGAAGCTCCGCGACTCGGAGGTTATTCGGCTGTGCTCTGTGTACCGCTCATGCGCGGAGGATCGGTAATTGGCGTCTTCGCAATGACGCGACCTGAACCCGGGCCCTTCACCGATAGCCAGATCGAACTTGTCCAGACCTTTGCCGACCAGGCCGTAATTGCGATCGAGAACGTCCGCCTTTTCGAGGAGGTGCAGCAGCGGACACGGGAGGCCACAGAGGCGCTGGAGTACCAGACGGCGACCAGCGATGTGCTTAGCGTTATCAGCCGCTCGCCCACCGATGGGCAGCCAGTGTTTAATATGATCGCGCAAAGCGCCGCCCGTCTGTGCGAAGCACAGTTCTGCTTTGTCTACAGATTTGACGGCAAGCTTCTGCATTTCGTCGCGCATCACGGCATCACCGAAGAAAGCGTTGAGATCGTGCGCAATACCTTTCCCGTAGCACCTACTCGCGGCAGCGCTGCCGAAAGGGCAATTCTATATCTTGACGTGGCGCAGATCCCTGACCTCACCTTGGATAGTGAATTCACGCATCGCGCCGCGGCGGCTTTTTCGGGCCTGCGCAGTGCTGTCGCCGTGCCGATGCTGCGTGACGGCCTGCCCATCGGTTGCATAGCAGTCGGGCGTGCTGAGACGGGCTTTCTTTCCGCTAAGCAAGTCGAACTTCTGAAGACCTTCGCCGACCAGGCCGTGATCGCCATCGAAAATGTCCGCCTGTTTGATGAGGTCAAGGCGCGGACCGCGGAGCTAAGCGAGTCGCTTCAGCAGCAGACAGCGACAGCAGACGTGCTCAAGGTCATCAGCCGGTCGGCCTTCGACCTGCAGAACGTCCTTGACACCCTGGCAGAGTCCGCCGCGCACCTCTGCGACGCGGACATCGCCGATTTCTATCGTCTGGTCGACGACGGATTTCAGTGGACCACGACCTTCAGCCGAGATCCGGAAGCGGCCCCTGCCCATACCAAGATCATGCGCCAGCCGGGGCGCGGATCCGTGTCGGGGCGCGTTCTGCTGGAACAGAAAACCGTTCACGTACCGGATTTCGAAGCCGATCCCGAGTTCACCTTCACCGACGTGGCGCGGCAGCGCGGCGTTCGCTGCATCCTCGGCGTTCCGCTCCTGCGCGGCACGGAGCTGATGGGATTGCTTCTGGTCATGCGCAAGGCGCCCGGGCCGTTCTCGCCAAAGCAGATTGAGCTAGTCGAGACTTTCGCCGATCAGGCTGTCATCGCCATCGAGAACGCGCGGCTGTTCGAGGAGGTGCAGACGCGCACGGCGGAATTGAGCGAGTCGCTGCAGCAGCAGACGGCGACGGCCGACGTGCTGAAGGCGATCAGCCGCTCTACGTTCGACCTGCAGCCGGTTCTCGACACGCTGGTGGAATCAGCGGCCAAGCTGTGCGACGCGGACACGAGCGTCATCTTCAAACGCGACGGCGATCTCTACCGGTGGTCGGCCGAGTACGGCAATTTGCCTGAAGCCGCGGTTTTCGCCAAAGCCAATCCCTTTGCCCCTAGTCGCGACAGCATCACTGGAAGGGTGGCCCTCGAAGCCCGTGCCGTCCACGTTTCGGACGTGCTCGCCGACCCGGACTACGGGGCAACGCAGCTTCAGAAGCTCGGCGGCTACCGGACCATTCTATGCGTTCCGATCTTGCGCGAAGGCGCGCCGGTCGGCGTATTCGCGCTGACGCGGTCACAGGTACGGGACTTCACGCCGAGGCAGATCGAGCTCGTCGAGACGTTTGCCGACCAGTCCGGCATAGCGATCGAGAACGTCCGGCTGTTCGACGAGGTGCAGGCGCGTACCCGCGAATTGTCACGCTCGCTCGAAGATCTGAGGACCGCGCAGGACCGCCTCGTGCAAACGGAGAAGCTCGCCTCACTCGGCCAGTTGACCGCCGGTATCGCCCACGAGATCAAGAACCCGCTCAACTTCGTCAACAACTTCTCAGCGCTCTCCGGCGAACTCATCGATGATTTGAGCAGTGTGCTGGCCGGCGCGCCTTTGGAGGCATCCGTCCGCGAAGAGGTTGCCGAGCTGACAGGCATGCTCAAGAGCAATCTCGACAAGGTGGTCCAGCATGGCAAGCGGGCCGATTCCATCGTCAAGAACATGCTATTGCATTCGCGCGCGGGTTCAGGAGATCATCGTCCGATCGATATCAATGCCGTCGTGGAGGAGAGCCTGAACCTTGCCTATCACGGGGCGCGCGCCGAAAAGCCAGGATTCAACATCACGCTGACGCGGAATTTCGACCCGCAGGCGGGAGATGTCGATCTCTACCCGCAGGAGATCACGCGGGTGCTTCTTAACCTCATCTCCAACGGCTTTTATGCAACGGCCAAGCAGAGCGCCGCGACGAATGGTACGGGCTATGAGCCGACGCTCTCCGCTGTGACCAGAAGTCTCGGTGACCGTGTCGAAATCAGGATCCGCGACAACGGGATCGGCATTCCACCGGAGGTGAAGGAGAAGATGTTCAATCCATTCTTCACGACCAAGCCAGCCGGCGAGGGCACCGGGCTCGGCCTGTCGCTCAGCCACGACATCGTCGTCAAACAGCATGCCGGCACGATCGACGTCGACAGCCAGCCAGGCGAGTTCACCGAGTTCCGGATTGTGCTGCCGCGCGCTGCCGCCTCGCTCGCAAAATCGGGAGGTGAAGCATGAGCCTCCTCATTCTGGTTGTCGACGACGAGCCCGACGTCGAGCCGTTATTTCGCCAGCAGTTCCGCCGCGACATCCGAGCCAGCCGCTTCACCATGGAGTTCGCGCAATCGGCGATCGATGCGTTGGAGCAGATCGACCACGCCGAAGGGGTGACATTGATCCTGGTGCTGTCTGACATCAACATGCCCGGCCTGAGCGGGCTCGAGCTGCTGCCGAAGATCAAGGTGCTGCGGCCCGACGTCCCGGTCATCATGATCACCGCCTATGGCGACGCCGAAACCAAGCGCAAGGCGTTGGAGAACGGCGCCGAAGCGCTGCTGACCAAGCCGATCGACTTTGCGACGCTCAGGCAACAGATCGAAACGCGGCTGGGAATGGTGGCGTGACGGCGCGCATCCTCGTGGTCGACGACGAGCCCGATCTTGAGGTCTTGATCGTACAGAAGTTCCGGCGTCAGATCCGCGATGGTGCGGTCATTTTTCTCTTCGCCAGCGATGGTGTGGACGCCCTGTCCGTCATCGACGGCAACAGCGACATTGACATGGTGCTGTGCGACATCAACATGCCCCGTATGGATGGCCTGTCGCTGCTGGAGAAGCTGCAGCAGGCCGAGGGGCAGCAGCTTTCGACCGTCATCGTCTCCGCTTACGGTGACATGGCCAACATCCGCACCGCGATGAACCGAGGCGCCTTCGACTTCATCACTAAGCCGATCGACTTTGCCGACCTGGAGACCACGATCGCCAAGACCTTGAAGCATCGCGAGGTGCTGCACGAGGCGCATCGACGGCAAGCGGTCGCGGAGCGCGCGCATGCATCGCTGTCGCGCTACTTCTCGCCCAATCTGGCCGAGCGGCTGGCCGGCGACGCCGACGGGTTGGCGCTAGCCGGACAGTGGCGCGAGGTCGCCTCGCTGTTCACCGACATTACCAGCTTCACCACGCTTGTGGAGACGATCGACCCTGCCACGCTAGGCGCGCTCCTCAACGACTATTTGGCCGGCATGACCGACGTCGTGTTCGCGCATGAAGGCACCGTCGCCAAGATCGTCGGCGATGCGCTGCATGTGCTGTTCGGCGCGCCTGGCGAGCAGCAGGACCATGCGGCGCGCGCGGTTGCCTGCGCGCTCGAGCTCGACGCGCTGTCGCAATCGTTCCGCGATTGCTGGCGCGACAAGGGCGTCGCGGTCGGTACGACCCGCATCGGCGTCCATGCAGGTCCAGCGCTGGTCGGAAATTTCGGCGGAGGCCGCTTCTTCGACTACACGGCCTATGGCGACACCATCAATATCGCGGCGCGGCTGGAAAGCGCCAACAAGCAGTTGGGCACGCGTATCTGCGTCAGCGGGAGCGCGGCCGCAATGGTCGACGGCTTCCGTGGACGGCCGGTCGGCGATCTGATGCTGCGCGGCAGGGCTGAGGCGCTGCGCGCGTTCGAGCCTTTGTCGTCAAAGCAGTATGATGATCCTTCGACGGCGAGCTATCTCGAAGCCTTCGGCAGATTGGAGGCCGGCGATGCAAACGCGCTTACGGCTTTCGCCGCGCAGATCGGCAAATGTCCGGACGACCAGCTCGCCAGCTTCCATCTCAAGCGGCTGCTCAACGGCGCCAAGGGAACGCGGATCAGCCTAGACTGATCTTTGCGCCTGTCGCGACCGCGACCGTAAGCTTCGTCGCCGGCAACGTCTGCTTTCACGGGTGTCCTCAATGGCCGACATGAGGCGCTTTTCCGGCAGACAGCTCTATGCGCGAGGGTGGCAAGGTCACGCAAGTTCCCGCGCGGGCGGCGTTTGTACACTCGGTGTATGCAAACGCCCTAAATGGCGATGCTCGCTCTCAAGGCCTATTGGGTGATTGGTTGCGAACGGCCGACGAAGTCAAGGCTCGAGAGATCAGGGAATCTCGCGATTATTGGCGGACCTACCAACGGGTTGCCCGTGAGCTCATTGCCGATGCAAAGGCAAACGGTGAGAGCGAACCTATTATAGGACCGCACCCCGATGACATCGTCCTCGACGACGAGACCGGCGCACGCATCATCGGGCCGTTCGATGAGGAAAGCGCTAAGCAGACGCAGGACACTGTTGACCATCGGCATGCCTTCATTCTTCAGGCGGCTCTGGATGAGCGGTTTAGGCCCAACCCAAAAAACGACGATCCGCGATTGGGATCCGGAGCAGCCTACGAGATTGCAAGGATGATCAACCGGTCTTTGCCACCAAGACTAAGGCTTTCCGATGGTTTACAAGGTCGACCTGTATTCTCGCCATCGCCTACGGTGGCTCCTCAAGGAGGTGTATTCGACCTGGCGCAAGCTCGGTAAGAAATTCAAGCGCGGGCAGCTCTTTCCCAGCCTCGGGTGGGCGGTGGAGAAGCTTACCTTGATGCGTGACCTGCAGGCAGCTGTGGGAGGCGGCCATCTAGACCTCGATGCGATTGCCGACGGTCATTTCGATGAAACCGCACGAGAGTTTTTCGAGGAGCGGGGCTTCGCGTTCGAATGATGGAGGGCATACCTGGCATGAACATCTTTTCACATCCACTGACGCTAAAGAACTGACAGCCGTTGCGCTGCAAACACGAGCGAAGTTCCGGAAAGATTGGTGCGAGCCCAGACGGGCGGATTGCGCGGCATCGGCGCTCTGCCCAGAAATGTCGGCGCCTTACCGTTGGAACCGGCGACTGAGAGCGTCCTCAGCTCCATTGCTGCCGAAAGGAAAATTGCCAGGTCACATCTTATTCGGATAGTGTTTCGCGAGTGGCTGGAAACAATCGCCTACTTGCGTGCTAGCTCGGTCGAAGAGAACCGCGAGATGAATGGCAATGCATAGCAACATTTCCGCCTCGTCGACCGGGATCATCGAGAGGGAATTCCATGTGCGAGCAGAGTGGGTACCCTTCACTTCAACGGTTCTCTATAGTTGTCCTAACGATCAGCATCGCGCTGAGCGCCGCTGGTAATGCTGTCGCTTCGCCGAGCCGGCCCCCGAAATATGACCACGTCGTCGTCGTCATCCTGGAGAACCACTCCTTTGATCAGATTTCTCAGGCAGGATCGGCTGCCTATTTGGGAAAACTAGCGAAGGGTGGCGCTATTTTTGAGAACTCCTATGGCGTCGCTCATCCCAGCCAACCCAATTACTTCGCACTCTTCAGCGGTTTGACACATGGGGTCCATGACGATGGCATGCACAGCTTTGCTGGGCCGAACTTGGCCGCTCGTCTTCGTGCCCATGGCAAGACATTTGCGGGTTATATCGAAGCCGGATCGCCGCGAAAACACAATCCTTGGGAGTCGTTTGCAGACGCAAAGGGATTTGAGAAGTCTTTGACTGACTTCCCGTACGACTATGCGAGGCTGCCATCCGTTAGCTTCGTGATCCCCAATCTCAAACATGACATGCACGATGGCACGATAAAGCAGGCCGATACCTGGCTGAAAGATCACCTGGGTGGCTACGCCAATTGGTCGAGGAAAAATAACAGTCTGTTGATAGTGACGTTCGATGAGGATGATTATCATAATGAAAATCACATATTTACTGTATTCTATGGGTTTGGAGTCAATCCCGGGCGTTACTCCGAATTAATCGACCACTATACAGTCCTGAGGACTATCGAAGATATAGAGAGCATACCTCCTCTAGGCGCCAGCGTCGTCAGAAAGGCGATCGGCAGTGGTTGGAGCCGGCACTAGTCTCTAAGGCAGCTGCAGTGCTCCACGCGTGAGAACATTTCTGTAAATCCTGTATTCGGATCTCCTAATTCAGGCTAGACTTATATGGGTTGGTGCCACGCAGGGATCGCATACATGATCGATGCAGACGTTTTTGATTTTGTCGAGCGCTGCAGAAACCACACGGCAACGGGGCCGCTGCTGGGCGACCTACTGGAGACCGTGCGAAATCTCGGCTTCGAACACCTCATCTTGAGCGGCGTTCCTCTCGGTGGGCAGAAGCTTGCGCCGATGGTCGAACTGAATGGCTGGCCCGCAGGGTGGTTCGAGCGTTATGTCGAAGCCGAACATGCCGCTGTCGATGGCGTCTGCATCTATTCGGCGAAAACCTTGAAGCCGTTTCTTTGGTCTGACGTACCAGCAAAATGGTCTAATACCGAAGGCTCTCGACGAGTTGCAGGCGAAGCAACGGAGTTTGGCATCTGCAGCGGTTTCGCCGTACCGATGTTAAGCGTCCACCATTGGCAATCCGTGCTGTCATTTGCGTCTCCCGCGAAGCGATGCAGTCTGTCGTCCCGCCAACAAGTGCAACTGGTTACCATGGCGGTATATGCCGGCATGTCGATCCAGGCTTTGTCAAATGACGATGAGGGGGATGAAGGTCCCCTGACCGATCGGGAGAAAGAGGTCCTTTTGTGGGCCGCGGCCGGCAAGACCTCGTCGGAAACGTCTCAGATTCTTGGCCTGACTGAGCGCACCGTCAAATGGCATTCTACGCGAGCTCGGGAAGCTTTTGGGGTCGCGACAACCACGCAGGCTGTTGTTGAAGCGGTGCGCAGGCGCTTGATTCATCCCTGAGCGCGTCAACTGTCCGATCGGACAGGTGACGTATATTAGCGGGACTGCGACTATCCCTCCAAGAACGATCGGGGGATCGCGCTATGATAGAAGCCCATGTCGTCAATGCGCTGAACAAGCATCTCTATGAAAGCGAATTCGACGAGTTCCTGCGTCGGCGCCACGACTTTTTCGTGCATCAAAAACATTGGCGTCCAGAGAGCCCGGATGGTCGCGAACTGGATCAATTTGATACGGAGGCAGCCACATACCTGCTTGGTATCGAAGAAGGCCGCGTGGTCACCTCCGCGCGGCTGATCCCAACCAGCGAACCGCATATGGTCTCGGAAGTCTTTCCTCATATGTGCGAAAAATCGGGCGTTCCGAGGCGCCCCGACTGGGCCGAATGGACACGCACCTACGTGGTCACCGACAAACGCTCGACCGGGCTGCGCGGCACCCTTACGCAGCTGTGCTGCGCGGTGATGGAATATGCGCTCGACGAGGGCCTCAGCGCAGTAGGCGGCATCCAGGAAACCTATTTCATGCCGCACCACGGAGCGCTCAAATGGCGGGCCGAGCCGATGGGCATGGCGCGGGAAGAAAACGGCGAATGGTACATCGTCGCGTACATCGAGGTGGATGAGGCGGCTCTCGCCAGTGTCCGCAGAATCCTTGGGATCGACCATTCCCTGCTGGTTCGTCGAGGGTTGCAATTGCCGTTCATCGAAACCGCTCACAAACTCAGCAAGGTTGCCTAGAGCTCCACGCGAACCGACAGTTCGAATCCCACTATCTGCGGAAAGGAACCAATGGCAGCGAGTATCAAAGGGAGGGGAGGAGCATATGCCAATTGTAGGAAATGGATGGGAATTACATATAGTCCGACAGAATGTTCAGCAAAGGCAGGGCAGAAGACGCACTATTGGCACTTACCAAATCTATCACAACGGGGTTTCCCAAGAGACGCTCAAAGGCACTACGGTCGAAACCAAGGGCCCAGGCGACAATAAGGTGGCAGGAAATGGCCGAAGGGTTGAGGCAGGGACATATCCCTTGGCCACTCAGGCAGGCTCACACTATGTCACTTTGGGCTACTTGATTAGCAACGATTCTGACCAAACACCCAAGCCTGGACTGGAGTTGCGCCAGACGGGAAACCGTTCGGAAATACTCGTCCATCCTGGCCACGGGTTTCTGGCGAGTATCGGTTGCATCAATCTGACTCGCGCCCTAGCGAGCGGTAATACTGACATACCCTTCGTTGACAGCCGCGATCGAGTTATTGCGGCTATCTCTGACCTCCAAACATTCGCGGGGACCGCCTTTCCCCATCATAACGGACAACCTATCGACAACGCTTGGGTTGTTATCGACGGCGAGCCTTAAAACGTTATCGGTATTCAACCGGACGAGTAGCTTAGGCCAATTGGGAGCGGGAGAATGCCTAATTTCAACGGCGTAATCGACATTTCGCATCACAATGGCAACGTCAATTTGGCCACCGCTCAAACTGACGGGATCGTTGGAGTCATACAAAAGGCGACCCAGGGACAGACGGGCGTCGATCCGACCTATGCTAGGAATCGCGGGCGGGCGGCGGCTGCCAATTTACTATGGGGCGCGTACCACTTCGGTACGGGGAGCGATGGAGTCAGGCAAGCAGAGAATTTTCTCGGCGTAGTTGGAACCACAGGACTTTTGGTCCTCGATCTCGAACCAAACCCAACTGGCCCCAGCATGAGCCTGGAAGAGGCCAGAGCCTTTGTCACTCACGTCCGTGAAAAGACTGGCCACTTCCCCGGTTTGTATTCCGGCCATTACATTAAACAGCTGCTTGGCACCAATTCTGACCCTGTTTTAGCGCAATGTTGGTTCTGGTTGGCTCAATACGGTCCGACCCCAGTAGTTCCTCCAAATTGGCCGGCTTGGACAATGTGGCAGTATACTGATGGCGCGTTTGGCCCTGAACCCCATACCGTTCGTGGAATCGGTCGTTCTGACCGCGATATGTTCAATGGAGATGAACCAAAACTGCGGGAATTCTGGGAAACAGAATCTTCTTAAGGACTCCAGTTTGCAACGGCCTTATTGGGCTACAACTGCAATGCTTGCCTGCAATCTTGGGCACGAGTGACCCAGTTACCAGGGAAGCTGGTCGCCGCCGAAAGGTTGATCTCAATTCCAGCCTTACCTTTGAGGAATTTGACTAATATGGCTGACGTGCAGGTGCCGGACGTGTCCGGCTTGACCCAAGCAGAAGCGGAAGCGCAGTTGACGAGCGCGGGGTTGGTTGTTGGCACAGTGACGACCGCGACCAGTTCAACGGTACCGTCCGGCGGGATCAGCAAGATGAACCCCGTTGCGGGCTCGTCAGTTGCTACGGGTTCGACCGTGGATCTGGTAGTGTCGGCCGGACCGGCAGCGCAGGTCGCCGTACCGGATGTGTCCGGTTTGACGCGACCCGCCGCGGAATTAGCTCTGAAAGGTATCGGTCTACAAGTCGGCGCCGTCAAAAATCAACACACTGATCTGGTTCCGACCGGCGGTATCTTAGCAACAAATCCGCCTGCCGGGGCAACGGCGCCATCGGGATCGGTGGTCACGCTTGAGATATCTTCTGGACCGGAACCAAATTTTACTCAATATATACCTACTGTATTGTTTTCGATGCTCACTCTTATCGTAGTTGGTTTACTTGTATGGGGAATATGGTCGGAAAGTTTTCTGACAAATCTTTCACGTAAAGAGTTCGCGAGGGGATTAATTACGTTCCTAATAGCAGTTGCGACTGTTGGAATTGCCATGATCATCGCAATTTCAACAATTATGTTAAATGAAACGGCGGATGCAGACAAGAGATTTGACCGCGGAAAGCAAATTCTTACAATTCTGATTGGGGTATTGGGAACGATTGTTGGTTTTTACTTTGGTTCTACCCCCGATACTGAGAAGCCTCCAACTGAGCAGCGCGTATCGGCACTAAAGATGATGCTACCGCGAGGCGCCGTCGGGATCCCCTATCCGGCCATAACTTTGGAATCGACCGGATTAACGCCGCCACTTAAATGGTCGGTTTCTCCCGACTTGCCAGATGGCATCGTATTGGACGCTAACGCGGGAAAGATCAGTGGTACCCCAACAGTGCCCTTAGCCAGGACCCAATTCACATTTAAGGCTACAGACAGTGCTGCTCCCCAAGGCTCCTCGCAGGAAATATTGGAACTGCAAATACAATGAGGTTGCCGAGAGAGGACAAAAGGCATGATCAGTCGGATGCGGTTGCGGTACTGAAGCTGTCGCCTAGCGCATGCGGGCGCTGAGGCCTGCGGTGAGGTTTGGTTTTCTGTTCGGAGTAAATGGTTGGCCTATACACTCGCTGACGCGAGGCACCTTTGGGTTTCGAGTCTAGGGAATGTTTTGCATGCACTATGCTGCGTCATCTCTTGTTCTTGTTCTATGCCTAGCGGGCTGCGCGACGCCGCCTCTTCAGGAGACAAAGGCGTTCGTATCTGCAGTGAATACCGTAAATTCTGCGGCGGATGCGCTCGTTGATGAAATAAATGTCGCTGAAAAGGCTCGATATTCGCGGCTCCACGCAAAGGATCCAGTCTTCGAGCTAAACAACGCTTACTATGTTTCAACCATCAGCGAAACGCCTGCCGCTCTAAATTATCGCAAGGGCCTAACTGTACTTCAAGATTATGCAAATTTGCTGCAGAGTCTGGTTGACGGCTCCGGAATTAACGCCGTTCACGCCCAGGCTGAGACGTTGGCGGCCAATATTTCGGCCATAGCCGGCGCCCCGGAGGTCGCGGTCGTCGCCAAGGCTTTGCTCCCCGTTCTTGATCGGATTACCGCTGCGGCCAACGTCGCGGAGGCGCGGCACATGGCGGTAGGCGGAGCGAAGGCCGTGCACGATCTTCTCGCCGCGCTCAGGGATGGCGCGCCTGCAATGTACGAATATCTGACTTTGGATCTGCGTCGTACGCGAGCACCTTACGAGAGACTGCAAGAATATCGCGTCGCCGTCGCGAATTACGTGGTTCTGATCGACAAGCTAGACTCAACCTTCTCGCAATTGATCGTCGCCTTCGATCGCCCCAGCAATCCCATCACATTAGCGGCTCTTGTCGATGCTAGCGCCCAATTGAAGGCTAACGTGAGCGCCGCGCGACAGAGCCTCGTAGCGTTGCGACGCAGCGGAATTTGATACCTCGGAGGTCACATGAGCGAACTGGCCGACACGATGAGCCGCGCCCTTGCAGCATTGCAAGAGCGCATCAACCAAACGCCAGTGCCACCCGACAGGGACGCACTGATTGCTCAATACGATGCACTGTTTGCGATCTACGAGGAGCGAGTGGATGACGATTGGACGCATGCCGCGAAAAAGGTACGCGATGCTGCGGCTGCCGTTCAGGCGGTCATAGATTCCGGCAAATCGTCACCCCTCGCAAACTTGGCGCCCGCTCTTGCGGCAGCTACAGCAAACCTGAAAGCTGTACTGGTTGGTTTGCCGTCTGCGCCTGTGGCCCCAGGGCCGGTAGCGGCGCCGGCCGCCAATCCCATCGTTCCGACCGGTGCAGCGATCCCGCTTACCCAAGCCGGATTGGAAAATGCCTGCCAGAAGCTCGCTGTAAAGGCAGCCGAAATCTGGGCTGTTCTGTTTACCGAAACCGATCCACCCTATTGCGGCTTTTGGGCCAATGGCTCGCCCCAAATTCTTTACGAGCAGCACATTTTCCATCGGTTGACACAAGGCAAATTCGACGTGGCCCATCCGGACATCAGCTCGCCTGAGGCCGGAAACTACGGCGCCAGCGGTGCGCATCAATATGCTCGCTTGAAGCAAGCGGCGGCCTTGGACGAGTCTGCGGCCTTGCAAAGCGCCAGCTGGGGTATTGCTCAAACCTTAGGCGCTAACTTCAAGCGCCTCGGATTCGCCACACCACAAGTAATGGTCAAGCAGATGTTTTATTCAGAGGATGAACAACTCCTGGCCGGCGTTAGGGAGATCCTCGCCTCCGATCTCGCTGGTGCGCTGGCGGCACATGACTGGAAGTCCTTTGCCACCGGCTACAACGGTCCCGCATATTGGAAAAACAACTACGACGAGCACCTGCGCAGCTGGTACGCAAAACTCGTTTCGGGTGCTTTGCCAGACCTGCGCGTCCGAGCGGCTCAGGTTTACCTGATGTATCTTGGCTATGATCCCAGCACCATTGATGGAATTTGGGGCAAACGTACTCAGTCTGCGCTCAATCAATACAGGACCAAGATCGGTTTGCCAGCCTCTGACCAGCTGGATGATCTGACCATGGCCGCATTGTCCAAGGACGCTCAAGCCGCCGTTGGGGCCGCAGTACCAGTTCTGTGACATTGCGGGTGCGGTGCTACCTATGCGCAATCGGAGGAAGCAATGACCACCAGCAGCTATCTTGACAAGACGTTTGTGGTGGAAAACCCAGATGCCCGCATTCGGAGGGACGACGACTTGCTCAGCTTCGTCACTTTGTCTGCCTCTGAGGCCGCATTAGCCGGCGGAAACGTCGGAGATTTCAAGCGGATACCGGTTGATACTAAAATCCGGGTGCTTGGAACCCGCATCGGCCCCAATGGAGTTGTATATGTTCAAGCTGCGACCGACGCCAACCCTCCCACGACAATCGGGTGGACGTCGTCGCGCAATCTGAGGGGCCGGTTTGTCAATGAAATTCTCGGCGAAGTCGACCCCACTGACAATGATCCAAGGGGCACTACGGCGGCTTGGGAAAAAGGAAACTTCGTCGGGCAGAAAAAACTGGTGAACATTGTCGACAGCACGCTCGAGGTGGAACAGATTACGCTCGAGACATTGCCGGCATATCTCAGGCTCGTTGCAGCCGCCGAACAATCCAAGGTCACAGTGGCGTTGCGGAGTGGCTTCCGAACCTATGCCGAACAAGCGTATCTGTACGAAGGTTTCAAAAATCACAAAGCAGGATTTGCGACGGCTGCGCGACCTGGATTTTCTAATCACCAGCATGGTCAGGCCTTCGACCTAAACGTCGGGGGCTTCCAAGGCAATCCTGTTTATGACTGGTTGAGTCAGAACGGCCCAAAATTCGGGTTTATTCGTACGGTAAGCGGCGAACCCTGGCATTGGGAGTACCGCCCTGAAATGGCCGCCCAACTCGCAGCGAAAGGGAAGCACAAGCTAGCTGGCATCGTTTAACCTGTTTTGTTTTTTCTTACTTCGACATCTCGAGGGACGTCCACGATGGTTGAGACAACGCAAGCAGATCCCATACCCGGACAGTCACAGAAAGAACCCAGCAGCTGCACAGGTAGGGATCCCAACTTTGCAGTGAATGACGCCTCGTTCTTTGAATACGTTGACCGGCTTAAGCGTCTTCGGAATTTTTTATATCAAGAGGCTATTCCGATGTCGACCGCAGCTTCAGCAGCGCTAGAGATGGGGAATCTACATGTTCTCTATTTTCACGCTGACGGAAGAATGCCGACAATTGAGGAGTGGAACCAAGTTGAACGGCAGACTCAGCTTGTTTATAGTATATTGCCACCAATGCTACGAAGACGATTTCTCTTGATTAAAACACCGCGAAATCTAGTTATTTTGCCAGTCGTGTTTTTATGCCTGATTGTTATATCGGCAATAACTATTGTTGGTGTATTCAATTTCTCGTGGCAGGTTCTGGTTTATGTAGCTTTTTACTTATTTTGGACGGGTTCTCTCGGATCTCTTGGTGCGATTGCATCAATCGGAATGAATGCTTTGTCAGTTCAGAATGATATTACCTTTGATATAACTAACAACGCCCTTCTATCGCTTCGCGTGATCATCGGGGCGTTATTTGCTTTGGTTCTCATATTTCCATTTGGTTATAACGGTCTATTTAATTTTTTTTATACCATATCTTTTCTGGTTTTTGGTCCAATACAGTCCAACACGACGCAAGGTAGTCAAACCAGCCTGGATTTAATAGGCCAAGGCGTACTCTTGCTAGCACCATTTATTCTTGGGTTCAGCACATCGACTGTAATCCTTATCTTAAATCATATGACGGATGCCGTTCAGAGTTTGTTCGGTCACGGACCGTCACCTTCAGTTCCACCATTGGCTACTGCCGATGAGGGCGTAAAGTCTTAAGCATAAAAGCCAACTGCTCCCTTAATTGAATCCGAACCGCAATTAGAGTGTTGCACCTGTCGAGAAGGCAAGAGAGGCAGATGAGTACAAAATTTAGTTCATCGTTCTGGTCCATTCTGACGTTGCTGTCGATGCTCGACCAGGTGGCGGTTGCCCAGGAGTTGCCCGCTGATCAGGCCGACGCCATCGTACAAGCCTGTGCTCAGATCGCTGAGGTCAAGCTCAGCGATGATTTGGCAAAATCTATCCTAGACACGTATTCCGACGTAGAAACACGCAGCGACTTCAGTTCGGTAGGTCCCTTTTTAGCGCGAATGCCGCCACCAGAGCGTGGTGTGGCGCTCAAGTTGTTCGATTGTCTCTCAAAAAATTTGCTTCTCGCCACGCCGCAACCGCAGCCGAAACCGGAACCGCCGCAACCTGTGCTTCCAACTGTAACGTATAAAGTGTGTTCAGGCGAATACGAAAGCAGGTGTCAGCAGCACGATGTTTACCTATACTGCTATAGCGATGTTGGGGCTTGGGCAAGCGCACGCTGCAACTCATCCACGGTAAACAGGTACAATACGTACGGTGGAAATAAATGCGGTTATTCAATGGATCTTGTCACGTGTACAGGACCTAAATGAAGCTTTTGGACGTCCTCATGCCGCAGCAAATAGAGCAGTGGTCGCGGATCCAGCTTCAGCATTCTCAGACATCGCTGCGTCTTTATGAGGCACCTGGGATTGTTGAGGCGCAGGGGACTGCTGGTGAACGGCACTCGCCTGACGATTTTCACCGTAACTGCATGGGCCACTGGGGCGCATGCGCTTGGGTGCGGCACAACGCCACCCGCGAGGGCCACTGATTTCGACGGGCCTTGAACAATACTCAACGGATCAGCACTCCGACGCGATTAGCGATTGCGGACACGGCCAGCTATGAAATGGAACAACACGGGAGGACGCCGGCCGGCGGACTATCGCCCGCAACCCGCGCACGCATCTTGAACGCGCTCGGCGGGCGACGAACTTCTCATCATGACCCTATAACCGTGTCTGTGGGGACGAAGTCGTGTCGCATTCGGCGGCTGAGGGTGGCCGTTCGCCCGGAATGGACTGCATATTGCACCTGTTCACTCAGTTGGATATTCATCTACGGCCAATCACGGAGTCGGCCATTGGCCGTCGGGAACGTCAGCCGGTCCGCCCTTTTCCGGCCCGTAATAGGCGCGAATGCGCGACGCCGCATGCCCATAGCCGGCCTTCAGCAGCAGCGCCTGCGTCTTCTTCGGTACCTTCCACAGGCGGGTTGACACCCGGCTCGCTTCCTCCGCCTCCGACTCTGTGAGCAGCGCCGGTCGGTCCTCGGCCTTGAGCAGCCCCGTGGTCAGACCCCACATGGCGCCGTTGCGCGCACCGACTTGATAGGCATGCACCATGATGCGCTCGCGCAGGTCTTCCGACTGGTCCATCGAAATGTCGACGACGCGTAGCGACTGCTGCAGCCAGTTCTCCTTCGGGTCCGGCTGGTTGTCGAACGGCCGTCCGGCGTTGGACAGGAGCACGGTACGGCACCGCTTCCACACCGTCTCGGTACCGAGATTGTCATAGACGCCGCCGTCGGTGAGCACCGCCGTTTCGGTGAAAGGTGGGCAGGCGAGCGCCCCGCGCTTGTCGGCCCGCAGCGTCCCGCTCTTGAGATCGATCGTGGTCGGGGACAAGAACGGCGGAAACGACGCCGACGCCGCGACCACCTGCGACAACGGCAAGTCGACGTTGTCGAAGAGGCCGATGGCATGGTCGGCGATATAGTCGCGCCGGAACCGCATGGTGTTGCCGGTCATCAAGTTAGTGGCGTTGAAGACGAAGGTCGGCGCGATCGGCAGTGACGCCAGCCGCGCGCTGCCGGTCAAGTTCCGCTGATAGCTTTTGGCCGCCTGGTCGGAGGCCGAGCCAAACGGATTGAGGCCGGCGAAACCGGACGCGACGTCGATGGAATCCTCGGCCTGCTTCAGCACCGGCTTGAGGAATTCCTGGGCGAGGTTGGTGGCGCAGCCGGCCGCGTTGAAGCTGAGCTTCGGATAGGCGAGCGCCAACGCCGCGGCGGTCATGGAGCCGCCCGAGACGCTGGAAACGCGATTGAGCTTTGGCAGCAGGCCGAGATCGTTCAGCCGGAAAACCGCTCCGGCGTGGAACAGCATGGCGCGATAGCCTCCGCCTGACATGCAAAGGCCGACGAGATCCTCCAGCTTCTCGCCGTCGATCGGAGTCTTCCTCGCGGCCGAGGTTACGCCCGGCGCTCCACCGACAATTCCCGACATTTTGTACCCCTCGCTCACGTGCGACCGACACTATCGCCTGCAGATGCCAGAAAGGGCAAGGCGCGATCAAAAGCCTCGCCTGCCCAGGCGGATCTGCATTGCTTCCAAGCCCCAAGCATCACCAGGCGATCGCCGGACAACCCGGGGAACCCGTTCAAAACTTCTCGATTCCTGACTTCAGCAGCCGCCGAGGAATTCTTGGTGCGGCAAAACTGTTCAAGCGATCGCCATTTGTTTCAAAAAAATCGATGCCTGCACCAATTTCCTGTGCTTTACAAATGCTGCTTCCTGGATGAAGCTGTAAGGATAGATCAAGGATTGATTGCAGTGGCGGCCGCCGAAGCTGGCGAATTTACAGCGTCTGCTTGCACGGGAAAACACAACGGCTGGAGAGAATGCCGAGGATGCGCTCGGCACTCTTCAACCGCGGCGGCAAGACGCCCGAGGCCTCGAAGAACGTGGAGATCAAGCTCGGCGTGCAGGACGTGACGCTGAAGCTCTGACGACGCACCGCCAAACTCCGGTCGAGCCAGGATCGTGGCGCGGTCGTCAGAAGAGGCGTTTGGCAATGGGAGGGGGACATGGCTAAGTCGCCAAGCGACAAGACAACGAAGACACGAGGCAAGCGATCAGCCGCGACCAAAGCCAAGAGGCGTCGCCGCGCGGCTCACTCTCAGTCACAAACGGGTGACTCGCCGGGACCTCCTTCGGCATCTGCGCCTCCCCTGCCCAATCCTGAGCCGCCGCCGAATCCAGAGACGTTACCGCCCGAGTTCGTCCCTGAGCCCGCGGTCCCTGCGGCCAGCCCTGATCTGCCACCCAACACATATATGCCGCCCTCCGAGCGCGTCCCCGCCCTAGATGCGTTGCCACCTGAACCGCCCGATGGGACGCCGCCGGGCGAGCCGCCAGCATCGGGGCCATCGCGTGCTTCGTGGCCGGCACTCAGCGAGGAGACAATCCGTCGGTTCGTAACGCAGACGTTTGGCCATGCTCGGCGCACTCAGGATAGTCCGGTTGCGTCTGATGTATGGATGAAGTTGATCCGCATCGCCTACCTCACGGCTAAGGCAGGCTATGAACAGAGCGAGCCGCCTGACGATAAGGTCGACGTGCTGCTCACCCCTTGGAGCGGTGCCTCGGCGGGCGAGATTGCCGCTTATCTCAGGGAGGGTACGGGCAAGGAGAGTGTACGTGTGGATTGGATCGGGCTCAACGCCGGGTTCGTCGTCGCCCGTGCCAATCTCGCCGCCATCGTCGAGCTCGTGATCCCCATGACGGACTGGTGGCAGAAATTCAGCGATGACTTCTGGAACCACGAGACCAGCTACCAGTCCTATTTCGAAATGCGGGACAGGAACGACCCGCTGTCAGCGATCCTCCTGAAGTCGCACAACTGGGCGATCCAGTATTTCAGGCTGGCTGCAATAGCCGGCCTCGCCGAGGGATTGCGCAAAGCCGATATATCGAGGGCCCGCGCGCTGATCGCAACCGTAGAGCGGTTCGCCAAGCTTTCGGGGCGGGAGCCCAACGAAGACATCGACGATCACGTCATTCCGGGAAGCGACGGTGGCACTGCGGACATTCCTACGAAACTTTCGGCCAACCGCGATGAGCCGAAGGCGCAGGATCTCCTCTTCCTTCTCATGCCGTTCGAGCGCGCCTTCTCGGCCGAACTCGGAGGGTATTTGCGGGCCGATGCCGATTTCGAGCGCGACCCGGCGCAGAACGTCGACCAGGCCGGTGACGAACGGACCCTCCGCAAGGCGCTGCGCGAGCCGCATGTCTACGCACTCAACCTGAATCGCAATGCTCAGCCGATGTTGTTCGACTCACGGCGCACGGTAAAGGCCGACGCGGCGCAACGCGTCTTCGACATATCGACTCGCGATTTGACCTTTGCAATCATCGATGGCGGGATCGATGCCACGCATAGGGGCTTCCTAGACTTGTCGGTACCTGAAACGCAGGCTGAACTGGACGCGGCCCGCAGCGCCGATGGAAACCATGCAGTGGAGGCCTATGGTCCTGCGGAGATGCTCGTCCGGCTCAAACGCTCCCGGGTGATGCGAACGCTCGATTTCACCCGACTACGACTGATCCAGCAAGCCATCAATGTCGGCGTTACAAATGCGTTGGTCCCACAGCAGATCAAGGACATCGTGAACAACCCGGCATTTGCCTTGAACGTCGCGCACCTGCAGGCGCGCGGCGATCTTGCCCGGGACATCGACTGGGCCATCGTCCAGCCGCTGATCGAGATGCGACACGACCAGACCTACGCGCCGCCGCGTCGCGGTCACGGCACTCACGTCGCCGGCATCCTCGCTGCCGGGCGGCACCAACCCGTCGACATCAGGACCGAGCTGGTTGGCATGTGCCCCGATCTCAGATTGTTTGACCTTCGCGTCTTCGATGACGAAGGCAACAGCGACGAGTTCACAATCCTCTCCGCCATCGAGTTTGTCGGCTGGGTCAACCGCAATCGCGACTATCCGGTGATCCACGGCGCCAACCTGTCGCTTGCGCTCAGGCACTACGTCGATTCTTATGCCTGCGGTCGTACGCCGATATGCGAGGCCTGCAACCGGCTTTCCAGTTCGGGAACGGTGGTGGTGACAGCTGCAGGCAACACCGGCTTCGACAGCGAGGCACGGCAAATGAGTCTCGGCTCCGGCTACCATTCGATCAGCATCACAGATCCGGGCAACGCCGACGGGGTGATCACGGTTGGCGCCACACATCGGCGCGATCCGCACGCCTTTGGCGTCAGCTATTTTTCCAGCCGCGGCCCGACCGGCGACGGCCGGCGCAAGCCCGATCTGGTGGCGCCTGGCGAAAAAATCACTTCGACCGTTCCCGGCGACCGAAGCGAGCAGATGGACGGGACGTCGATGGCCGCACCCCATGTCAGCGGAGCGGCGGCAATGTTGATGGCGCGCCACCCGGAACTGATAGGTCAACCTGCTATGATCAAGGACATACTGACGCGCACCGCCACCGATCTCGGCCGCGAGCGCGACTTCCAAGGGGCCGGTTTGGTCGATGTGCTGCGCGCCCTGCAATCCATCTAATGGGAGGAAATGTCATGGTAATGCTGGAAGCCCTGAACGCTTTGTATGGAGACTGCCTGATCCTCCGCTATGACCATGAGGGTCAGGAACGCCGTTGGCTGATTGACGGCGGGCCGCGAGCGGAGACCGTGGGCGGCAAGATGCTTGCGGTTTGGAAGGATGTCCTCTTGTGCCGGCTAGAAGAGATACAAAAGGTCCAACCCTTCGTCTTCGAGCTCGGCATGGTGAGCCACATCGATGACGATCATATCAACGGGCTGATGGCGTTGACCTCCGACCTCCTGGCGGTGGCTCCGCCCGCCCGCGTAGTCAAGTTCAATAAATTCTGGTTCAACTCGTTCGACGATCTCGTGGGACCGACCCCGGCCTCGCTGACGGCCATGCGCAACGACGCTGCAATTCAACTCGGTGCCGATACCGTCGGGCGCGTTCCGAGTGTCAAACTCGCGGGGGACGGCGCTGCGGTGGCGCAGAGCGTCCCGCAAGGCAACAAGCTCGCCGCCAACCTGCGCAAACTTTCCTTGGCCGGCAATCCACCATTCAACGATGTTATTTCCGTGCAGAAGAACCAGCCGGCCCAGACTGTCGCAGGCGCCTCCATCACGATTGTTGGGCCCCTGCAGAAGCGGCTCGAAAAGCTGCGGGATAAATGGAAGAAGGCCCTGCAGCAGCAGACCACGCCCGCCAAGACGGCTGCCCTGCAGGAACTGTTCTCCACAAGGCTCGACTCCTCCGTACCGAACCTGTCGTCGATTGTGATGCTGGTCGAGGTCGCAGGCAGGAGCCTGCTGCTCACGGGCGACGCCCGCGGGGACGACATCGTCAAGGCTTGGAAGGAGCTTGGCTTGCCGGACGCGAAGCGGAAGATCGATCTGCTGAAGATGCCGCATCACGGAAGCAAGGTGAACAGCCCCAAGAGCTTCATCGAGTTCTTCCCGGCGACGCACTACGTCTTCTCTGCCGACGGGCACTACGACAACCCCGACCCGCCGCTGCTCGAGGGTCTCGTCAGCGTGCATGGCAACCGCAAGATCGTGCTGCACTTCACCAACGCCGACATAAACTGGAGCAAGCCGTACGTGCTCAAGAAGGGCGGGGTCAAGGTCAAGTCGCTGGCCGAGATGTTGCCAGCGCTGAAGGCGGCCTATCCGGGACCGTGGTCCGAGAATATCCGACCGTCCGGGAAGTTATCCTTAGAAATTACTCTGTAGCAACGACTGCGCTCTAGTCCCACCGCATTCAGGTGGAGCGCGTCGATGCCAACTTTCATGAGCGATGTTATGTGACTGACAGTAGGCCAAATGATTCACTGCACCGCCCCGGGCGCGAAATTAATCGCGTGGACTGCAGAGGCAAACGGGCGTCGAAATCACCGGTGAATAGATTCGGTGAGGACTTCTGCTTCTAAGGAGACTGCTGCGGTGCAAAGACTTCGAGTCTCTGGGGTTGGTCATGGGCGACGTAATATCGAAAATTTCATCATACAATATTTTTACCAATTTGATCCCTGGAGCGGTCTTAGCCTTCATTATGCATAGGCTCGAGATCTACGACTTCCAGTCACCATCAACAGTGATCGATATAATCATGTACTATTTCTTGGGGGTGGTCGTGAGCCGCGTCGGCTCCGTCATACTTCAACCCGTCTTGAGGAGGACCCACTTCATAAAACATGGGGACTACTCCAGTTTCATTGTCGCCGAGGCGAAGGACCCGAAAATCGCGGTGCTACTCGAGTCGAGCAACCTATACCGCTCGATCTGCTCGGTCTTGCTTCTGTCGCTACTGGCCTACTGGGTAAAATTGTTGGCCGCGCGCTACGGCTGGTCATTGCGCTCGGTTGAGGTCGGGACAGTCATCTTCCTGGCCGCCCTCTTCCTGCTCTCCTACAGGAAGCAGGCCGCATTCATAGAAAAACGGGTGCAACACCACAATCGAGGCGAGTGATGGCTATCGTCAAATCCTATGCCGTTGGTGCCGGCGACATGTTCTTCATCAAGCACAACAGCGACAACTTCACGGTCATCGACTGCCAGCTGTTCGACGATTTCAAGGAGACGATTGTGCAGGAGCTCAAGGCGGAGTCGGCGGACAAGGGCATAACTCGGTTCATCTCGACCCACCCGGACGAGGACCACATCGAAGGCCTTGAGTACCTCGACGAGAAAATGCCGATTTACAACTTTTATGTCGTGAACAACCAAGGCGACGAAGAACGAGGAGACGGAATCGTCAAGCACTATTGCCAGCTCCGCGACGGGACCAAGCCTTCCGCGTCTACAAGGGTTGCACGCGCAAGTGGATGAACGAGAGCGACGACGTCAGGAAAACTGCTGGGATCCAAATCCATTGGCCCAACATCGGCAACGAGCATTTTAAGGCGGCACTTCAGGAGGCAGTCGACGGCATCGCATTCAACAACATTTCGCTCGTGGCTCGCTATTCGATTAATGACAGCGCCAGCTTCATGTGGATTGGAGACTTGGAAACCCAGTTCATGGAGGACATCCTAGACGACATCAACCTGCCGAAGACGACGGTTGTTTTCGCCCCGCACCACGGGCGCTACTCGGGCAAGCTGGCCAACAGCTGGCTCGACAACCTGCAGCCGGAAATAATTGTGCTTGGCGAGGTGTCCTCCCGACACCACCATTACTACACCGGTTACAGCACTCTCACCCAAACCCGCGCCTGGGACATCTCATTCACCCCGGACGGGAAGAAGTTGCACTGCTACGTCTCGAATCCGGACTACGAAATGCGCGAGTGGCTGGACGACGAGGGCATGGCCGACCGGGACTACTATATCGGAACACTGAATTTCTAGCCGACCATCCTCGTGACGCGATGTAGCGGTTCTCTTGAATATCCAGGTGTTCCGGAAATCCAAATGAGCTCCCCAGAAGGGATTAAGTCAACGGTCGTATAGAGGTCATCGCGGCGGGTGATGTGCTATTCGGCTGACACGCCGGGGACAGCCTGGTTTGGTCTTTATTTAGCCACTCGGTGGGAGCTCAGCATCTGGCGCTATAAGTGAAGCACGAAAAGAAGCGAGCCATTCGATCCATAAATGATGTTCTGCGACTTCATGTTCGGTTCAGCGCCGATCGAGCGCCTGTTCTGGAATGGCCGCAAATGACCATCGGGAAATCCCTCGTGCCGCTTCTCGTTGGCCAGCCTCCGAAGTCGACCTTTGCGAGGACCTACAAATCAACCATCTCGGCCATTTCCAAATAGCGGCAAAAGCCGTTGGCGAGCTGCATCTGGCGCGGTGTCCGACATTCCGGCTCGAACACGTCCGGATTGGCCACGAGAATGCACAGTGCCTTGGCGCGGGAGGTGGCCACATTGAGGCGGTTCGCGCTGTAGAGGAACTCCATGCCACGCGGGGCGTCGGCATGACTGGAGGTCGTGATGGAATAGATCACGATGGGCGCCTCCTGTCCCTGGAACTTGTCAACCGTCCCGACTCTCGCGCCGGGGAGGCGTGCCTGGATTTCAAAGACCTGCGCGTTGTAGGGCGCGATTATCAGGATGTCTTCCAGGGCGAGCGACGCCTCATTGCCCTCGCGGTCGCGCCAGCGTGCGCCCGAAGCGAGGATCCCGCTGACAACATCGCGGATGCGGTCGGCCTCCTCCGGGCTGGAATTCTGGTTGCCACGGTGCTGCACTCCGACATAGCGCACGCCGCTTCCGCCAAGCGGGCCGTCCATCAGGATGGCTTGGTTCTCGAGACCGGGACGGGGAAGGAGGCGGCTTTCGTAAAACAGTTCGGAGGTGAAACGGCAGATGTCGGGGTGGAGGCGCCAGGTCTGGTCGAGGAACAGGCCCTCGTCCTCGGCGATGGTCTGCCGTCCGCCGAGAAGGTGGTCGAGGGCCGAGACCTCCGTACCCTCAGGGTGGGAGCCCTGCATTGGCTGCTCAAGCTGCTGCGGATCTCCAAGCAGGACAACGCTAGCTGCAGCCGGCGATATGGCAAGCACGTTGGCGAGCGACATCTGCGCGGCCTCGTCCACGAACAGCACGTCGACGAGGCCAGCTGCATCGGGCCGGGCCCACAGGAACCCCGTGCCGCCAAGGACGTGGTAGCCGCTTGCAAAGGCGCCGAGGGCCTCGGGGTTCTTCGTGGTGAAGGTGAGGTGCGGGACATTGTCTTCCGCATCCGTGACCTTGTGCAGGCACTGCAGGTCGAAGTCTTCCTTCGCTGTTTCCTCGGCGGCCTTCGCGAGCAGGTTGCGAATGACCTTGTGGCTGTTGGCGGTCACCCCGACGCGAAGGCCGGCCCTGACCAGCGCAAGGATCGCGTGGGCGCCGGTATGGGTCTTGCCCGCGCCAGGCGGTCCCTGGATGGCGAGCACGCCCTGCAAGGCCGGGACCAGGCGGCAGGCTGCATCGACCGGGCTCTCGCCCGGCTGGCGCAGCGCCGCGCCGCCGGCATCGGGCGGCCGCCGCAGCAGCAGATCGCGCGCGGCCTTGTAGGCACCGGGACCACCGATGCCATGATCGGCCACATACTCGCCGATCTGCACCAGGGACTCGGCCAGGACAGCCGTGTCGATGTAGGTATGGGCGAAGATCGCTTCGGGGTGAAGTCCGGCAGTGTCGCCTCGCTTCTTGATGTCGATGAAGCGATGTTCCAGGTCGACGCCCTCGGCCTTGCCGAATCGCTCGCCGCCGACGCTGCGCAAATCCTCGCCGCCGCGAAACTCCGCGTCCTGCTGGGGAAATCGATAGCGGTGGATGGGGGCCTTCGCGGTTCCGCCGACGGTATCCACGAATTCGAGGCCTGCGATGCCTGCCCGCTCGTCCTCCAGCTCGTCCGCGGACAGCGCTGCCAGCCGGAAATATTCCCACCAGATCGCCTTCTCTTCCCGGCGATGCCAGTCGAGCACGTTCGCCAGCACGTAGAGCGCCTGCTGTTCGGCGCTGCGCTCCGCGGAGTCCACCGGAACGCCATCGGTCAGCACGGCCACAACTGCATCGATCCGCGCCTGCCGGGCTGTAATATTCGGGGGAGCGTCCTCTCCAGGCGGAGCCGGCCGGGGAATCTCCACGCTTGAGGCGACCGCGTCAGTCCGCAGGCCCTCCAGCCAGTCCCGAAGCCGCTTCGTCGAGACACAATCATCTTGGTTGTAGCCCGCCACCACGGCTCGATCCTCCGCTTTGATGCCGCCTGCGTCCCCGAGCTCTAGGCGGGCCTGGACCTTGCTCAAGGCATAGTTGGCATCGGGCAGCGACACCGCGCGCGTGAATTCGTAGAGCGGCTCCAGTTTCTTGATGGAATAGCTCTCGACGCTGGCTCGGATGGCGTGGCGGACCACCGCATAGAGATCGACCAGGACCTGCTTGCGCAGCAGCGTGTCGATCTCTTCCTCGCGCGTGGCGTAGCGCCCCATCAGGCGTTTGAGCGCGCCCACCTCATAGGCCGCGTAGTGGTAAATGTGCATGCCGGGATTGTGCGCTCGCTGCTCAATCACGAAATCGACGAAGCGCTCAAAGGCTGCCTTTTCATCTGCCGGCGTGAGACACCAGTCGGCGACGTAAGTGAGGGCGCCCTCTGCGTCCTTGAAGGCGTAGCCGAAGAGATATTCGAGGCCGCCATCGCCGACGAAGGGGTCGCCTTCGAGATCGAAGAAGATGTCGCCGTCGTTCGGCTCCGGCAGGCGGCACAGACCAAAGCCCGGTTCTATCGGCAGCGCTTCATAGCGCAACTGCCCGGCCGTGCGCCCCGCGACCTGGATCCGGGCCTGCTCCCGAATGCGGTTGTAGGAGGAAGCGGCGCCGCGCTCCGGCTTCCACGGCAGCGGAAGGGGGAGCTCGGCTAGCGCAGTCATAGTGGCGACGTCGTGGCCGGCGAGTTCGCCGCGCTGTACGGCCGTGATCCCGGCTACAAGGGAGAGGTGATCGTCCTGGTGGCGCCGGTCGTCGCATTGGCCGCGCCAGCGGCAGATGTCGCAATGAGCGACCGGCTCCGGATAGGTGCCACCATTTCCGTTCAGGAACGCCGCGAAGCGTCCCCGGACATTGCGGTAGTAGGCGGCATAATCGCTGATCCGAAAGACCTCCGGCTCGAAGCCGGTGAGGGGCGCGACAACGTAAGCGCATTCTGGCACGAGGCCCTGAACCTGCCCGACGAGGTCGGAATAGAGGCAGAGCTGCAGCACCGTCCCGCCCTTGGTTTCGCGGGCGAGCTTGGTGTCGACGACTTCATAAGACCAGGCGCCGAGATCGCTTGGCGTCTCGACGCGCCGGAGGATGTCGGCCCGGCCCGTGAAGGGCGGCGAGCGTAGGGCGGCCTGCACGATGATCTGCGCGCCGGCACGCATCGCCTCGATCGTGGCGGCCACCGAGCCATCATCGATGCCCTTGCCCCCGATGACCGCGACCTTAAAGCCGGAGGCGCGCAGGTGATCGACATAGGCCGCCTCGTGCGCGGCGCCGCGCTGCTGCAGGATCTCGAGCAGCGGGTCCCAGATCTTGGGCTTCTGAAGCGCGCCGTCCGCCACCTGAAGGTCAAGCACCGTCAGGTGGCCGCAGTTCAAGTGGCCCACAAGGTCGGAGGCGCTCAACTGTAATTCGGAGCCGATTTTCAGCATAAATAAAGTCTACGCAGATGTTGGCAGCACGGCAATTCGGGTTATACGACTGCCTTGATCGCGAATTAGCCGTATTGTCTCATGTCGAAGCAGCGCCGTTGCAGAAGCTTAGGGCGTCGTTTCCACTAGCGGCAGAACAGCGGGATCAGTTGGGGCGACTAGGCCGTCGCATCGTTGTGCTGCCTCTTTTCGCGTCTCGGTGACTTGAAAAATCATGACAGCGCTACGGCATCAATCGCGCGAAACTTTCTGCACATAAGATGACTTTCCTGCGCGAGCTTAACCTATTCTGCCTAGAGCCCATAGCCTATCATCGGCGCAGGCAGTTGATAGAGGGGGAGGGGAGCAATGCCGAAGGGATTGCGTGAGAGTTTTGCTTGTTACGGGGCCGTCCCCATCAACCCGGTATGGAGTTGGTCTGCGCGCACTTCCGATAAGAGCGCTGTCGTAGTTACCCTTTGGCAGGACCGTCTTTTTCGCCAAGGTGGCCAACTCTTCTATGACGATGTTGCTATCGACACCAAAGACTGGAGCCCGAGACTGGGAAACAAGGAACGATTGGAAAACCTGCGGTGGGCGCGGGATAATTGCGATGGCCGCTTCCGGGCCATCATCAGGATTGCAAGGGATGTCAACGCGCAGCCCCGAAAAGGACGGCGTGAAAGCTATGTGCAACCTAACCTCTGGATGACGCTGACCTATCTAGACGAGACTACTGGAGAATTTCGGGCGGCAGGCCCAGTTGCGGACTGGGATTCGACCGAGCTGGAAATACCCGAAACTACCCCGGTCCGACGAAATGCCGGGCGACTTCCAGTGGCTGTCTTGAGGCGTGTTAAGCCGAGGATGATCGAAGCGGCCATTGACTCGTTTATGGCCGGTTTGTCGCACAATTTCGGACAATCTACGGATTTCGACCTCCTCCTGCCGTCTGGGGAACGACTTCCCCCAAAAGCAATCTTTGGTATCGCGTTGACACCGGTCATAGGTCGACCTGCTAGGCCAACGGACTTCACGGCCGGCTGGGGGCAACCCTGTTTCGATATCATCGAAAGTGCTGGTTACCTCATCGTCCCAAAGGGAGAGGACCTGCCCCAGTCATTCTATGATGATGAGTCGTCCGCGATCGAAGGTTCACAAAAACTAGTCGAACACCTTCAGAAGGAGCGCGCCAGAGGCCTTACGGCGATGAAAAAGCAATGGTTCGTTAAACAGCACGGCTACCTGTTCTGCGAACGCTGCAAGGTCATTCCTTCTCAAAGTCTTGGACCCTTTGGCGATGCCTGTATTGAGGTGCATCACAAGACCACTGCTGTAGGCAAAATGAATGGTCCAACGCGCACGTGGCTTGCCGATTTGCAGTGCCTCTGTGCGAATTGTCATCGGATCGTCCATCGCGAAATGCTCTGACTGAATTTAAGCATTGAAAGCATGGATACAAGTTCAAATTCCAGCCTGAACCTTTTGTGCGACCTTCCAGAAAATGATGTTCTGCGACTTTCACTCCGAGGAGGACAGCCCATATTAACGCACCGCGGACGAGTTTGCGAACTAGCGCGGGCGCCCAAAAAAAGTCGACACCTCGCTCAGGGAGGCAACAAGTGTCGTACAGGGCTCTCTCCGGGTGCCAAGATGCGTATAAGCCCTTAACTTACTCTGACTGTTGAACAACTCGCTGTGGCTCGGTGCCCTATGCTAAGATGGCGGCATGCCCGATTCTACAACAACTGCCACCGACGAACCATCATCTTCGAGCGGGACAACGGCGCTCGAGGGCTTCATCTATCAAAAAGATGTATCCGTCTGGGTATCACTGGATCTCTTGCTGGTGAGGAAGGTAGCGAAGAGGGTCGTCCTGGAGCCGGTGACCGAGGAAGACCTTGAGACGGACATCGAAGACGAGCCGGGTGCGATGGCGCAGGCAACCGCGCTGGACACCTACCGGCTGATCGTACAGTGCAAGGTAAAAAGTACCGGTCCGTGGACGCATCAGGAGATCGGACGGCTTCTGACGCATGGAACGCGGCGAAAGAGCGCTGCCGAACGGCTTAAAGACCCCTCTGCGCGCTATCTTCTCATCACCACAGCAGACCTTCAAGGCGTAGCTCGACACCTGCGGGTTGACGAGGTAGGGGCCTGGCCCCGCGCGTCTGACCTGCCGCCTGAAATTGGTGCAAAACTTCCATCATTGGCCGGCGGGCGCATTGGCATTCTCGGCCCAATGGATCAGGAGCGCGTCAGGCGCCGCATCGACGTAATCCTGACCGAGCGGTTCCGCGTTCCCGTGACAAAGCTCGCGGAATGCCGCGAGCGCCTCCGGGCCTGCGCCTTCGAGCGGATGCTCGGCGGTAGCGGCGGCGTATGGACCCGTGAGGAGATCGAGCAAGAGATCAGGCGATACGGTGGGTATGTTGGAGAATCCGCGGACCTCGAAGGCTTTGTGCCGCCGACAAACTGGGCCGAGCTAGAGGAAGCGCTAGACAAGCGTCATGCCGTGCTGATCACGGGGGCATCCGGTACTGGCAAGACCAAGGCAGCCAAAGCCCTCATCGCGCGGCTCAGGGATCGCGTTCCCGGTATTCGCCACGAGGTCATCCGGGGCGGCCCCGAAAAGATATACGAAGATCATCTAGGCGGCCCGGTGGTCTATGAGATCGAAGATCCATGGGGCAAATTTCGACTCGACGAAACATCAGTCCCGTGGAACGACGCGATCGACGACCTTCTGCAGTCTGCAAACAGCGATCGGAAGTTCGTCGTTACCAGCCGCTCCGATGTCCTCAGGGAAAGTGCACCCAAGACGTTGCGACCGAAATGGATCGTCCATCTTGAGGAGGAGAACTACGGCCTCACGGAGCGCCGCCGGCTCTTCGACAATCGGCTTCCTGGGTTGCCCTTCGACCTTCAGACCATCGTCGTCAGGTATGCCAAAGAGGCCGTCGAAGGGCTAACGACACCGCTCGAAATGCACCGGTATTTCAACATTCTCTCTGATGGTCTGAGGCCCAAGGAGCACGAACGCGACTATATCAAGCGCTGTCTGCAGGATGCGCACCAGAACTCGATCGAGACGTCGATCGTCGCCAATGTCGAGAAGCGTCGCGATTGGCAGTGGGCAGCTATCATTTGGGGTCTTTTTAAGGCGCGCGATCGTCAGTCATTTCACATGCTGCCGCGGATCCAGGCGGCTTTGTCCGCACACGACCAATCACTCGAAGACGGCCTTATCCGCTACATCAGCTTTCTAGTCGCTGGCCGAAACATCCGCCAGTCGGATGAGGTCCTTGCCTACCAGCATCCCCGCGTCGAACTCGGGCTGGAACAGGCGATGCTAAGCCATGCTAACCTGTCCTCCAGGGTTCTGCGCTACCTGCTGGAGACTTTTATCAGCTTTGATCGTGAGAGTGGTGGCGACTGGGGCACGGAGTCGGCTGCCTATTTGATGGCCGCTATCGCCCGCCATCATGACCTGCAGCCGGACATCCCCCGCGACATCGCCAGCACCGTCGACGAGTGGCTTGAGAAGCGCGTCGCTGCCGCAGGCCCAGAGTTTGAAGACGATCTCAAGCTGGCGGCGGCCGTCGGTTCCCCCTTGAGTGTGGTCGCGGAGCTTGCGCGCTGGCTCACCTATCGTGATCCAAACAGGGCTTGGCACGCATTCGACCATTGGCAGCCTCCCGAGCGGCCGCCAGAGTGGTACGATTGGGTGTCCCGCCACGAGCACACCAAGGCCATCTGCGAGGCATTCATCATCCGGAGCCTTCCCCGCGTGCATGGGCGGTTTGGCAGCGACTTTGCGGATCAGATTGCACGATTATCGCCGGACCTCACGCCAGCGTTCGCGCACGCTGCCGGCCTTATCATCGAGGGTGGATACCATCCCAACGACAATGCGATCGTCGCCGGGGCGCTCAAGGACATTAATGGCTTTGAACCGGTCGTGCGCCAAGCTGTTGAGTATCTGGCTCATCTTGCTAGCGACCAGGATCGCGAATTTTGGCTTGCGCTAAAGAACGGCGAGTACGACGAAGGCGCCGCAGAACACTACTACGAGGACGCCGGTGAAGAGGGTTACACAGCGCGGGAGTTGCTCGCAGAGTATGTCAGGCTTAGGCGCCGCACCGAGGGTTGGACGGCAGTGGCTCGACATCCCTTAGTCGCGGGGTTGGTTGAGGCCTGGTTGAAGGTTCTTCAGGATCAGTCCGACGCCACGGATGATGAATGGCAGGCCATCGCCGCGGTGGCTGAGGGATGGGAAGAGTCGCGGCTGTGGGAGCTCTTGCGCGGGCGCTTGCCCGCGAGCCTGCATCCGCGCCTGGAGAGAGCGCTTTGTGATGGCAATGGCCGGAACGCTATTCGAATTGAGGCTGTCCGCACGGCAATAGCGGATGCGCCGGAAGTACTCAGCCGGGTCGTGGAAGCTTTGCAAGCTGGCGGGCAGCATGCGCGCCTGCTTGAGCTCGCTATGGACATCGCCGCGTCACCAGACCGGGAATTCAGCGCGGACGTTGCCAGCCTCGGCGCAGCCATCGTGTCGCGGCTGCCAGCGCCCCTGGATCAAGCCTTGGCCCCATTTCTTGGCCAGGAGGGCGCGCGCCTTTCTCCGGAGGCGGTCGCATTGCTGCAGTCGGTCGACGACAGCGGTCGCCTGAGGGTGCAGCTGCATCGCGCCCGTGTTCTTAACGCGTCTGGGCTCGACGTGAGCGCCCTCATTGACGGCATGCTGCGGATGCAGGGAGACAACAGCGACGGGACGATCTCCGACGTCGCAGACGCGATCGACCTGGCTGAGGCCGCCGGATATACCCACCTCGTCTTCCTAGGACTTGGCCATCGCTTTGCCGACGTGCGCGAGCGTGCCCTATCGGCTTTTGCCGCCCGGTCGGCCTCGCCCCTTAACACTGAGCTCCTGGGCTTTGCTGGCGACAAGGGCAACCGAGTCCGTCGACGTGTGGTGGATATCCTGGATCAAAAGCGGCATCCAGACCACCTGGAAACGCTTGTCAGGTTGTCTGGCGACGACTGGTCCAATCACGCGTACCACTACGAGGAACCCGCAAATTATCCGATCGCCATCCGGGCGTCAGAGATACTGCTTACGACGACGATTGGCGACGAGCACGTAGATGCGCTTGCAACCGTCATCAAGGCCAGCAAAGATTCAGAGGTGCAGCTGAACCTGCTGCGGGCCCTGGTCCGGAACGGTTCCGATGCGGCGCGAAATCGTGTCCTCAGACTGGCGTTGAAGACCGGCTCCCCGCCTCTTCATCGTTACGCCGCACTTGCGCTCATCGCGGAAGCCGACAAGGTACAGCCGGACGAGGCGGCGGGTATCGGCGACAATCAGCTGCAAAGCAGGATCGCCGACGTGGCGGTTTCACTGGCCTATCTCCTCGCCTTGCGCGCACCCGAGGCGCGTGTCATCGCGGCAGCGCAAGCGCTCTCTCCGGGGCGGCTGGTCCTGCTGGTGCCGCTCTTGCTGGGTGCCTACGGGCAGAGTGAAGACCTGGGGCGGGACGTCCAGAATTTACTTCCGCTCAAACTGAAGGAGATTTTTGCAAGTCTGCCGGCTTCGTTGCCCGAAGTCACGGCGCACGACCTTTCTGAATTCGGCGAGGTCCGCATAGTCGAGGCGGTCGCTGCCTGGCTTAAGGCAAGCCGGGCGAATGCCTGACACTCGCCTTACCCATCCCCATCGAAGTCCTTCAACTCGCACCGGATCTGCATCTCATCCGCCTTTGGGCAGGCGTCGCGCCACAAGCGGTCCGTTCCATCGAACATGTGGTGCAGTGTTTCGAGGATGCCGGCGCGTTCCGTTGGATTGGGAGATATCAAATTTCTGCCACAACGGTCCTAACGGCATTTTTCTTGAGACAACGGCCGAGTGTATTGCCCTATTGTACAACATCGATACTATGCAGATCGCATGGCTAAGAGATCACAGAAGAAAACGGATACATTTCTCTCCGGGTTTTCACTCAAAAAGAATGCTTTGGTGCGGGCTGATCGAAAGATTGGGCGTCCTGGGCTTCGGGAAGGCACCGATAGTACAGGCCGTCGAATTCTCCTCAAGCACTGGCCGAGGGAGAAAGGGGTAGACGATACAGATTTGGAAGACATCTGGCGCAGCGAGATTCGTCAGCTGCACCGACTGGCCGCCGTCCCTCGCGCCGACGAACTGATCGCTCGAATGCTTTCAAATGGGGCGGACGAGAATGGTTTCTACCTCGTTCTAGACGCCGGGGAAGCTCTGCCACTTCAAGCCCTGTTTGACAATGACGCTTCAGTCGTCCTGCAAACGACGCGGCAGCCCCATTCGAGAACACTGCTATGGGCAAACTTTCGGAGGCTCGTAAGCGGTCTCGACCTGCTCCATTCTCAGGGCATAATTCACCGAAACCTTGATATGTGGTGCATCCTCACGAACCTGAGATCAAGTCCGGACTTCAGGTTAACCGGCTTCGAATGGTCGATGCGTATCGCGGTTACCGCACTGGATGGAAAAAAGGACAGCCCCAAGGCTATAAGGCAACGCCCAGCCACTTCATTCGCCGCCGACTGGGCGGATCTAGCTTTGTTGTTTGCCGACATTCTCGATGTGCCCCTAGATAGACTCGCTGATATGCAAATCGTACCGTCAGCCGTTGTGGAACATTCTACCGCTGCTGAGATCCGCCTTCTTCGCACAATGATCGGGTTGTTGCCGGTTGATCGACTGGACGCCGAAGAAATACAACGGCAAGCCGCCGAAATAGCAGCTGCGCTAAATGCTGAATTGCTGTCCCGCGAGAGTCGGTACTCGGCCGCGCTAAATTTAGGCGATACGAGCAAATTAACCAGAAAAATTCGCGAGGAACTTGATTATGCACTAGAGGTAAACGATTTTGACGAGCAAATTGACTTCATCGTGAAAGATCTGGGACCAAGCCCGCTTTTTATAGGATACAATCATGAAGCCGGCGGCGAACTGGTATATGCGCTTTGCGGTGACCGGCTAAACTACAACGTACGTCGCTACAAGCGTTGGGGCTCCACCGAACCTGAAAGCTGGGACTTTGCATTCATTGATGATGCGGAATCCCAATCTCCGCAGCCCATGGCCATCCAGTGGTCAATTTCCGTTGAAGCTTCGACGCTCGACTTTCGACAGATGCAGGATGCCTCCCGTGAGTTTCCGAAACTGCGTGGAAGAACATTATCTTGGGAAAAACTAATAGTCTCCACTGGAAAGGCAGCTAGGCAGCGATCCCCAGCGCAGGAAGTCAACCAAGCGCTTGCACTTTTGCTTCGTCTTGAATTGGCATTTGCCACCACCGCTATCTACCCCGTCAGGGTTCTAACGCGTCCTGACAAGTCCGCTTATGGGAACCGGTACCGTATTGAAGTTATAGATGAGGCGGACAGGGACAGGTATCAACTCGCCGAAGCGCTAAAGATTGACGCCCCCGCGGCGAAACTTCAAAAGATGTTGTCCCCCGAGGGGCCGAATGAGGACATAAAACAGGAGGTCGAATGGGCACTATTGGATATTGGAGCTCTCGGTACACGTGGGACTATAACGAAATGGCGTGTCGAGATCGCGCCAGCTCCTGAGACGGATGGGGTCTTTACGCTCGAGGGCCCCCAACCTCCGCATTTGACTGGGAAGGCTTTTTTAACACCGACAGACACCACAGCCAATTTGGTTCAACTCAAGCGGCGGCAGCGGGCTCTAACTGTATTGTCAACACACACGGAATTGCTTCAGCTTTTAGTCGACCAGCGTGGTAATATAAGTGACAGCCAAGATAAGCTAAGAATTGATTCTCAGTTTTCAAGGTTTGACGCTTCAAAGAAATTGGCGTTGCAGGAAATCACTGCCACGGTTCCATTTTTCATGCTGCAAGGTCCGCCCGGTGTCGGGAAGACTCACCTTGTTACTGATTTAGTCAGGCGCAAACTCTTTGAGGAGCCGACGAGTCGTCTCCTACTTTCCGCGCAGAGCAATGCTGCAATAGATCACTTAATGGATAAGGTTAGTGAGCTATTCGAGGGCGCGGATGCGCCGGTAATGGTCCGAGCACGTGCGGCAGATGACGAGAAAGAAAGCGGAAAACTGGAGATATCCTCGCAAGCAGGTCGGCTACTACGCGACCTGGCGGGGAGCAAAATATGCGAGGCAGATAATAACCTTAGCAAGCGAATCCGAGCCATGGCCGATGTCGCCAGTGGTGGGTCCGCGGCTGCACGAGGATTAGCATCTTCAGATCGTAGGGCATTTGAAAGTCTTCTGCTTAGGTCTGCAAATATCGTTTTTGCCACCACAAACTCTCCCGCGCTTGAGACATTGATCAATGAAAAGGGATTCTTTGATTGGACGATCATTGAAGAGGCGGCCAAAGCTTCTGGTACAGACCTAATACAACCTCTACTTTTGTCCTACCGTCGCCTTATGATCGGAGATCATCTGCAGCTTCCCCCCTTCGATCTGGATCGAGTCAAAAATTTGCTCGCTGACCCAAGCGCGGTTCACAGTGCAATCGTTGCGTCGCAAAAATTGATCGCTCGCTTCCTAAAGGACGTTGCGATCGATGAGTTTGTTGAAGATGAGGAGCGAACACAGGATGATTTGTCTAAAACCTGTGCGGACGCACTTGGGCTTCTGACGATGTTCGAGACTCTTATTGAGCGGGAATATGCACGCATTGAGAGGCGACCATATCTAAGGCGAATTGCCCGCCGCCTCAACGAGCAGCATAGAATGCACCCGGCTATCGCCAAGATTGTCTCCGAGACGTTTTATGACAATGATCTTGTAACCTTCAAGGAGAAGGAAGAGGAGTTCCTCGCGTTACGCCCTCCGGTCGTTTTTGCAAATGAGTGCGCGATTTCCGAAAGCCCGGTGATCTTCGTAGACATGCCGTATTCGCGGCAAGCAACGGCGGGCAGCAATTACGGAGACTCAGACCGACCTTTTCGAGTGAACCGTTCCGAAGTGCAAGCCTGCTGCAATCTTCTGGGTTGGCTAAGAGTAACGGGAAGCCTCGACAAGAAGCCAACCCTGGCAATTCTCTCTCCCTACACGGAACAAGTTAAGCTCCTGCGCTCGACGCTGGGCGCTCGAAACATTGCGGCTCTGGAAGATGATTTTAGGCCAGAGGAGGGTGGAGAGTTTTTTGGGACGGTGGATTCGTTTCAAGGTCGCGAAGCTGATTGCGTGGTAATCTCGCTAGTGAGGAACAACGAGCATACAAATTATGTCAAAGCACTGGGGTTCATCGGTCGCAGCAATCGTATGAATGTGCTCGTCAGCAGGGCTAAACATAAGCTGATTGTGATAGGCAGCTTGGCGTTCTTCGATCATGTGTTGGAAAGTACGAGCAACAAGTCGGTAAAATCGTTAGATTTTTTCCGGCGATTGCGGAGAAGTCTTAAAAGTGGGCAAGAGCGCCAAATTTCTCCTGATATAGCAGTTCCCGAAGTCAGCGTTGTGCAGCATGAAAAATTTGCCTGAAGAGGAAAAGGGTACAATACATCTTGTCTACCCGCTCCTGCGTGGCAGCAAGAAATTCAAGCTTGAGCGTGGACGCCGTTGGAGTGTCGTAGAACATCTTTTGCTACGAACTGTTTGTGATGTGGGACTCACTGCCGATGACTTGTCCAAGAGCTCGCAGCTTCCTCGACGTGTAATAGTCGAAGCGTTCACGCGTCTAATGCGAGCGGGATGGGTGGAAATTCGGACTTCGGGAAAAAATCTGCTTTTCAAGGCGACTGAGCCTGGAAAGCGTAACGCGAAACTCGACAACCTGCCATCCGTAATTGTTCCAGATGCGCGATGGATTACTTACTATATTGATGACCTTACGGGATGTGTTTTCCGATGGCGAGATGTTATCAATAGGAGCAGAAAGGATCTTCCAACAAATAACGCTGGCCAGCACGTTCACATGATGCCGCGTAAAGGTGTTGTTGAAAATCTTGCGGAGATTTATCGCGTACTAGAAAGCGGTGATGAGTTAATAGTCGGATCATTCCCGAGTGCCTCCGGAGCTTCTTCTACGTTCGGTCTCATAACGTTCAGGAATGGATTGCCGGAAGGAATTCCCAAAGGCGCGTCGCAGCAGTTCCTCGACCTTGTTGCAGGTGCCTATTTGGAGGCGCAGACCGAACTGTCAAGAAAGGGCACTCTTCTACCTGCGGCAGTTATTAGTCGCGCTGGAGAAAATGCATCGCCAGCTCGGCCGAGAGTGGGCATTTTCGAGAATGGCGATCTAATTCTCGATGACCAAGGTCACAGACAAACGTTCGAGGGAATATTAGGCGGCGCGCAAGACCGCGTTATCATTCATTCGACGTTCGTTTCGGACAATGCCAAAGATCGGTTGCCTGCTCTTTTGCAGGCTGCATCAAGAAAAGTTCGTGTCGACATTTTTTTCGGGCAGGGCGATGATCCTGCGGAAAAGGAAAATTCAAGCCAACTGGCGATGAGGGCGATGCACGACTGGATCGGCGAGCATCCATTCCGTGAATACATCCGCATGCATCACCTTAGCACTGGTTCTCACGCCAAATTCATGGTTGCCAACGACAGGCGGATGGGATGGATCGGTGTCGTGGGCTCTTGTAATTGGCTAGCCACACGGTTCGACAGCTTCGAGGCGTCTGTACGGCTACGAGATAGGCTTCAAGTCGCTGAGCTGGTTAACTCGCTATCGATGATGTCGGTTGGCAGGAAGAGTATTTGGAACGAAACCGCGCAGGAGCTGGCGACTTTAAGTCGAGAGATACAATCGTCGCCAGAAAAGTCGGGGCGTCGGGTTCCAATGTGGCTCCTGTACACCGAAGATCACGCAAAGGTCCCAATAGATGCACGTGATCGCTACCAACGTCGTGCTTTCGTCACAAGCCACAGGATTGGAGTCGCAGGCAAGGCAGTCACACTCTATCCGCTCATCGCAGGGACAAAAAATAAGGATGAGGATCACATTGAGGTTTTTGCATATTACGGACGCACAACGGGAGCTATGTCGGGCATAGAAGCAACCCAAATCGCGCGAGAGTATGCCTCAGCCGGACTTTCGTTGCGCCCTGTGCAAAGGCCGAGACTGCATGCAAAGGTTTTGGGGTGGGATTCAAACTGCCTTGCGGTGTCAAGCTTCAATTGGCTATCGGTTGACCCCAGCGAAAAGAAGCCATTCAACGAGATCGGCGTGTTTATCGAGTCTACCCGCATCGCTGATACCTTCATCAACGCGTTTGAGTCTGCGCAGTGGGGATGAGGCACAAAGAGCAGGTTGCACCGTTTAAGAACTGATAGATTTGTCGCGGGTAACTTGGCCCATCAACAATCGTTCGATAGCCGAAAATAATTCTCTGTCGCACTGGACTTTGCTCAAGCCGCAAGCATTGCTGTTGGGGCCGGGCGACGCAGACCCTCTCGGTTTATGCCCGCCCAGTGCGGGCTCCAGCCAGTACAGGCGTCGGATGGTCCGACGCCGGTATTGATGGAGAAAAGCTATGCTCGTTACCGACAATGACCAGGGAGAGGGCTGTGGAATTGGAGAGATTGAGAACCGCCCCTGCTCAAGCGATTGCGACGCCGCGGAAGCGCCTTCGGAAACTGTCTTTCACTCCGGTAGATGTCGCACCCAAAAGTAAGAATCTCAAGGTCGCCGACACGAAGACGGACACCGTCTTGAAGAAGCTTCGCTTGGCAAGGGGGGCGACGCTCGCGACCTTGATAGACGCGACCGGTTGGCAACCTCATTCGGTGCGCGGGTTTCTCTCTGGGACGGTGAAGAAGAAGCTGGGCTTGTGTTTAGTCAGCGAAGTCGGCAAGGACGGGGTTCGACGCTATCGGCTCGTCGGCAAGGCCAAGGCTGATTGAAGCCATGGCTATCGAACCAAAGCTTCAACTGGAGGTCGCCGCGCTTGGCGACCTCTCTCGCGACGAGCTTGTGGCTCGGTGGATCAAGATCTATGGGTGCCCGCCGCCGAGCGGGGTGCGGCGTGACCTCTTAGTGAGAGCGGCCGCCTGGCATCTGCAAGCGAAGAGGCTCGGAGGCTTGTCGCCTGAGACAAAGAGGCGCTTCGCCGAAGCAGTGCGACAGGTCGGCATCAATGGATCGGGAACGGCATCAGGCTCGGCGTCGGTGACTTCAAATGAGATGCAGGGCGATGGTAAAAATGCCGACCCAGCTGCGAAGCAGCGTCGGTCTCTATCGAAGGGGGCTCGCCTTCTGCGTGATTGGAATGGCAAAACTCACGTCGTCGACGTGACCGCGGAAGGGTTTCTGTTTGAAGGTAAGTCCTATCGGTCGCTCTCCGCTATCGCCCGCAAGATCACTGGCGCTCACTGGTCCGGTCCGAGGTTCTTTGGGCTATGAGCAACCAGCAAAAACTGCGCTGTGCCGTCTACACCCGCAAATCCACCGAAGAGGGTCTTGAGCAGGAATTCAACTCACTTGATGCGCAGCGCGAAGCTTGCGTGGCCTTCATCGCTTCGCAGGTCGGTCTGGGTTGGAAGCTGGTACCAGAGTTCTATGACGATGGCGGCATCTCAGGTGGGACCATGGAGAGGCCAGCGCTAAAGCGCCTACTTCAAGACATTCGTGACAGGCGAATCGAAGTGGTGGTCGTGTACAAGATCGATAGGCTCACGCGGTCGCTGATGGACTTTTCCAAGATCGTTGAGACCTTCGATGCTCACGGTGTGTCTTTTGTTTCTGTCACCCAGCAGTTCAACACCACGACGTCGATGGGCAGGCTGACACTCAACGTGCTCCTCTCATTCGCTCAGTTCGAGCGGGAAGTGACCGCAGAGCGCATCCGCGACAAGATCGCTGCATCCAGAAAGAAGGGTATGTGGATGGGCGGTACCGTTCCGCTCGGCTACCGTGCAGTTGATAAGAAGCTGGTGGTTGATGAACCAGCAGCTACAATCGTCCGGTCGATATTCCCGCGCTATCTGGAATTGAAGTCAGTGCTGGCCTTAGCCGATGAGCTGAATCAAAGCCAAACGGTGGACAGATCCACGCCACTTCGATCCCCGGTCAGTCGTGGGCGACTCTATCACCTGCTTTCAAACCCCGTTTACATCGGCCAGGCTCGTCACAAAGACACATGCTACGAAGGCGCTCACCAGCCGATCGTAGACGCGGAATTGTTTGCTTCGGTTCAGGTACTGTTGAAGGAGCAAGGGCCTAAACGCCGATCGCGATCGAATGTCGCAGATCTGCACCTGCTTACAGGCCTCATCTTCGACGAAACCGGCGATCGGCTGAGCCCTGCCTATGCGAGCAACCATGGCAAGCGCTACCGCTACTACATCTCCAATCGGTTGAAGGTCGCTCGGCGCAAGGACGATACCGGCTGGAGAGTTCCGGCTGACGAACTGGAAGCGTTCGTCGACCAACAGCTAATCGCTTTGCTCAAAGGCAAATCGCTGTTGGCCGAATGGATCGAGCGATACGCCTCTAAGGAGGCGATCGCGAGCAGCTTGAGCGAGGCGGACGGGCTCTTGAGCGACTCGCCAGGATGTAATGCGAAGCGTAGATTGATCGTCAAAAGCGCGATCCTGAGGATAACGCTTTCGTCCCAGACAATTGAGCTCGCAATCAACCCTGCTGCTTTGGTGAGAGCAATCGTACAATCCCAGAGCGCTGGTATTGGCGCAAAGGACCCCCAGCAACCTGTCATCGCAGTGGAGACTCATACGATCACCATCGCATGCCAGATTCAGAGGCGTGGAAATGAGGCACGCTTGATCATTGGAGATCGACCAAAGCGTGAAAAGGCTCCTGATCCGAGCCTCGTCAAACTGCTGGCAAGGTCACACTCGATGTTGTCGGCGCTCACAAACGGCTCGGCTCGAAGCATTTCTGAACTTTCGAAAGCTACCGGTATCCATCGCGCTGACCTAAGCAAGGCATTGCCACTAGCCTTCCTCTCTCCGGCGATCGTGGACAACATTTTGGCGGGCAATCAACCTGTCAGCCTAACCGCCCGGCGGCTCGCTCGGCTCGCAGATCTTCCGGTTGATTGGAACCAGCAGCAGTCCCTTCTGGGCTTTTAGTACAGCCCACAGGCGATCTCTCTGCATCAACTACGAAAACAATAGGGCACGGAAAGCTGGTCAGAGAGACGGGCCTTGAAAACTCGGCGGAAACAGAGACCGATTGAGCGGATCTGCCCGGCTGTTGGGAGAACGGTCCGGCTAACCCTGGGATAAGTCGACCGAATTTCGAGCCAGCAGATAGAGACCATATTTACGGTGACTGCATGGTGATCCCGACAGGAATCGAACCTGTGACCTACAGATTAGGAATCTGCCGCTCTATCCTACTGAGCTACGGGACCACGCGGCCCGACACATAGCCGCTTCCGATCGTTTCGCCAAGAGGCTCGCCGAAGGCAATGAAGAGGCCGGCCGAAGGCTAATCGGCCGGCCTTTCGTCGGGGCAGGTCAGGCTGCCAGCGCCGTTTCGGCCAGTTTCACCCAGTAGCTCATGCCGTGCGGTATGACTTCGTCGTTGAAGTCGTAGGCCGGATGATGGAGGCCGGCGGTCTCGCCATTGCCGATGAAGATGAAGGCGCCAGGTCGGGCTTCCAGCATGTAGGAGAAGTCTTCGCCGCCCATCACCGGCTGGATGGCGCGGTGGACCTGGGTGTCGCCGGCGACATGTGCCGCGACATCGCCGGCAAAGACCGTTTCTTCCGGATGATTGAAGGTCACGGGATAGTTGGCGTCATAGTCGACAGTGATCGTCGCGCCGAAGGCGGTGGCTATTCCTTCGCAGATGGTGCGGATGCGCTCTTCCGACTTCTTGGCGATCTCTTTCTTCAGTGTGCGCACCGTGCCGGCAATCTCGGCGGTCTCGGGAATGACGTTGTAGGCGTCGCCGGCGTGGAACTTCGTCACCGAAACCACCACCGCCTCGACCGGATCGGTGCTGCGCGAAGCGACCGTCTGAAGGGCGCCGACCAACTGGCTGGTGATGACGATCGGGTCGATCGTGCCGTGCGGCATCGCCGCATGGCCGCCGCGGCCCTTCACGGTGATGGTGAACTCGGCGGTCGCCGCCATGATCGGGCCCGGCCGGATGGCGAACTGGCCCACCGGCAGGCCCGGCATGTTGTGCATGCCAAAGACGCGCGAAATATCGAAACGCTCCATCATGCCGTCCTTGACCATCTCGTTGCCGCCGCCGCCGCCCTCTTCCGCCGGCTGGAAGATGACCACGACCGAGCCGGCGAAATTGCGCGTTTCGGTCAGATATTTGGCGGCGCCCAAAAGCATCGCCGTATGGCCGTCATGGCCGCAGGCATGCATTTTGCCAGGAATGGTCGAGGCATAGGGCTTGCCGGTGATCTCGTTGATCGGCAGCGCGTCCATGTCGGCGCGCAAGCCGATTGTCGCGCCTTGCCCCTTGCGGCCATGGATGATGCCGACGACGCCGGTCTTGCCGAGGCCCGTCACCACGTCGTCGCAGCCGAATTCCTTCAGCTTCTCGGTGACGAAGGCGGCGGTCTTGAAGACATCGAAATTCAGTTCTGGCGTCTGGTGCAGATGGCGTCGCCAGCCGGCAACTTCATCCTGCATCTCGGCGGCGCGGTTGAGAATCGGCATAATGGTTCCATCTCGCTGTTGGAGCAGACGATCTGGCCTGCTTGATTGCAATTGTGATTGCCATGCTTGTTGCCATCTTGGCACTTTGCCATCTTGGCGTCACATAGGGTAAATAGCACCCCAGACAATGTGATCCGGAAATTGAGGGCCGGATCAGGTCATGCTGGCCATCGCGTAACGAAATCTTACGGAGCCAGGGGCGACTACGGCAAGAGGCGATTTCGGATTCCATGATGCGGCACAGCCATATCCTCAAATTACTGCTAACGGGCGGCTTGGCGCTACCCATGCTGGCTGGGCCAGCTTTGGCCAATCCGGTGATCCTGTTCGACCTCAACAGCGGCAAGGTTCTGCAGCACCAGGACGCATTCAAGCGCTGGTATCCCGCTTCGCTGAGCAAGCTGATGACCGCCTATGTCACCTTCCGGGCGATTGCCGCCGGCGAGGTCCAGCTCGATTCACCGATCAAGGTGACCAAGCATTCGGCGGGCGAACCGCCGAGCAAGATGGGCTTCAAGCCGGGCTCGGTGATGCGGCTCGACAATGCGTTGAAGATGATGCTGGTCAAATCGGCCAACGATATCGCCATGGCCATCGGCGAAAACATAGGCGGCTCGCAGGCCGGATTCGCCGTTCGCATGAATGCGGAGGCGGCGCGGCTCGGCATGACCGGAACGCATTTCGTCAATCCGAACGGACTGTTTTCGCCAGAGCAGTATACGACGGCGCGCGATCTTGCCCTGCTGGTGATGGCGATCCGCAAGGAATTCCCGCAATACGCCCCCTGGTTCTCGATCGAAGGCCTTGCCGTCGGCAAGAAGGCGATCTCCAACTACAATCTCTTGATCGGGCGCTATCCCGGCGCCGACGGCATGAAAACCGGGTTCGTCTGTCCCTCGGGCTTCAACATGATCGGCTCGGCGACACGCAATGGCCGCACGCTGGTCGCGGTCGTGCTCGGCGAAAAATCGGCGATCAGCCGTGCCGAGACCGCCGCCAGGCTGCTCGACCAGGGCTTTGCCATGCCCGACCCGAACTGGCTCACGGTCGCGGCCATGCCTTCCTATGGCGATACAATGTCACCCAACGACATGCATGATGAGATCTGCAGGAAGAAGGCGCCGCACGAGCAGTCCGAGGCGGCTCCGCCGGTGGCCGCGAAGGGTGCCGACGTGCCGAAATCGCCCTATCAGGAAAAGCTCGACCACGTGCCGACGCTGGTTGCCGTGGGCCTCGGCGGCGCCACCGGGCCGGCGCCGAAGGCGATGCTCGACCAGGGCGGCCAGGAATATGCCGATGTGCCGCTGCCGAGCTGGCGGCCAGACATTCCGGCGCCAAAGGGCGCCGAACCGGCCGTGGTGGGCCAGGCAACCGCGGTGCAGGGCGACCAGCTGGTCAAAGCCGCGAACTAGGCGATGGCTGGCTTTCCGATACCCGTCACGGTGGTCACCGGCTTCCTCGGCGCCGGCAAGACGACATTGCTCAACCGGCTGCTCAAAGATCCGGCACTGGTCGACACGGCCGTCATCATCAACGAATTCGGTGAGGTGGCGATCGACCACCTGCTGGTCGAGCAGGCCTCGGACGGCATCATCCAGTTGTCCGACGGCTGTCTGTGCTGCACGGTGCGCGGCGAACTGGTCGATACGCTGGCTGACCTCGTTGACCGGCTGCAGACCGGCCGTATCGCCCGCCTTGCCCGCGTCGTCGTCGAAACCACCGGGCTCGCCGATCCGGCGCCGGTGCTGCAGTCGATCATGGCGCATCCCGCCCTTGTGCAGGCCTTCCGACTTGATGGCGTCATCACGCTGGTCGACGCGGTCAACGGCAATGCGACGCTCGACGGCCATGTCGAGGCGGTCAAGCAGGTGGCGGTCGCCGATCGCATCGTGCTGACCAAGGTCGATCTGGCCAGCGATCCCGGCGACGTCGATGCTTTGCGAACGCGACTCCATCAGCTCAATCCAGGCGCCGTGGTGCTGGAGGCCGGCGACGGCCGAACCGGCGTCACGGCGCTGTTCGATTGCGGCCTCTACAATCCGGCGACCAAATCCGCCGATGTCCGGCGCTGGCTCGGCGAAGAAGCCGCCCATGAGCACCACCATCATCATGATCACGGCGAACATGAGCACCACCACCGCCACGATTCCCGCGTGCGCTCCTACTCGCTGGTCCATGACGGCCCGGTGCCGTTTTCGGCGATCGAGATGTTCCTCGACCTGCTGCGTTCTGCGCATGGCGACAAGCTTTTGCGGATGAAGGGCGTCATCGAGCTTGCGGAGGACCCGTCGCGGCCGCTTGTCGTCCACGGGGTGCAGAAGATCCTGCATCCGCCGGCGCGGCTGCTGGCCTGGCCGGACGGCCAACGCGGCACCAGGCTGGTGCTGATCACGCTCGATATGCCGGAAGATTATGTGCGCCGGCTGTTTTCCGCCTTCACCAACCGGCCGTCGATCGACACGCCGGATCGCGCGGCGCTGGAGAGCAATCCGCTGGCGATAGCCGGGGGCTGATTGTCAGGCTCGCTATGCGCCGCGTTCGACCAGGAAGCGGTGGCCGCCGCTGACGGCTGATGTTTCAACAAGCTGGTGGCCAGCGTCGGCGCAAAAGGCGGGGATGTCGATGACCGCCAGCGGGTCGGTGGTCTCCAGCCAAAGCCGGCTGCCCCGCTGCATTGCCGCCAGGCGTTTTTTCGCCTTGAGAACGGGCAGGGGGCAGTTCAGGCCCTTGAGGTCATAGATCGCGGTGTGATTTGTTTGTTTGTCTTCATGCATGTCTTTGTCCCAAAACCGCTGCGCACTTTTGGGCGACATGCATCGGCAAGGCGAAAAACCTCAGCCGCCGAACATGCCTAGCAGCTTGTTCTTGATCTTCGACATCCGGCTTTCGTCCGCCGGCGGTTCCGCAGGCGCCGCCTCGACGCTCGCAGTGGCGACCGGCTGCTGGGGGGCCTGCTTGGCTGCTTCCTTTTCGGCCAGCGCTTGGGCCTTTGCGGCTTGCTTTTCAGCCAGTGCCTGGGCCTTGGCGGCTTTCGCAGCCTCGATGGCAGCAACCCGCTGTTCCTCGGCCTTGCGCTTGGCTTCCTTCTCTGCGTCCAGCGCCGCCATCTTGCGGCCGGCGGGCGAATCGATGCGGCCCATGCGCGCCGTCTCGGTCAGCGTGCCGTCGGAATTCAGCGACGGCGGTTCGATCGGCACGCGCTCGCCCCGGGCGCGGCGCTTCGACCAGTCTGAAACGATGGCGGCTTCCTTGATGCCGGCAATGGTTGGCTTGGGCGCTGGCACGCTGGCCTTGACCGCGCCGGTGAAGGCCGCGTCATAGCTGCTTTGATAGGCGTTGAGTGCGCTCTTCAGCGAATCGGGCTGCGTGGTCGCGGGGCATGCGCCAGTCGGATCGAATGTCGTGCCCTCAGGCGCCACCTGGTTGAAGACATAGCGCTTGTCGCAGACATCGACCTTCGGTGGCACCTTGGTGATCTCGAAATTGTCGTAACCGACCTTCAGCATCTTCCAGAACTCATAGTTCGGGTCGTTGCGGTAGCGCGCCATGTTGGCGGCGGTCATGCGGAACGGGAAGGCCTGGATCTGGAACTCGGTCTGGCCGCCCTGGAAGGCATCGCGACCAAAAGCGTAGATCTGCTCGATCTGCGGGTCGGTCATCGAATAACAGCCCGACGACGAGCAGGCGCCGTGCACCATCAGATTGGCGCCGGTGCGGCCATTGGCACGGTCATAGGCGTTGGGATAGCCGATGTTGAAGGACAGGTGATAGTTCGAGCGCGGATTCATCTGCGACGGGCGGACCGTATAGAAACCTTCCGGCGCCTGGCGGTCGCCCTCGGTGTATTTTGGGCCGAGCTTGCCCGACCATTTGCAGATGTCGTAGCTGGCGACCATCTCGTAGCGGCCGGTGGTCTTGGCCTTCCAGATTTCGAGCTTGCCTTCTTCCTTGAAGATGCGAGCCATCACCGACGAGGTGCGGATCATGCCCTTGGCTTTCATGTCGGCCAGGATCTTGTCCGGCAGCGGCTTGCTGGCTTCCGGCGCAAAATTCTTCATCGAGGAATCGTTGCAGCCGGCAACGCCAAGCGCGGCGATCAGGAGTCCAGTGCGGGCAAGCTTGGTAAACATGGATACGGCTATGTCTTTTTCTCGCGGCACGGCCGGATAGCGCCCGGGCCTGCATGCTGAACACTGACGGACCCTAAGCCCGTTAACCTTGAAAATTCCTTACCGCAAGCGTCGGACGGCGCCCCCCACGGCAATTCGCCCGGTGTCACGGATTTTTTATTGAGCCGAATGCGGCGGCATTTTTGTGGCGAAATTGCTCCTTGACGCCACATTGCGGTGCGCTGCCGGCCAAAATCAGAGGCTGCGGCCCATCGCCAGATATTTTTCGCGGCGCTGTTCGCGAAAATCGGTGTTGGCGCCGGCAAAATCCTTCATCGTCTTGGCGATGAGATCGCCGGTGGCGGCGATCACCGTTTCGGGCGCGCGCTGGGCGCCGCCGAGCGGCTCGGCAATGATGGCGTCGATGATCTTCATTTCCAGAAGGTCCTGGGCGGTGATCTTCATGTTGGTCGCCGCATCTTTCGAGCGCGTGGTGTCGCGCCACAGGATCGAGGCAGCGCCTTCCGGCGAGATCACCGAATAGATGGCGTGTTCCAGCATGTAGACGCGGTTGGCGGTGGCGATCGCAATGGCGCCGCCCGAACCGCCTTCGCCGATTACAACCGAAATCGATGGCACTTTGAGGCCGAGGCAGGCCGAGGTTGAGCGGGCGATGGCTTCAGCCTGGCCGCGTTCCTCGGCGCCAACGCCGGGGTAAGCGCCGGCGGTGTCGACCAGCGTCAGAAGTGGGATCTGGAAACGGTCGGCAAGTTCCATCAGCCGCACGGCCTTGCGGTAGCCTTCAGGGCGCACCGAGCCGAAATTGTGCTTGAGCCGGCTCGCCGTGTCGGAGCCCTTTTCCTGGCCGATGACGGCCACCGGTTCGCCGCGGAAGCGGGCGAAGCCGCCGATGATCGCCTGGTCCTCGCCGAAATTGCGGTCGCCGGCGAGCGGCGTGAAATCGCTGAACAGACCCTTGATGTAGTCGAGGCAATGCGGCCTGTCGGTGTGGCGCGCGACCTGCACCTTCTGCCACGGCGTCAGCGCCTTGTAGATGTCGCGCAGCGCGTCGCGCACGCGCTTCTCGAGCCGGCTGATTTCGTCGCCGACGTCGACCGCCTCGCCATTCTCGGCAAGCTTCTTCAGCTCGAGGATCTTGAGTTCAAGGTCCTGCACCGGCTTTTCGAAATCGAGGTAATTGTACATTCTTGAGCGGACCGATGCGTCGGAAGGCAAACATCGCGCAGATGTAGGCTCCGCGCGGGCACGTTGCCCTCACATAGCGATATGAGGCCTAGTCGGCAAGCGGATGATGATCGTTGACCAGCCGCACCAACCGCTCTTCCAGCACATGCGTGTAAATCTGCGTGGTCGAGATATCGGCGTGGCCGAGCAGCTGCTGCACCGCCCTGAGATCGGCGCCGTTCTGCAGGAGATGGCTGGCGAAAGCATGGCGCAGCACATGCGGCGAAATTTTCGCCGCCGATATGCCGGCCCGCGCGGCAAGGCCTTTGAGATCGCGGGCAAAGACCTGCCGGGAGAGAAAGCCGCTGTCGCCGGCGGCCGGGAACAGAAACGGGCTGTCGGCGAAAGCCGGCACCGTGGCCCGGGCTGTGAGCCAAGCCCGCATCGCCGTGCGGGCCTTGGCCGACAGCGGCACCATGCGCTCCTTGTCGCCCTTGCCGCGCACCATGAAGAAGCGGTCGTCGCGCTGGGCGACGGTCACCGGCAGGCCGACTAGTTCGGAGACGCGCAAGCCGGTGGCATAGAGCACCTCCACCAAAGCGTGCAGGCGCAGTGCAGCCACCCGGTCACCATTGACGGCATCGCCTGTCTCAAGCGCGGCGCGGTCGAGCAGCCGACCGGTATCGGCCTCGCTCATCGTCTTGGGCAGCGGCCGGCCCTTTTTCGGACTGTCCAGCGTGCCGGTCGGGTCGTCGCCGCGCAAGCCCTCGGCGTAGAGAAACTTGAAGAACTGGCGGATCGCCGACAGTTTGCGCGCCTGCGACGTCGACGCAAAGCCGCGCGCCGCGATATCGTCGAGATAGGCGCGGATGTCGGCTGCGGCGGCAGCGGCAAGCCCGCCGGCAATCTGCTGCGAAGCGTCTTCGAGATCACGGCGGTAGGAAGACAGCGTGTTTGCAGCGGCACCGCGTTCGGCGCTCATCATCTCGAGAAAGGCTTCGATGCGAGCCGCGCTGTTCATGTTCCAGGGGTCAGTTTTGGGTCAGTTTTTCTTGGGGTTCAGCTTTTCCGGTGGAATGCGCACGGTGATTTCGGCTTTTTTCGGCTCGACGAACATCGCCAACGCCACCATCGTACCATAGGCAATGCCGGCAAGAATCATCATCGTCACGACAAAGCGGAACAGTGTCGGCATCAATCTTCGCCCGTCTTCTTGCTCTGCGATTCCAAGCCCTGTGTCCTTATGGGACGCTAATTCCGTCAATTCAAGGACGAAGGGCTCTGCGTGCGAAAGGCGCTGTGCTTGACGCAAACGGGCTTTTGATGTCGATACGCCGGCAAAGACGGCTTAGAAACAGCATGGTCTCATGAACGCGTTACCAGCAAATCCTCCCGGCGATAGCCATGCCGCGCTGCTCGACAGGCTGGGCAGCCGCTCGATCGTCTTTGTCGGCCTGATGGGCGCCGGAAAGACGGCGATCGGCCGCAAGGTGGCGACGATGCTGTCGCTGCCCTTCGTCGACAGCGACCAGGAGATCGAAACCGTGTCGCGCATGACGGTGCCGGAACTGTTCGAACGCTATGGCGAGACCGAATTCCGGGCATTGGAGCAGCGCGTCATCCTGCGCGTGCTGGAGAGTGGGCCGCAGGTGCTGTCGACCGGCGGCGGCGCGTTCATGAATGCGCAGACGCGGGAAGCGATCGCCGGGCATGGCGTGTCGGTGTGGCTGAAGGCCGAGATCGACCTATTGATGGAACGCGTGTCCAAGAAGCAGAACCGGCCGTTGCTCAAAAGCGCCGATCCGCGCGCCGTGCTCGAGCGACTGATGGGCGAGCGCTACCCGGTCTATGCCACGTCCAACATCACCGTGCCGACACGCGACGACCGCAAGGAGGTCATTGCGACGGAGGTTGTCGACGCGCTGTGCGGGCATTTCGGCATTCCGGCTCCGACTGCGCCGGGCGAGGTGCGGCTGTGAGCGAACCGGTCACTGTCGAGGTCGGCCTTGGCGAGCGTGCCTATGACATCCTGATCGGCCCTAGCCTTTTGGCGCGCGCCGGCGCCGAGATTTCGCGCCGCCTGCCCGGCACGAGGGCGGCGGTGGTCACCGACGACAATGTCGCGGCGGCACATCTCGACGCGCTGAAGGCCGGTCTGGAAACAGGCGGCATCCAGCCTGCCGTCATCACTTTGCCGGCCGGCGAAAAGACCAAGAGCTTTGCCCACCTCGAAGAGGTGGTCGACGGCGTGCTCGCCGCCAAGCTGGAGCGCGGCGATGTCGTCATTGCGCTCGGCGGTGGCGTCATCGGCGACCTGACCGGCTTTGCCGCCGGCATCGTGCGCCGCGGCATGAATTTCGTCCAGATTCCAACCTCGCTGCTGGCGCAGGTCGATTCCTCGGTCGGTGGGAAGACCGGCATCAACAGCCCGCGCGGCAAGAATCTGGTCGGCGTCTTCCACCAGCCGAAGCTGGTGCTGGCCGACACCGAAGTGCTCGACACGCTGCCGATCCGCGAATTTCGCGCCGGCTATGCCGAGCTTGCCAAATACGGGTTGATCGACCGACCGGCGTTTTTCGCCTGGCTGGAAGCGAACTGGGAAAAGGTGTTCGCCGGTGGTGCGGAACGGGCGGAGGCGATTGCCGAGGCCTGCCGCGCCAAAGCCGATGTCGTCGCCCGCGACGAGTTCGAAACCGGCGACCGCGCACTGCTCAATCTTGGCCACACGTTCGGCCATGCGCTGGAAGGCGCCACACAGTATGATGGCGCCCGCCTCGTCCATGGCGAAGGCGTCGCCATCGGCATGGCGCTGGCGCACCGCTTTTCCGCAAGGCTCAATCTGGCCAGCCCGGACGACGCGGCGCGCGTGGAGGCGCATCTTCGCGCCGTCGGTCTACCCTGGCGGATGGCCGACATCCCTGGTGAGTTGCCCGATGCCGAGGCGCTGCTTGGCTTCATCACCCAGGACAAGAAAGTGTCGCGCGGCGCGCTGACCTTCATCCTAACGCGCGGCGTTGGCCAGGCTTTTATTGCCAAGGATGTACCGGCGTCGGAAGTACTTTCGTTCCTCAGGGAGAACCACCCGGGCCAGGAAAGCCGGCCGCGATGATCAACGAGCCCGGCTGGACCGTCGTCGCCGTCCTTGCCATCCTCATCCTGCTTGTCCTGGCCGTGCGCACGCGCCTGCTTGCCATGTTCGGCTATGAGTTGTCGCGCATCGAGCCGCAGCGCTCGACCCAGGACGAGTTGCGCGGCGCGGTCGACGATTTCCGCCGCGACGGCCAGATGGTGCGAGAGGACCGCGACCGCGTCGGCGGGCTGTTCGACCTCGCCGAACTCGAAGTCTCCGACATCATGGTCCACCGTACCAATATGCGCTCGGTCAATGCCGACAATGGGCCGGAAGCGGTGGTGCGCGAGATTCTGCAGAGCCCCCACACCCGCATGCCGTTGTGGAAAGGCTCTCTCGACAACATTGTCGGCGTGCTGCACGCCAAGGACCTGCTGCGAGCGCTGAACGAAGTCGGCAACGACTTTTCCCGGATCGACGTGATGAAGATCGCTTCGAAGCCTTGGTTCGTGCCCGACACCACCACGCTGCAGGAACAGCTCAACGCCTTCCTGCGCGCCAAGGCGCATTTCGCCATCGTCGTCGACGAATATGGCGAGGTCGAAGGGCTGGTGACGCTGGAGGACATTATCGAGGAGATCGTTGGCGAGATCGCCGACGAGCACGATGTCGACATTCAGGGCGTCAAGCAGGAGGCGGACGGTTCCGTGGTCGTCGACGGCACCGTGCCGATCCGCGATCTCAACCGGGCGCTCGACTGGAACCTGCCTGACGAGGAAGCGACCACCATTGCCGGCCTGGTCATCCACGAGACGCAGTCGATCCCCGAGGAAAAGCAGGCTTTCACCTTCCACGGCAAGCGCTTCGTGGTGATGAAGCGCGACAAGAACCGGATCGCAAGGATCAGGATCAGGCCGGCGGGCGAAGCCTGAGGTAACGAGCAGGCCCGCAACAGGACGCTCTTTGCCGAGCTTATGCCGCGATCTGGCTCGTAGACCGTTCGTGGATTGTCGCACCGGTTTGAGCGTCAACTGCGACCAGGCTGACCTCGTAGCCCCAGAGGCTGCGGACATGGCGGAGCGTCGCGTCACGGCTGGCCCCTTCGAGCACAACACCATCCTTTACCCTGTGTTGCAGCCGCAACTGCCGGTCGCCGAGCAGGTCGACATCAATCACCTGGATGTCCGGCCGATTCGCTCCAAGGTCGTAACTGTGGGCTAGCTGGGCGCGTATCTTGTGATAGCCACGTTCGTTGTGGATCGACGCGACTTCGAAATGCGGTTTGTCGGCTCCATCGCCAAGCACGAAGAACCGCCATTTTCGGATCAAGCTCGGGCTGAGATACTGGCGGATAAAGGATTCGTCGCGGTGGTTGGCCCAGGCCTCAAGCAGGACCTCGCGCCAGTTGCCATGTCCTGCAATGTCCGGGAACCAGTCGCGGTCCTCCGCCGTCGGCTCGGTCGAAATGCGCTGTATGTCCTGCATCATGTCGAGGCCGAGGGCATAGGGATTGATGCCTGAAAACCGGGGATCGTCAAAGGCCGGCTGGAAGATCACGTTCGAATGGTTGCGCAGGATTTCGAGCATGGCACCTTCGCCGATCCGGCCACGATCGAATAGCATGTTCATGAGGGTATAATGCACGAAGGTGGCGCAGCCTTCATTCATGACTTGAGTCTGTCGCTGCGGGTAGAAATATTGCGCGATGACGCGGACGATCCTGATGATCTCGCGCTGCCAGGGTTCCAGGATCAGGCTGTTCTTCTCGAGGAAATAAAGGAGGTTTTCCTCGGGAAGGTTGAGCGATCTCTTGCGCTCCGCCATCCCTTGATCCTCATTGCCGGACTTGTTTTTGTTCTGCGACGGCGGCAGCGTGCGCCACAGATCGTTGTAGGAGCGCTCTTCGTATTCGAGGCGCTCGCGAAGCCCTTCGCGCTGTCGCTCCGACGAGAGCTTTGGCGGCCGGTGGTAGCGGAACACCCCTTGTTCCATCAGCGCATGGGCGGAATCGAGAATGGCCTCCACTGCTGCAAGGCCGTGCCGCTCCTCGCACCGGGCGATGTAGCCCTTGGCGAAGTCCAGATAACCCAGGATTGCCCCGGCGTCGGTCCATTGCTGAAACAGATGATTGTTCTTGAAGAAATGATTGTGGCCAAGCGCCGCGTGGGCCGTCACAAGGGCCTGCAACGCCATGGTGTTTTCCTCCATGAGGTAGACGATGCAGGGATTGGAGTTGATGACCAGTTCATAGGCCAGCCCCCGACCACCCTTACGGTAAAGAAGCTCCTGGTGAAGGAAATGTTTGCCGAACGACCAATGCCGATACATCAGTGGCATGCCGATAGATGAGTAGGCGTCGAGCATCTGCTGGGAGGAGATTATCTCCATCTGGACCGGGTAAGTATCGAGATGCAACTCGTCGACCGCGATCGCCTCGATCTCTTCAAAAGCCCGCGATAATTTCTCGAAATTCCAGTCGGAACCGGAAAACAACAAATTCGTTTCGTTGGCTCGCCTGACCATCTCTCTCTCTCAAGCGCTCTTGATGGCCACCGGCTGCCTGGCGAAGAGCCGGTGGAAGACCGGGTAAATATCCGCGGGAGCAGCGATGCGGCTCATCTGGAAGTTGGGCCATTTCAGCTCGATCGTACTGTAGGCGCGCCAAAGCGACGTCCCGTTTTCGGTAGCACCGAATATGTGGCTCTCGCGTTCGTCGATGATCTCGACATAGGCGAAATACTGGCACAGGCGCATGAGCTTGCCGTTCATGAGCTCTATGCATCGCTCGGAATCGGTGGTGAAATTGTCCCCGTCAGAGGCCTGCGCGGCGTAAATGTTCCACTCGCTGGCAGGATAGCGCTGGCCGATAATGCGGTGCATTTCGTCGAGCGCGGTGGAGACGATCGTACCGCCGCTCTGCGTGTTGTAGAAGAACGTGTCCTCATCCACTTCGTGCGCCTCATGGGTATGGCGGATGAAGACGATCTCCGTGCGTTCGTAGCGCCGTTTCAAGAACAGGTGCAGCAGCACGAAGAAGCGTTTGGCCAAGTCCTTTTCGCGTTGGCCCATCGATCCGGACACGTCCATAAGGCAGAACATGACGGCATTGGCATTCGGCACCGGCCGGGCGTCGAAGCGGTTGAATCGGATATCGACCGGATCGACAAAGGCAATTCGCCTGCGCCGTCGCTCCAGCCGGTCAAGCTCGTCGCGTAATTCCGCGATGCGCTGGCGCACCGCCGCGCCGGCCGGGGCCGACTCAAGCGTGACGATTTCCCGGAGGATCGCCTCCAGTTCCTGCTGCGTGGGGCGCCTCAGCGCAATGCGCCGGCCTAGGCTGTTGCGCATCGTGCGGCCGGCATTGATGTTGGTCGGGGAACCAGTTGCCGCGAAGCCGGCCCGGCGCGGCTTGAAGGCAAGGATTTCCTTGAGATTGAGCTTAACCAGGTCGGGCAGTTCGAGATCCTCAAAAAAGAGTTCGAGCACCTCCTCGCGTGACAGCACGAAACGAAAATCGTCTTCCGACGCCGTGTTTCCTGGCGACGACGCCGCGCCGCCCCCATGCGGCTTCGGGAGCAGGTCTCCAGGGGAAAAATGCCTGTTGCCCGGAAGGATGTGTCGGCGCCGTCCGCTGGCCCTGTCATCGTTGAAGCTCGGCTCGGCCGTTTTCCTTTCAGGCATGGGCACGGCGTGCTCGGTATCCACGTCGGCGATCCTGCCAGTGCGGATTTGATCGCGAATGCTCCGCTTCAACTCCTCGCGAGCACGCCTGAGGAAGCGCTGTCGATTGCCAAGGCTCTTGTCCTTGGGGTTCAGGCGACGGTCGATGAAGATCGGCATGGAACCATCCGGCTCTGTCAACCCGCCTTGTTCACCCGCATGTACCAGTCCACCAGCCGGCGTACCTGCCGTTCTGTGTAGCCACGCTCGATCATGCGCTGTACGAATTCGTTATGGCGCTTTTCCGTAACGCTGTCTTGCTTGGAGCCGAAGCTGATCACCGGCAAGAGGTCCTCGACCTGTCCGAACATCCGCTTCTCGATGACCTCGCGCAGTTTTTCATAGCTGGTCCATGACGGGTTGCGGCCGTGGTTTCTTGCGCGAGCGCGCAGAGTGAACTTCACCACCTCGTTACGGAAGTCCTTGGGATTGGCGATGCCTGCCGGTTTCTCGACCTGCGAAAGTTCGTTGTCCAGGATCTCCCGGTTGAGGATCTGGCCGGTGTCGGGGTCCTTGTAGTCCTGGTCCTCAATCCAGGCATCCGCATAGGCGATGTAGCGGTCGAAGAGGTTCTGGCCGTATTCGCTATAGGACTCCAGATAGGCCTTCTGGATTTCGTGGCCGATAAACTCGGCGTAGCGCGCCGCAAGCTCCGACTTGATGAATTCAAGATAGGCCGCTTCCGTTTCCTTCGGGAACTGCTCCCGCTTGATCGCCTCCTCCAGAATGTACATCAGATGCACAGGATCGGCGGCCACCTCCTCATTATCGAAGTTGAATGTCTGCGAAAGGATCTTAAAGGCAAAGCGCGTGCTGACGCCCGTCATGCCTTCATCGACGCCGGCGGCGTCGCGATACTCTTGGACCGACTTTGCCCTGGGATCGACTTCCTTCAGATTTTCGCCGTCATAGGCGCGCATCTTGGTGTAGAGCGGCGAGTTGTCGTGCTCGGCCAAGCGCGTCGAAACTGCAAAGCGGCTGAGGATGTCCAAAACTTCAGGGGCACAGGGGCTGGCGGCCAACTCGCTCTCACGCAGCAATTTCTCATAGATCTGCCTCTCTTCGGTGATCCGCAGGCAATAGGGTACCTTGACCACCAGGATGCGATCGAGAAACGCCTCATTGTTCTTGTTGCTCTTGAACTGTTGCCATTCCGACTCGTTGGAATGGGCGACGATGATCCCCTGGTAGGGAAAGGCGCCGAAATTTTCAGTGCCGTTGTAGCTGCCTTCCTGTGTCGCGGTCAGCAGCGGATGCAGAACCTTGATGGGTGCCTTGAACATCTCGACGAATTCAAGCAGACCTTGCGTGGTCCGGTTCAGGCCACCGCTATAGGAATAGGCATCGGGGTCGGACTGGCTAAAATTTTCCAATTGCCTGATGTCGACCTTGCCGACCAGGGCCGAGACATCCTGATTGTTCTCATCGCCAGGTTCGGTCTTGGCAATGCCGATCTGGCGCAGCCGCGAAGGCATCAGCTTGACGACGCTGAATTTGGAAATGTCGCCAGACAATTCGTCGAGGCGCTTGGCCGCCCATGGCGAAATCAATCCGTTCAGCCGGCGCCGGGCTATGCCGTATTTATCCTCTAGCAGATCACCCATGTGATCGGGATGGAACAGCCCAAGCGGCGACTCGAAAACCGGGCTGATCTGGTTGCCGACCTTCAGCGTGTAGATCGGGCGCTGCTCCATCAGTTTCTTCAGGCGCTCGGCCAGAGAGGATTTGCCGCCGCCGACCGGGCCGAGGAGATAGAGGATCTGCTTGCGTTCTTCGAGCCCCTGCGAGGCATAGCGGAAATATCCAGCTATGCGCTCGATCGTATCCTCCATTCCATAGAAGTCGGAAAAATGAGGGTAGATCTTGAGGGTCCGATTCGCGAAAATGCGGCCGAGGCGCTCGTCTTTGCTGGTGTCAACCAGTTTTGGTTCGCCGATTGCGTCGACCATCCTTTCGGGCGCCGAAGCGTACATCGATTTGTCTTCCCGACAGGCAAGAAGATACTGTTGGATGCTGACCTCTTCGTCCGCCGCATTGGCATAAATTTCCGAAAAAAGATCGAAGACGTCGGATTGGGTTGCACGCATGATGTTCTGCCCTCGGAGCCGATCTGGATTCCAATCGCCTCATCACCTTCAACTGTCGGAAAGCATTGTTGGTTCCCTTCACATGAAGGAGAGTGGCTGCAATCCGGGTAGAAGGCTTGGGAGGAAACATTCGGAGTGGCTGGAATGGCGGGTTGCCCGGTGCTGCGGCGCTGATGGGCGGCGTTGTCGCCGGCCAGCTATCTCGATGGACACAAGCATCCGCCGACCTTCATCGCCTATTCGCGCGCCGAAGGCCGCGACGACCAATCGAAGGCTTTGCCAAACGCCTGCGCGCCATCGGCACTGAAGTGACGCTGTTCGACGGCAACGCCTACACGCATATGTCGATCAATCACGACTTCGGCGAGGACGGCGACGCGTTGACCGCCGCGATGCTGGCCTTCCTTGAATGGACCGTCGGTTGATCGCCGGATCCCCGCGAGGCGTCCTGGATCAGACCAAAAGCCCCGGCGGGACATTGCCGACCCGGCGCCTACAGGTGCAATTGTTCCTGAATTGTCGATTGGGAAAGAAAATCATGAATGGCGCCGATCTGCTGTGCGACGTGCTCCTCGCCAATGACGTCACGGTCTGCTTCGCCAATCCTGGCACATCCGAAATGCATTTCGTTGCCGCACTGGACCGCAAACCTCAGATGCGTTGCGTGCTCGGCCTGTTCGAGGGCGTGGTGACCGGCGCCGCCGACGGCTATGCGCGCATGACCGACCGCCCGGCAGCAACGTTGCTGCATACCGGACCGGGTCTCGCCAACGGTTTGGCCAACATGCACAACGCAAGGCGTGCGCGCAGCCCGATGATCAACATTGTCGGCGACCATGCTTCTTACCATCTGCCGCTCGATGCCCCGCTGACCAGCGACATAGAAGGCCTGGCGTCGCCGATGTCGAACTGGGTTGGCCGCGTCAAGGGGCCGGCCGATATTGTGCCGGCCGCAGAGGCGGCTTTCCGCGCCTCACTCACGCCGCCTGGCGTCACGACGCTGATCCTGCCTGCGGATGCCGCCTGGGGCGAAGTTGCTGCGATTTCACCTGGCAAGGTGGAGCTGGAGCCGCCGCCCGCCGTCGACATGGCTGTTGTGCGCACGATCGCCGAAGCAATCCGCGCCGCGCCGGGCCGTGTCGGCATGGTGTTGCGTGGGCAGGCGGCGCGCGCCGATGGACTTGAAATCGCAGGGAGAATCTCATCGGGAAGCGATGTCAGGCTGTTCAGTGAGGTTCTGATCGCCCGCATGCAGCGCGGCCGCGGGCGGTTCGCCCCGACCCGCATTCCCTATCCGGTCGATGCGGCGACGGCCACGCTCCGGGATATCGATTTGCTGGTGCTGGTCGGCGCCAAGGAGCCGGTTGCCTTCTTCGCCTATCCCGGCAAGCCCGGGCGGCTGGTTCGGGACGATTGCAAGGTGCTTTCGCTGGCGGCGCATGGCCAGGATCTGAAAGCGGCGCTGGAGGCGCTGGCTGCCGAGGTCGGCATCAAGCCGACGCAGCAATTCGCCGCCGCAACCGCCTTTCCAGACGAACCGACGCTGAGCGGCAGACTGACGGACGATGCCATCGCGCTGTCGGTGGCGCGCAAACTTCCGGCCAATGCCATCGTCTGCGACGAAGCGGTCACCTCGGCGAGACGGTTCTTCGCGCTATCCGCCTTTGCGGCGCCGCACGACTACATGATGGGTACGGGCGGATCGATCGGCGGCGGCATTCCGATGGCGACAGGAGCAGCGATCGCCTGCCCGGACCGCAAGGTGATCAATCTCGAGGCCGACGGCAGCGGCATGTACACGGTGCAGGGACTGTGGACCCAGGCCAGGGAAAAGCTTGACGTCGTGACCATCATCTTTTCCAACCGGACCTACGCCATCCTGCATGGCGAAATGAAGAATGTCGGGGTCAATGAGATCGGCGAGAACGCTAGGCGCATGCTCGATCTCGACCATCCGGCGCTGGACTGGGTTGCGCTGGCCAAAGGCATGGGCGTCGAGGCGGCCCGCGCCGACACGTGCGAGCGGTTCGACGCGCTGCTCGACAGTGCCCTGTCGCGTCCGGGACCGTTTCTCATCGAAGCGGTGATCTGAGGCGGAGAGACTTACCAACGGGTCTTTTCGCCGGGTGCAGCCGGTTCGATTGCCAGCGCATGGACACCGGCTTGCAGCTCCGCTGCGAGCAATTCGTTGACGGCGCGGTGGCGGTCGATGCGGCTCATGCCGGCAAAGACGGATGAGACGATGCGGACGCGAAAATGCGTCTCGCCGGTGCCGTCATAGGCACCGTGATCGTCGGAGCCGTGGTGGTGATGACCGGCATGAAGGTGGCTTTCATTGACGATCGCCAGCCGCTCCGGCGAAAACGCCTTGTTCAGCTTGTCTTCCATCGTCGCCTGTATGGACATCGCCATCTCCCTTCACCATATCTGCAAGGCGTGATCGGGAAATCGGGGATCGATCCCGCCGGGCCGCCTCAAAAATCGCCATTCGCCCTGCTTTATGCCGCGATTCAGCGGTTAGGGCGATGATCGCGAAAATGTCAATTCTTGTTTCGCACGTGCGAACAGCCCATAAATGGGTGAGATGAAACCGTACCCCAAATATTTCGAGAAAATTCGGGTCCGTCCCGACAAGGATGCGGAGCTGAAGTCGCACTCGCCGATCTGCCAGTGGGACGGCTGCAAGGAGGCCGGTACCCACCGGGCGCCGGTCGGACGCATGAAGGAAGGCGAGTATTTTCAGTTCTGCTTCGATCATGTGCGCGAATACAACAAGGGTTTCAACTACTTCTCCGGCGTGCCGGACACCGAGATAGCCCGCTTCCAGAAGGAAGCGATGACCGGCCACCGGCCGACATGGAAGATGGGCGTCGCCGGCGCCTCGACGCGCTCCTCGCCCGATTTCGCCCAGCAGCGTTCCGGTCGCGCCGGCTATTACAACCGCATGCGCGATCCCTTCGATCTGTTCAAAGGGCCGAAGGACCCGCGCGAGGCGCGCGAGCGCAAGGCCAAGCCGCTTGAGGCCAAGGCGCTGGAAACGCTTGGCCTTGATACAAAGGCGACTGGCAAGGACATCAAGGCGCGCTATAAGGAACTTGTGAAGCGCCACCATCCGGATGCGAATGGCGGCGATAGAGGTTCGGAAGACCGGTTCCGCGATGTGCTGCAGGCCTATCGCGTGCTCAAGCAGGCGGGTTTGTGCTGAGCGACCTAACGGTTCGTGTCGTTTTCCAACTTTCATAAGGGTGGAAAAGGCTCTAAGACCGCCCCCGGACAAAAACGATTGCCGGCGAAATCAGGCATTTCGCCCGTGGAGACTCGGATAGAGATGAACAAGGTCGATCGCGACATCGCCAATTTGCCCGACACGACGGTGTCAGTGAAAGACAAATTCGGCTTCGAGTCCAAGATGGTGGTGCCGGCCTATTCGGTGACCTCGGAACATGTGCCGGACATCGATCCGGATTATCTGTTCGACAAGGCGACGACGCTGGCGATCCTTGCCGGCTTTGCCTACAATCGCCGCGTCATGGTCTCGGGCTATCACGGCACCGGCAAATCGACGCATATCGAACAGGTCGCAGCCCGCCTTAACTGGCCCTGCGTACGCGTCAACCTCGACAGCCATGTCAGCCGTATCGACCTCGTCGGCAAGGACGCCATCGTCGTCAAGGATGGCCTGCAGATCACCGAATTCCGCGACGGCATCCTGCCTTGGGCCTACCAGCACAATGTCGCGCTCTGCTTCGACGAGTACGATGCCGGCCGTCCGGACGTGATGTTCGTCATCCAGCGCGTGCTGGAATCATCGGGGCGCCTGACGCTGCTCGACCAGAGCCGGGTCATCCGTCCGCATCCGGCGTTCCGCTTGTTTTCGACCGCCAACACCGTTGGCCTCGGCGACACCACCGGCCTCTATCACGGCACGCAGCAGATCAACCAGGCGCAGATGGATCGCTGGTCGATCGTCACCACGCTGAACTACCTGCCGCACGACAATGAGGTGAACATCGTGCTGGCCAAGGCCAAGCACTATCGCGACGGCAAGGGCAAGGACATCGTCAACAAGATGGTGCGCGTCGCCGACATGACGCGCTCGGCCTTCATCAATGGCGATCTGTCGACCGTGATGAGCCCGCGTACCGTCATCACCTGGGCCGAAAATGCCGAGATCTTCGGCAATATCGGCATGGCGTTCCGGCTGACCTTCCTCAACAAGTGCGACGAGCTGGAGCGTTCGGTGGTGGCCGAGTTCTACCAGCGCGCCTTCGGCGAGGATTTGCCCGAGAGCGCCGCCAACGTGGTGCTGGGGTAAGCTGAGCCTTGATGGCGGGTCCGGGCGACAACACGCGCAACAAGTCGAAGACGGGGTCTGAAGCCGACAGCTTCAAGCGTGCCGTCACCGTCTGCATGCGCGCCATCGCCGGCGACAAGGAGCTCGAAGTCGGTTTCGCCAAGGACCGCCCGGCGCTCGCCGGCAGCCGCGCCCGACTGCCCGAACTGCCGAAGAAAGCGTCCAAGACAGACATCGCGATTACTCGTGGCCTGGGCGATTCCATGGCGCTGAAGCGCGCCTGCCACGATCAGCGCATCCACACCAAACTGGCGCCGGAAGGCAAGCTGGCGCGCTCGATCTATGACGCCGTGGAACAGGCCCGCGTCGAGGCGATCGGCAGCCGCGCCATGCAGGGCGTCGCCGACAATATCGGCTCCATGCTGGAGGACAAATACGCCAAGGCCAACCTTGTCGACGTCAAGGACAAGGCCGACGCGCCGATCGAGGAAGCGCTGGCGCTGATGGTGCGCGAGAAGCTGACCGGACGGCCGATCCCGAAGAGCGGCGAACGGCTGGTCGACCTCTGGCGGCCCTGGGTCGAGGAAAAAGCCAAGGCCGATCTCGACGGACTGTCGGCCAAGCTTGGCGACCAGCAGGCCTTTGCCCGCGTCGTGCGCGAGATGCTTGCATCCATGGAGATGGCCGAGGAACTCGGCGACGACCAGGAAACCGAAGACTCCGAGGACAATGACGACAACCAGCCGCAAGGCGAGGAGCAGAGCGAGGAGGGCGGCGAAGAGGATTCCGGCTCCGAGCAGTCGCAGTCAGAGGATGCCGAGGCCTCCGCCGACGACGAACAGTCGTCGGAGACTGAGGCCTCCGACGCCACTGCCGACGATCTTTCCGACGATGACGATGCGGACGCCGAAACGCCGGGCGAGGCGCGCCGCAACGACAACCCCTTCGCCAACCTGCCGAAAGAGATCGACTACAAGGTTTTCACCACCGCCTTCGACGAGACGGTCGGTGCGGAAGAGCTGTGCGAGGAGGAAGAACTCGACCGGCTGCGCGCCTTCCTCGACAAGCAGTTGGCCAATCTCTCCGGCGTCGTCGGCCGGCTCGCCAACCGGCTGCAGCGCCGCCTGATGGCGCAGCAGAACCGTTCCTGGGATTTCGACCTCGAAGAGGGTTATCTCGATCCGGCACGCCTGGTTCGTGTCGTCATCGACCCGATGCAGCCGTTGTCGTTCAAGCAGGAGCGCGACACCAAATTCCGCGACACGGTGGTGACGCTGGTGCTCGACAATTCGGGCTCGATGCGCGGTCGGCCGATCACGGTTGCCGCCACCTGTGCCGACATTCTGGCGCGCACGCTGGAGCGCTGCGGCGTCTCGGTCGAGATCCTCGGCTTCACCACGCGCGCGTGGAAGGGCGGACAGGCTCGCGAGAAGTGGCTGAAGGACGGCAAGCCGCCGAACCCCGGCCGGCTCAACGATCTGCGCCACATCATCTACAAATCCGCCGATCATCCGTGGCGTCGCGCCCGGCGCAATCTCGGCCTGATGATGCGCGAGGGCCTGCTGAAGGAAAACATCGACGGCGAGGCGTTGTTATGGGCGCACAGCCGGCTGATCGCCCGGCCCGAACAGCGCAAGATCCTGATGATGATCTCGGACGGCGCGCCGGTTGACGATTCGACGCTGTCGGTCAATCCTGGCAACTATCTCGAGCGGCACCTGCGCGCCGTCATCGAGCTGATCGAGACGCGCTCGCCGGTCGAGCTTCTGGCCATCGGCATCGGCCACGACGTCACCCGTTATTACAGGCGCGCCGTCACCATCGTCGATGCCGAGGAACTGGCCGGCGCCATGACCGAGCAGCTGGCCTCGCTGTTCGCCGAGGAAAACGTGCGCGATACACGCCGCGGCGGCTACCGGCGCGCCGGATGATTTTCTTGCGCGGCGGGTTTCGGCAGATGCTCTTCGCGGTCACTGCCTTGTCCGGCATGGCGTTTGCGCCGGCCATCGCCGCCGGCCCAAGCGCGGTCGAGCCGGTCCAAGTCTCGGCGCGGCCGATCACCACCTTCCATATAGGCAGCGCCGACAAGCAGTTTGGGCCGCTGGAATTCGTCGGCGGTCTTGAGATGAACTCGACGACGCGCGATTTCGGCGCGCTGTCGGCATTTCGGTTCGTCAAACCCGGCAGCGATTTCATCGGCGTCGCCGATACGGGCTTCTGGTTCTTCGGCTCGATCACCCATGATGCCGACAAGCGGCCGTCCGGCATCCAGAATTTCCGCATGCAGCAGATGGTCGATGAGAAGGGCCGGCCGATCGACAGGAAATGGGAAGTCGATGCCGAGGGCCTTGCAGTCAAGGACGGCATCGCCACCGTCGGCTTCGAGCGCGATCACCGCGTCGCCCAGTTCAAGATCGACCCCAGCAACATGACGGCGCCGTTCAAGCAACTGAACTTTCTGGTTCCAGCCCGCGAACTGCGACAGAACCGCGGTTTCGAGACCGTCACCCACGCCAATCCCAACGGCCAGCACGAGGGCGGCCTCGTCGTGGTCTCGGAAAAGAGCTTGGACAAGGCTGGCAACATCTATGCCGCCATCATCGAAGGGCCGCACAAGGGCGTCTTCACGGTCAAGCGCAACGGCGATTTCGACATCACCGACGGCGCTTTCCTGCCGAATGGCGATCTCTTGCTGCTGGAGCGCAGTTTCTCGATGGCCGGCGGTGTCAGGATGCGGCTGCGACGCATCTATGGCGAAAGCGTCGAGAAGGGCGCGGTTGCCGACGGGCCGGTGCTGATGGAAGCCGATATGGGCTACCAGATCGACAATATGGAAGGGCTCGACGTCTGGACCCGCGATGACAGAGCGCTGATGGTGTCGCTGATCTCGGACGACAACCATTCGATCCTGCAGCGCAACCTCTATCTGGAATTCATCCTGCACCAGGATTGAGAGCCCTAAGGCTTGGTGGCGATCCAGATGACGTGGCGCGCGCCGCGCTTGCCATTGGCGCGCGTCTTCACCTCGTCCACGACAAAGCCCGCCTGCTTGAGCCTACGTGTAAAGCCGGCATCGGGGCCTTGCGACCAAACAGCCAGCACGCCTCCGGGCCTGAGCGCTGCACGCGCCGCGCCGAGGCCGGCAGCGCCATAGAGGGCGTCGTTGCCCTTGTAGACGATGCCTTCGGGGCCATTGTCTACATCGAGCAGGATGGCGTCCCAGGCGGCCTTGTCGGATCGTATGATGTGCCCGACATCGGCTTCGCGAACCGTCACACGGGGATCGTAGAGACAGCCGGCGAAGACCGCCTCCATCGGGCCGCGCGCCCAGGCGATGACGGCAGGGACAAGCTCGGCAACGGTGATGCCTGCGTCGGCGCCCAATTGGGCAAGCGCAGCGCGCAGCGTAAAACCCATGCCGAGGCCGCCGATCAGGATTTTCGGTTGGGCGCGGCCGCCGATCTTTTCACAGGAGAGTTTGGCCAGCGCTTCCTCGGAGCCGCTGAGGCGGCTGTTCATCAGCTCATTGGTGCCGAGCATGATCGAGAATTCGCTGCCGCGCTGCTTTAACCGCAGTTCCTGTCCGCCGTCAGGCGTTTTGGCCGAGCCGAGCTGGACCCAAGGGATCATGGCCTAGACAGCCACGTCCTGCTGGCTCCAGTGGGCGGCGAGCAGCCGGTAGGGGATCAGGGCCACAACAGCGATGATCAGCTTCACCGAGAGGTCGCCCAGCGCCCAGGAGACCCAGCGCATGGACTCGACCGGCAGCCCGCCCATCAGCGGCGCCGTCTCCAGCGCAAAGCTGTCGTTCGGGCCGGCAAAAGCGAAGGCGGCCGAAAAGGCGATGCTGAAGAATACCAGGGTGTCGAACACCGAGCCGACCAGCGTGCCGACGATCGGCGCGCGCCACCAGCTCTGCCGGCGCAACCGGTTGAACACGGTGACGTCGAGCAATTGCGCGCAAAGGAAGGCCGCGCCGGAAGCTGCGGCGATGCGCACCAGCCGGTCGGCTGATGTCTCGAACTCGATCAGGCCATGGCGAAACAGGAAGGGCGGGACGAGGATCGAGCAGACCACAGCGGTCATGAAGCCGACAAGGACGATGCGGCGCGCCACGGTCGGCCCGTAGCGGCGGTTGGCAAGGTCGGTGACCAGGAAGGAGAAGGGATAGGTGAAGGCGCCCCAGGTCAGGATGTCGCCCAGCGACAGACCGCCGGCCTGGCCCTGCATCGGGAACTGCACGAGGATGTTCGATGCCACGACGACAAGCGCCATGGCGGCCACAAAGGGCAGATATCGCGAGAAGGAAGTCATTTTTTTATCCTGGGTAATGGAACCAGCCAGGCGCTAGCCGAAATCCGGATCGCGCTGCCTTGCAAGTTTTGAGCATCGGATTGCTCCGATGCTGCTGCCTTAGAAGTTTTGAGCATCGGATTGCTCCGATGCTCAGGGCGGTCGTCCCCCGCCTTGATATCGTTAAGCGGCGGGCTGGTCGGCCAGCTTCTTGGCGATCTGCTTCTTCAGCAGCCGCGCGCGCTGCGACAATTCCTTGGCGTCGGCCTTGGCCAGGAAGGCGTCGAGGCCGCCGCGATGCTCGACCGAACGCAGCGCGTTGGCCGAAATGCGCAGGCGCACATTCTGGTTCAGCGCTTCCGAAATCAGCGTCACATTGACGAGGTTCGGCAGGAAGCGGCGCTTGGTCTTGTTGTTGGCGTGGCTCACATTGTTGCCGGTCTGGACTGCCTTGGCAGTGAGTTCGCAGGTGCGGGACATGGTTCTAACCTTCAGTTCTGTCTAGCCTGCCAAACCTTGTTCGCCCGCGCCGGGTGGCGCGCGGTTTCAGTCAGGCGGCCTTATGGAAAAGTTGGCGTTCCATAGTTGCATTTCGCCAATGCGTCAAGCTCCGGCTTGCCCACGACTGTGACGAGCGTTTCACATAAAGGCCGGAATTCAGCCTATAAGCGGTCGGACAGGGACATCTCAAGCCGGAGTCGCCCGCCTCCGGTTAAAAAAATCAAGGACCGAGCCCGCCATGCTTCGCCCGTCACATGCCGTTGTCGCCATACTTGTCGCCGCCTTGCCAACATCAACCCTTGCCGCCGCGCCCGCAGCCGCCGCACAGTCCTTCAAGGGCGAATACACGGTGTCGTTCCTCGGCCTTTCCGTGGCCAAGGCGACATTTTCCAGCCACTACGAAGGCGATAGCTATTCCATAGACGGCACCGTCTCCAGCGCGGGTCTCGCCACCTTGTTCGACGACACGAGCGGCACGATCTCGTCAAAGGGCAAGATCCTGGGCAAGCAGATGCAGCCACAGGTATTTCGCGCCGATTATAAGTCCGGCAAGAAGGCTTCCATGGTCGATATCCGCTTTGCCAATGGCGCGGTGACCGCCACCCAGGTCATTCCCGAGCCGAAAAAGCGCAATCCCAAAAACTGGATACCGCTGGGCAGCAACGATCTGGCATCGGTGCTCGATCCGATGGCGGCTACCGTCATCCATTCCGACAGCCTCGACCAGGTCTGTGGGCGCAAGGTGAAATTCTATGACGGCGAGATGCGCGCCGACCTGACGCTGACCTACGCCTCGAAAGGATCAATCTCGGTCAAGGGCTACAAGGGCGACACCGTTACCTGCAAGATGAGCTTCGAGCCGGTGGCAGGCTACCGCAAGGGCCGCAAGGCGCTGAATTACCTGAAGAAGAAGAGCCAGATGATGGTGACGTTTGCACCGCTCGGCCAAACCGGCATATATGCGCCGATCCACGCCACGGTCGGGACGCAGATCGGCACCTTGACTGTCAGCGCGGGGCGGTTCGAAGCTACTGAATAGACGCGCCCACCCGAATAGAATGGGGCGAGTCGCCGGAGACGGGCATGGGGCGCGCAACACTGATCGGTTTCTCGGCGGTCGCCATGTGGGCGCTGCTGGCGTTGCTCACCGATGCGTCGGGCGCCGTGCCGCCATTCTTGCTCTCGGCCATCACCTTCACCATCGGCACCGCAGTCGGGTTGGTTGCCCGGCTGTTCATGCCGGCGACCGATAAAAGCCTGAAGATCCCACGCCAGGTCTGGGTGATCGGCATTGCCGGACTGTTCGGCTACCATTTCTTCTATTTCACCGCGCTGCGCAACGCGCCGGCGGTCGAGGCAAGCCTGATCGCCTATCTGTGGCCGCTGCTGATCGTGCTGGGATCAGCGCTGATGCCGGGCGAGAAGCTGGCCTGGAACCATGTCGTCGGCGCGCTGCTCGGGCTCGCCGGGACCGTGCTGATCGTCACCAAGGGTGGCGGCCTCGCCTTCGATGCTCGCTACACCTTCGGCTATGCGATGGCGGCCGTCTGTGCGCTGCTGTGGTCGTCCTATTCGCTGCTGTCGCGGCGCTTTCCGGCGGTGCCGACCTCGATCGTCACCTGGTTCTGCGCCGCCACGGCAGCCCTGTCTCTCGTCTGCCAGCTTCTGCTGCAAAAGACGGTGCTGCCCGATGGTCCCGGCCAGTGGCTGGCGGTGCTTGGTTTGGGGTTGATGCCGGTGGGCGCGGCCTTCTACGCCTGGGATATCGGCGTAAAGCGCGGCAACATCCAGGTGCTCGGCGCGGCAAGCTATGCGGCGCCACTGCTGTCGACATTGGTGCTGATCGCGGCGGGCGTTGCCGAGCCGTCGCTGCGTATCCTGGCGGCCTGCGTGCTGATCACCGGCGGCGCGGCGCTGGCGGCGAAATCGTTGTTCCTGCGCAAGGCGGCAACTGGCGGGGCAAGCGCATGACGATGCCGTTTGCCGGCGGCATCGACGCCAACGCAAATGCAACATTGATTTTTTCGCTGGTGGCGGCAGTGATCTACGCCTTCACCCTGGATATGCGGCCGACGCTGGCCCGCTCGGCGGCAAAGACGCTGGCCGTGGCCATGCTTGCGGCGCTCGCCTTCATGCAAGGTGGGCCGCTGTTGCTCGTCGCTGCGCTGGCGCTCAGCGCCGTCGGCGACGCCTTCCTGTCGCGTGACGGCGAAAAGGCCTTCCTCGGCGGGCTGGCCAGCTTCCTTGCGGCGCATGTCCTCTATGTGCCGCTCTTCCTGCGCAGCGGCGGCGGGCTGGATGTGCTCAGCGCCGAGACATGGCGCGGCGTCATCGCGCTGGCCATGGCGGCCTTCGCAGTCGTCATGCTGGCGGCACTCTGGCGCCGTGTCGGCCCCCGCCTGCGGGTGCCAATCGGCGTCTATATCGCAGCCATTCTGGCGATGGGCATCTCGGCGTTGACGCTCGACAATCCGTGGGTCATCGGCGGCGCTGTTATGTTCATGGCATCGGACGGGCTGCTTGCCGCGGAGAAATTTCTGGTTCCGGCAATAGCACCCTATCGCGCCGGCATCCGTTATGCGGTCTGGGTGCTCTACTATGCCGCCCAGTTGGCAATTACGCTCGGCTTTTTGCTACGCTAGGTTCCCAGCCCGGCTCGGCCATTTCGAACGCGGCGAAGTCGAAGCCCGGCGCCACGGTGCAGCCGACCAACGTCCATTCGCCGAGGCTGCGCGCCGATTGCCACCAGCCGGCCGGCACGACGATCTGCGGCCGCTCGCCCGCCGCAAGCTCAATGCCGAGCACCTGCTCGATCACCTGGTTAAGCATTGGACTACCTTCCTCGCACATCGACAGCGCCAGCGGCGCTCCGGCATGGAAGTGCCAGACCTCGGCCGCGTCCTTGACCCGGTGCCAGGCCGAAATCTGGTCCTGTTCAAGGAGGAAATAGATCGCCGTCGAATGGCCGCGCGCGCCACCGGCGCCGTCGCGAAAGGTCTCGGCATACCAGCCGCCTTCCGGATGCGGCTTGAGGCCAAGCATGGCGATGATTTCAGCGGCGCTGGTCATGGCTGATCCCGGAACGATGCTCAGAAATTGTCCTTGCGCTTGCGGATTTCCGCGAACACTTCGGCGTCGGAGGCCTCCTCCATACCGAGATGCTTGCGGATCGCCGGGTCGTGCCAGCGCAGGAACGGATTGGTCGACAATTCCTCGCCGATCGTGGTCGGCAGCGTCGCCTTGTTGTCGGCGCGCAGGGTCTCGATTTTGGCGGCGCGTTCCCTGAGCGCCGAATTGGTCGGGTCGACGGTCAACGCAAAGCGGGCGTTCGAAAGCGTATACTCATGGCCGCAATAGATGACCGTGTCCGCCGGGAGTGCCGCCAGCTTCTTCAGCGACTCATACATCACCGGCGGCTTGCATTCGAACAGCCGGCCGCAGCCGAGCGCGAACAAAGTGTCGGCGGTGAACGCCACTTTCGAGGCCGGAAAATGATAGGAGACATGGCCCGCAGTGTGGCCGGGCGTGGCGATGACATCGATCCGCTCGCCGCCGAGATGGACGACCGAGCCTTGCCCGACGGTCTCGTCGATGCCGGGAATTTTTCCCTTTTCAGCCTCCGGTCCGACTATGCGCAGCTTGAAGCGCTCCTTCAGCGCCAGATTGGCCTCGACATGGTCGACATGGTGGTGGGTGGTCAGGATCATCGTCGGCTTCCAGCCGGTACGCTCGATCGCGGCAATGATCGGCGCTTCTTCGGGCGCGTCGATAATGGCGGTCTCGCCGCTTTTCGGGTCATGCACCAGCACGCCGAAATTGTCGCTGCGGCACATGAACTGTTCGATTTCGACGGGCATTGGCATCTCTCCATCTGTTGGCGCAGACATAGGGCGCTTGGCCGCCGATGTCACTCTAGCTTTGCAGAACGTGGCGGCTTTGTTGAACTTGGGCGGCATCGCAGCTACCGTCCCGCGCATGCATTCCGATATCGTCGATCTCCGCTCCTTCTATTCGACCACGCTCGGCCGCCTGGCTGAACGCTCGATCACCATGGCGCTGTCCTCAATATGGGCAACAGTGCCGAATGAGCGGCTGGTCGGGCTCGGCTATACCTTGCCGTGGCTGGAGCGGTTCGGCACCGATGCCGAGCGGGTGTTTGCCTTCATGCCTGCTACGCAAGGCGCCGTCGTCTGGCCGGCGAACGGGCCGACGGCTACGGCGCTGGTCTTCGACGAGGAATTGCCGCTGGTCGATTCCTGCATCGACCGCATGCTGCTCGTGCATTCGCTCGAACATGTCGAAAACCCGCGCGAGACGCTGAACGAGATCTGGCGGGTGCTGTCGCCGGCAGGGCGCGTCGTCATCGTCGTGCCCAACCGGCGCGGTGTCTGGGCGCGGTTCGAGCACACGCCGTTCGGCAATGGCCGGCCGTTCTCGCGCGGCCAGCTGACAGAATTGCTGCGCGAGGCGAATTTCACGCCGGCTTCCTGGTCCGACGCGCTGTTCTTCCCGCCATCGCCGCGGCGCTTCATGATGCGGTTCCACAATGTGCTGGAGCGCGCCGGCCGGCGGTTCTGGCCGATCTTTTCCGGCGTCATCGTGGTCGAGGCGCAGAAGCGGCTCTATCAGGGCGTGCCGGTCGCGCAGCGCGCTTCGCGCCGTGTCTTCGTGCCGGTACTGTCACCGCACGGTGCGACGCGGCTTGGCCGCCGGGCGGAAGGGGTGACATCGACGACGCGTCAGGTGACACCTTCGTGATCATCATGAAAACTGGTGTTGCGTGGGTTTTTCCCACCTATCTGTCGCAGATGCATTCGCGGTCCGTTTGAGCGGCGGATGCCTTCAAGTCTCTCCATCTGGTTTCAGCAACGCTTCTGAACGCAAGGACCTCGTGCATGGCTGATCAACCGGACAAGTCCGCCGCCGCTCAGCCGGTAACCGTCGATGCCAGCAGCCTGCGCGATCAGGTGGCGACGATCAAACGGGCGCTGATAGGCTCACCGGTGCGCAAGTGGCTGGTCTGGACGTCGGTCGGCATTATGGCGGTCATCGTCGCGACGTCGATCGGCCAGGTTCTGCTCAACCGCTGGAACCAGCCTTTCTACGATGCGCTGGCGCGTCGCGACATGGCGGCCTTCCTGCATCAGCTGATGATCTTTGCCGTGATTGCCGGCACGCTGCTGCTGCTCAACATCGCTCAGACCTGGCTCAACCAGATGATCCGGCTGAAGCTGCGCGAGGCGCTGACGCTCGACCTGATCGACCAATGGATGCGGCCGGCGCGGGCCTTCCGGCTCGCCAATGCCGGCGCCATCGGCGTCAATCCCGACCAGCGCATGCAGCAGGATGCCGCGCATCTGTCCGATCTGTCGACGGACCTCGGCGTCGGCCTGCTGCAATCCTTCATCCTGCTGGTGTCGTTCGTCGGCGTGCTTTGGCAACTCTCGTCGGGCTTCGTCTTCCACATCAACGGGCTGGTCGCTGGCGATACCGGGCTACATGGTCTGGGCCGCGTTCCTCTATGCCGGCATCGCCTCCTGGCTGAGCTGGCTGGTCGGGCGGCCGCTGATCCGCCTCAACAGCGACCGCTACACCCGCGAGGCCGAGCTGCGTTCCGGGATGGTGCGCGTCAACGAGAATGTCGACGCCATCGCGCTCTATCACGGCGAAGCCGATGCCAAGAGACGGCTCGAAATCGACCTTGGCACGGTGCTGGGCGCGATGCGAAACATCTACAAAGCGCAGATCAACCTTTCCTGGGTGACCGATACCTATGGCTGGATCACCGTGGTGGCGCCGATCCTGGTGGCATCGCCGGTCTATTTTTCAGGCGATATCAGCTTTGGCGGGTTGATGATGGCGGTCGGCGCTTTCAACCAGGTGCACTCGTCGCTGCGCTGGTTCATCAACAATATCGGCGGCATCGCAGACTGGCGCGCCACGCTGATGCGCGTTGCCGACTTCCGCATTGCGCTCGATGATACCGATGTGCTGCACGACAAGGAAAAGCGCATCGAATTCGGCGATAACGCCAATGGCAGCCTGACCTTCGAGAAGCTCCAAGTGGCCTCGCCGGAGGGCTGCACCAAACTTTCAGACAGCCATGTCGAGATCCATCCCGGTGAGCGCGTCATGATCACCGGCGATCCAGGCGCCGGCAAGACATTGTTCTTCCGCGCCATTGCCGGCCTTTGGCCCTGGGGCAGCGGGCGGATCGGCTTGCCGGCCGGAGAAACGCCGATTTTCGTGCCGCGTGTTCCGTATTTTCCTGCCGGCACGTTACGCGAAGTGCTGCATCCGAATGGCTCGGCGCCGGCTGGCGATGCTGATTTTGGGGCGGTGCTGGCCGAGGTCGGGCTCGAGCGGCTGTCATCCTCGCTCGACCGTTCCGCACGGTGGGAGCGTGAACTCAACGATGACGAACAACGCTCGCTGGCCTTCGCCAGGCTCGCCTTGCGGCAGCCGAAATGGGTGATCATCGACGAAGCGATGGACGCGTTCGATGGTCCTTCGCTACGAAGGGTGCTGTCCATGTTGGAGAAACGCCTGCCGGAAACCGCGATCCTCAACATCGGGCGCGGACTGCACAATGATCATTTCTTTCCACGCGCATTGAACATCGTGAAGGATACGGGTGCTGCGCCACTGAAACCCGCCCGAGTCAGGACCGGCGCCATCGACCCGCCGCCGAAAGCGGCCGTGCGGCGAAAGAAGTAGAAGGGGCTTTATTTCGCCGCGATCGCGGCGAAGATCACGGATCGAAATATCGGTGGTGCGGCCATGCTCGACGCGTTCAGTCTGTTAGCTTGCCTTGCCTGCACCACGCCCGTGGCTGCCCCGGCCGTTGCCGTGGATGTCGAACTGGTGCTGGCCGTCGACATCTCACAGTCGATGGACGAGAGGGAGTTCGCGCTGCAGCGCGCTGGCTATGTCGAGGCCCTCAGGCATCCCGATTTCATCAAGGCCGTGCGCTCGGGAACCACCGGGCGCATCGCGCTTGCCTATTTCGAATGGGCGGGCGTCGTGCGCGAGGATGGCGTCATCGCCTGGCAGGTGATCGACAGCGCAGAGAGCGCCAACGCCTTCGCCGACAGAATAGAAGCGCGGCCGTTCCGCAGCTTTCGCGGCACCTCGATTTCCGGTGCGCTTGCCTTCGGCGCCGGGCTGTTCGAGGGCACGGGGTTCGATGCGCCACGCAGCGTCATCGACATTTCCGGCGACGGTCCCAACAACACCGGGCTGCCCGTCGCCACGACACGCGATGCGGCGGTGGCCAAGGGCATCGTCATCAACGGCCTGCCGATCCTGATCAGCCCGTCGCCGACCTTCAGCCATCTCGACCAGTATTATGACGACTGCGTCACCGGTGGGCCCGGCTCCTTCGTTTTGCCGATCTATGTGGCCTCGGAATTCGCCACCGCCATACGCCGCAAGTTGATCCTGGAGGTGAGCGGCATCGCCGATGCGACCGTGGTCCCGATCGATGCCGCCGCACCCATGGACTGCCTGCAGGGCGAACGCGACCGGCGGCTATATTCCGACCCATATCTGCCGGAACTCGACAAATGAGGTTTGAGGCAGTTCGGAGGGGAAAGCCGCTGCTCGGCTTGTCGGCAAACTTCAGGCCGGCCGTGCACCGTATTTGTCGCGAAATTCGGCATAGAGATCGCGGCGCCAGCGCCGGCCGCCGACATAGCCACGCAACAGCTGCGGCAGCGAATAGCCAAGCGCCTTCGACGACCGGTTGGCCATATAGCCGGAGAACGCCTGCGAAACCCTGCCCTTGAGTGCATCGGCGATGAGCTGCCGGGCGATCATGTAAGGCGGAATGTAGGGGTAGCGGTCGGCGATATAGGGGTGCTTGTCGATCAAGCTCGCATAGGCTTCGACATAGCCGTCCCGGCGACCGGAGATCGAATTCTCCGAGTTGTACTTTTTCCAGTCGATCACTTCGGACAGCTGCGCGCCGCTGCGACGGGCAAAGCGCAGCAACAATTCGCGATCCTGCATGCGCGTGACGTCACTGTCGTAGCCGCCGATGGCCAGCAGCGACTCGCGCCGGGCGGTGATTGCCGACCCGGCAATGAAGATGGTCTGCGCGACAAGGGCCCGCTCCAGCGAGTCGCGGCTCAGCAGCGCCTCGCGGTTGACGCAGTTGGTGCGGCGATTGCCCTTCAGCGACACGAAGGAACTGATCAGCACTTCGAGCGAGGGATTGTTGTCGAACTGCTCCAGCGTCCGCGCCAGGCGATCCGGCAAATAGACGTCGTCGGAATCGAGGAATGTCACCACCGGCGCCTGCGCCCGCTCGATGCCGGCATTGCGGGCGGCATTGGCGCCGCGCCATTTCGAGCCAACATAGATCAGCCGTGGATCGCGGATTTCGGCAAGTGCGGCTGCCGTACCGTCGGTCGAGCCGTCATCGACGACAATGTGTTCGAACCGGGGAAAATTCTGCGCCAGCACGCTCTCCACGGCGCGCACCACCTTGCTGCGGCGATTGTGCGTCGGTGTGATCACCGAGATCAGCGGAGCGAGGTCGGTTGCCTTGGACATGTTGCTTCGATTGTGCCCCCAAATGCCTGGAGGCCGGAGGTTTTGATGGTCGCCGTCCAAGCCTTACCCGGGATGGCATTCGATTCGACGCTACAAAAAACCAGCGGCAATGTCATCACAAACTGTTGAGCCAGGACGCCGGTAAGCCGGCCGATTACCCCAGACGTAATCGACCGATGGCCATCATGTCTGCAGATTGCGCCAACGAAGCCGGTCGTCGGGCTTCGATCTCACAGGGAGTTCAGCCATGGCCGCCTACGCCGTCGCCCATATGCGTCAAGTCACAATGGGCCCGCAGATTGTCGAGTATCTGCAGAGGATCGACGCCACATTGGAGCCGTTCGGCGGCCGCTTCCTTGTCCACGGCGGCGACATGGACGTGGTCGAAAACGAATGGCCCGGGCACCTGATCGTCATCGAGTTTCCGGACAGGGCGCATGCGTGGGGCTGGTACGATTCATCAGCCTATCGGGAGATTCTGGCCTTGCGCACCGACAACTCCCACGCCGATGTGATCATCGCCGATGGCGTTCAGCACCCGCACAAGGCGACGGATGTGCTGGAATAGGGGCAAACTACCGCTTCAGCAAGAACACCGCTTGCTGGCCGAAGAAATTCCAGAACCACCATGGCATCGACAGGCCGATCTTCTGGCCGTTGCCGTCGAGCGCGGTGGCTTTCTCGACCGAAGCGCCGAGTTCCTCGACCAGATTGACGAAGTCGCGGATGGTGCAGAAATGGATGTTGGGCGTGTCGTACCAGGAATAGGGCAGGTCCGCGGTCACCGGCATCCGGCCCTTGACGAACAGCGACAGCCGCACCCGCCAGTGGCCGAAATTGGGGAAGGAGACGATGGCGCGGTTGCCGATTCGCAGCAGCTCGTCGAGCACCAGCTTCGGGTTGCGGGTCGCCTGCAGCGTCTGAGACAGGACGACGAAGTCAAAACCCTTGTCCGGATAGAATTCGAGGTCGGTATCGGCATCGCCCTGGATGACCGAGAGACCGCGCGCCACGCATTCATTGACGCCGCGCTGTGACAGCTCCAGCCCGCGGCCGTCGACCTGCTTGGTCTCCTGCAGGAGTTCGAGCAGCAGGCCGTCGCCGGAGCCGACATCGAGCACCCGCGACTGCGGCGGTATCAGGTTGGCCACGACTTCGAGGTCAACGCGCTGGCTGCCATTGACGCTCATGAGGCGAGCCCCCTTGCGCGGGCCGCCGAGCCGATGAAGCCCTTGATGGCGGCAAACAGTTCGGGTTCATCGAGCAGGAAGGCATCATGGCCGCGGTCGGTGTCGATCTCGACGAAGGAGACGGAGGCGCCGGCGGCGTTGAGCGCATGCACGATCGAGCGGCTCTCCTCGGTCGGGAACAGCCAGTCCGAGGTGAAGGACACCAGGCAGAAGCGGGTCTTGGTCCCGGCAAAGGCATCTGCCAACCGGCCGCCATGGTCGGCGGCGAGGTCGAAATAATCCATCGAACGGGTCATGTAGAGGTAGGAGTTGGCGTCGAAGCGGTCGACGAATGTCATGCCCTGGTGGCGCAGATAGCTTTCGATCTGGAAATCTGCGTCGAAACCGAAGGTCAGCGCTTCGCGGTCCTGCAGATTGCGGCCGAATTTCCGATGCAGGGCGGCTTCCGACAGATAGGTGATGTGGGCGGCCATGCGCGCCACGGCGAGCCCCTTTTCCGGGCGCTTGCCGTGCTCGAAATATTTGCCGCCATGCCAGTCCGGATCAGCCATGACAGCCTGGCGGCCGACCTCGTGGAAGGCGATGTTCTGCGAGGAATGGCGTGCGCCTGTGGCGATCGGCAGGGCCGAGAAGACGCGCTCGGAATAGCATGACGCCCATTCCAGCACCTGCATGCCGCCCATCGAGCCGCCGAGCACGCAAAACAGCTTTTCGATGCCGAAATGGTCGACCAGCATCAGTTGCGCCCGCACCATGTCGCGGATGGTGATGATTGGCAGGTCGAGGCCGTAGGGCTTGCCGGTGGCGGGATTGGTCGAGGCCGGACCGGTGGAGCCGAGGCAGCCGCCGATGACGTTGGAGCAAATGACGAAGAAGCGGTTGGTGTCGATGATCTTGCCGGGACCGATCAGCACTTCCCACCAGCCGGGCTTGCCGGTCACCGGATTGGTGCTGGCGACATGCTGGTCGCCGGTCAGCGCGTGGCAGACCAGGATGGCGTTGGTGCGGGCATCGTTGAGGGCGCCATATGTCTGGTAGGCGATCTGGAACGGCGACAAAAGCGTGCCGGCGTCGAGCTTCAGCGGCTTGTCAGGGCCAAAACGCAACACAGGGCTCGACGGGTTGTCGGCCTCGTTGTTGGTTTTTGTAGCGCGGAGCGCGGCCATGTGACTCTCCTTGCCCGCCGTCAGGCAATAAAAAACCGGCAATGCGATCGCAAAGCCGGTTACGTCACGCAAACGGCCCTTTAGCGAGTTGTTTAACGTGGCTGCAAGCCGACCGGCCAAATCACCACGGAACTGTTGCGTTCTTCTAGAACTCGTGCGGCCCGGCGTCAACGGCCAGCTATTGCCCGCCTCTCGACATTCGCGGCTACGGCTTGTATTTCCGCTGCGGCCTCCGGACGGAGGCATTCTCGATGGATTTGCGACATGGACAAGACAGCGGACAAGGCACGGCCGACGCCCCGCGCGGGCATTATGGACATCGACGCCTATGTGCCGGGCAAGAGCACGGCACCGGCCGGCGTTGCCAAGGTCCATAAATTGTCGTCGAACGAGAACCCGCTCGGCCCGTCGCCGAAGGCGATCGAGGCCGCGCGCGAAGTGGCTGGCAAGCTCGATGTCTATCCCGACGGCACCGCCCGCCGGCTGCGCGAGGCGATCGCCGAGGTGCATGGCCTCAACCCGGCAAACATCATCTGCTCCAACGGTTCCGACGAGATTTTGGGCCTGCTGGCGCAGACCTATCTGGCGCCAGGCGATGAGGCGATTTTTACCGAACATGCCTTCATGGTCTACAAGATCTACATTCAGTCGGCGGGGGCCAAGCCGGTTGCTGTGAAGGAAACCGAGGAGCGCGCCGACGTCGACGCGATCCTGGCCGCGGTGACGCCGCGGACCAAAATCATCTTCCTCGCCAATCCCAACAATCCGACCGGCACCTATCTGCCGTTCCAGGAGGTCCGCCGCCTGCATTCCACGCTCCCGGGCAACGTGCTTCTGGTGCTCGACGCGGCCTATGCCGAATATGTCAGGCGCAATGACTACGAGGCCGGCATCGAGCTGGCGGGCAGCGCACAGAATGTGGTCATGACCCGCACCTTCTCCAAGCTCGGCCTTGGCGGCGCGCGCATCGGCTGGATGTATGGCCCACTGCACATCGTCGATGCCATCAACCGTATCCGCGGCCCTTTCAACGTTAACGCAACAGCGATCGAGGCCGGCATTGCCGCCATCCGCGACCGCGCCCATGTCGAGCGCAGTTCGTTGCACAACGAGACCTGGCTTACCTGGCTGAATGAAGAGCTGACGAAGCTTGGGCTGCGCGTGACGCCCAGCGTCGGCAATTTCGTCCTCATCCACTTTCCCGACGACAAGAGGCATTCGGCTGAGGCGGCGGACGACTACCTCACCCAGCGCGGCTATATATTGCGGCGCGTTACCGGCTATGGCTTTCCCAATGCGCTTCGCATGAGCGTCGGCACCGAAGAAGCCAATCGCGGCGTCATCGATGCCCTCACGACATTCCTGAAAAGCTGAAACAATGACAGCACCGATGTTTGAAAAGATCGCGCTGGTCGGCATCGGCCTGATCGGCTCGTCGCTGGCCCGCATCATCCGCCGCGAGGGCCTGGCCCGCCATGTCGCCATCGCGACGCGCAGCCCGGCCACGCTGGCACGGGCGAAGGAGCTCGGTCTTGGCGAGAGCTACACCACCGACGCCAGGGAAGCGGTCCGCAATGCCGACCTGATCATCGTCTCGGTGCCGGTGGGATCGTCGGGCGAGGTGGCGCAAGAGATCGCGCCGGCGCTGAAAAAAGGCGCCATCCTCACCGATGTCGGTTCGACCAAGGCCTCCGTCATTGCGCAAATGCAGCCCTATGTGCCGGAAGGCGTGCATTTTATTCCGGGGCACCCGCTGGCAGGTACGGAGAAATCGGGCCCGGATGCGGGTTTCGCCGAGCTGTTCGAAAACCGCTGGTGCATCTTCACGCCGCTGCCGGGAACCGATCCGGCCGCGCTGGAAAAGCTGTCGGAATTCTGGCGGCGCTGCGGCTCCAACATTGACACGATGGACCCGCAGCATCATGACATGACGCTGGCCATCGTTTCGCATCTTCCGCACATCATTGCCTACAACATCGTTGGCACGGCCGACGATCTGGAATCGGTGACCAAGTCGGAAGTGATCAAATATTCGGCTTCCGGTTTCCGCGACTTCACCCGTCTGGCCGCCTCCGACCCGACCATGTGGCGCGACGTGTGCCTGCACAACAAGGATGCCATCCTGGAAATGCTGGCGCGCTTTTCGGAGGACCTCGCCTCGCTGCAGCGGGCGATCCGCTGGGGCGACGGCGACAAGCTGTTCGACCTGTTCACCCGCACCCGGGCCGTTCGCCGTTCGATCATCGAGGCCGGCCAGGACATCGACGTGCCGGATTTTGGCCGCCAGGCGGTGGAACATCCGGCCAAGAGCTAAGTTCCCTCAAGCGGGCCACGTCGCTTCGAGCATGGCCATTGTGTCGGCCCTGTTTGGCGCTCCCAGCCGGCCGCCGAAGCGTTGGCATTTGAGCGCGGCGGCAGCACTGGCAAAGCGCAAGGCCTGCTCGATAGGCATGGCTTCGGCAAGCCCGACGGCAAAGACACCGTGAAACACGTCGCCGGCGGCAAGCGTGTCGACCGCCTTGATCTTCGGCGCCGCGATGTGGCGCACGCATCCGGCGGACCGGTCATGCCACCAGCTTCCCGCGGCGCCGCCGGTCACCGCCACGAAGGCATCGGTGCGGCTGGCGAGGTCGGCACAGGCGGTTCCGGGGTCCAGCGCATGGCCGCAGACGATGCGTGCCGCCGTCTCCGAAGCGACGATGTGCGATGCCAGCGGCAGCAGGCGCTCCAGCACCTCAACCGGCGCCGTGTCGGCGTCGAGGATGGCGGGACGGCCGGCGCTGCGCGCGGCGGTCAAGGCAAGAGCGGCGGCGCCCGGCCAGCGCACATCGACCAGCACGGCATCGAAGCCGGAAAGATCGGCGACAGGCACCGCCTCGGGGTCGGCCTGCGCCTTTGGGTCGTAGAAGGGCACGATGATGCGCTCGCCATGAGCGTCGACCAGGATCGCGGCCAGCGCCGAGCGGGCGCCTTCGACGCGGCGGACAAAGCCGCAATCGACGCCCTCGGCCTCGATGCCGGCCAGCAATTGGTCGCCGACGGCATCGTCACCTGCACTTGCCCACAGGAACACCTCGGCGCCGAGACGGCGGGCGGCGCAGGCAGCACTTGTCGCCATGCCCGAGGCGATCTGGATGCCGTCCGAGGCGATGAACTTGCCCTGATGCGTGGGCAGGGTTTCGACGGCCAGGATGGTATCCAGCGTCAGCGCGCCAACGCTCAGCAGTTTCACCGGTCGGTTCATGCGTCGGCTTGCTCGAACATGATCTCTCCCCAAAAGCCATTCCCGCTCTTTGCGATCATGTTCTATCTCTTTGTTTTAACGCAATTCCGGACGGAAAACCGCTCACACTTTTCCTGGAATTGCTCTAATCGAGCGGCTTGATCTTGCCCAGCGGAATGAAGCCGAGCGAGACCTTGCCCTTCACCACCTTGAGCGGCATCGACGGTTCGTTGCCGAGCAGCGCCAGACCGGCAAAGCCTTGCTCGATCTGGCTCTTCTGCTCGGGGATTGCGGTGGCGAGGATTGCCGCCACGGCTTTGGGATCCTGCAGCTTGATCGTCAGGTCGGCATTGACCTGGCCGTTGGCGTCGACCGACACCGGGCCGGAGACGGTGATGCGCGCGGTTCCCGACGACAGATCGAGCTTGTGGATGCCGACCGCCTGGCCGCGCAGGCTCCTGGCCTGCGTCTTCATCAGCGCGACGCCGTTCTTCAGCGTCGCGTCGCCGCTGCCGTCGAGCGGCGGCAGCACGCGCCCGCCGATCGCGTCGGCGTCGATCTCAAGATCGGTGAAGCTGCCGACGTAGCCGATGTCCTGGCCGTCGGGTCGCAACTCGCCCGCCGCCGTTCCGGCGCTGAACAGTGAAACCGGGTCGGTGTCGTCGGCCGGATCGGTCTGGCCGGACAAGCTCTCGGCCTGCAGCGAAATGCTGCGTGGCAAGGGCCAGGAGAGCTTGGCATTGGCCTGCAGATTGTCCCAATCGATCCATAGCGGCGCCATCCCGGGCACCGAGGTCCGCAGTGGCCCACGCAACTCGGCGGCAGGCGACAAAGGCCGGATGAGTTCTGCAACGAAGTTGAAGCTGCCTGCCGAGGCGGCAACGTTCCTGGCGTCGTCCTCGTAAGCCAGATTGTCACAGGAGATGGCAAAACTCAGGGGGTAGCCGCTGACGGTGAGGTTGGCGCAGCCGGCCTCGATGCCTTTGTCCTTGAGCGAGGCCACCGCCTTGTCGGCTTCGCTGCTGACGCGACCGGCGACATAGAACCAGACCGCGCTGTAGACGCCGAACAGCATAACGACCAAGGCAGCGAGCCACATCAGCCGGCGGCGAAACTTCGACGGACGCTCGTCACTTGACGTCATGCTGCGGCTTTCATTAACGCGGGCGTGTTGCGGGTGGACTGTGGCTTACGCAACAAGCAAAAAGAACAGAAGAGCACCGATTCCGATGCGGCGGCGTCACTCTCGTGCAATCAGGCTTGGCGATATGGGCGATTTTTGGGTTTTTGGCTACGGCTCGCTGATCTGGCGGCCGGGATTTGCGCATGTGGAGACCCGCCGCGCGCGGCTTTACGGCTACCGCCGGTCGCTGTGCGTCTATTCCTTCGTGCATCGCGGCACGCGCCAGCGGCCGGGCCTGGTGCTAGGCCTCGACCGTGGCGGCTCCTGCATCGGGCTGGCCTTTCGCGTGCCCGGCGAGCTGCGCGATGAGGTGCTGACCTATCTGCGCGAGCGCGAATTGGTGACCAGCGTCTATCTCGAGCGTGTGCTCGATATCAGTCTCGACGTGAATGGTGCGGCCGCGGGAGAGAGAGTGAAAGCGGTCGCCTATATCGTCGACCGCCAGCATGAGCAGTATGCCGGCGGGCTCGATGCCGCGCATGCGGCAGGTGTTATCCGTGGCGCCGTCGGCCAGTCCGGAAACAACGAGGACTATGTGCTCAACACGCTGCAGCATCTCGCGGCGCTGGGTATCAGCGACCACTGGCTGGAAGAGGTGGCGAAGCGGATCGCCTCGTGAGCCGGTAGACCACGGCGAGCCTGCAGGCGAAGCGCTCGCGCCTTTGTGAAGCGCTGGCCCGCTGGAAAAATTGGCTGAGGCCTTTGACCTCGGCGCGGCGAGACCTAGCTTAGCTGCGGCCCGAAGCATTCGGGTCACCCGCCGCCAGCCCACGGAGCCCCGTCTTGCAAAAACGCCGTCTCGGTCAAACCGACCTTTCCATCGCGCCGCTGGTCCTGGGCGGCAATGTCTTCGGCTGGACCGCGGACGAGAAGACCTCCTTCGACCTGCTCGACCGGTTTGGCGACGCCGGCCTCAACGCTATCGATACGGCCGATGCCTATTCGCGCTGGGTGCCCGGCCACGCGGGCGGCGAGTCCGAGACCATCATCGGCAAATGGATGAAAAGCCGCGGCAACCGTGACAAGATCATCGTCATCACCAAAGTCGGCTCGGATATGGGACAAGGCAAGAAGGATTTGTCCGCTGCCCATATCGAAAGGGCGGTCGAGGCGTCGCTCAAGCGGCTGCAGACCGATGTCATCGACCTCTATTTGTCGCACTGGCCGGACCCGACCACGCCTTATGAAGAGACGCTCGGCGCCTACCAGAAGCTGCTCGCTGCCGGCAAGGTCCGCCATATCGGCGCCTCGAATCTCGACGCCGGCCAGCTGCGCGCCGCGCTCGATGTTGCCAGCCTGCGCGGGCTGCCGCGCTACAGCGTGCTGCAGCCGGAATACAATCTCTACGACCGCTCATCCTTCGACGGGCCGCTGCATGATCTGTGCGTGGCCGAGGATATCGGCGTCATCACCTATTTCAGTCTCGCCAAGGGGTTTTTGAGCGGCAAATACCGTAGCGAGGCCGATCTCGGCAAAAGTGAACGCGGCGGCGGCGTGAAGGCTTATCTCAATGCGCGCGGCATGCGCATTCTGGCCGCACTCGACACTGTGGCGGCGCGCCATTCGGCCAAGCAGGCGGAAGTAGCACTCGCCTGGGTGATGGCGCAGCCCGGCATCACCGCGCCGATCGCCAGCGCCACGACGCTGGACCAGGTCGACAGCCTGGTGCGCGCCGCATCGCTGAAGCTCAGCGCGGAGGATCTCGTGGCGCTGGACAAGGCCAGCGCCTAGCCGCGCAGGTTCGGCACGATCGTTCAAGACGACGGCTGTCCGCCTTGCCACACTGTTCTCCATTATTGTGGAGAAGAGGCAGCATGGCCGCAGACATTCTTTCGCAGGCGCAGCCCTGGCAGCAATTGCTGGCGCTGGTGCTGGCGGCAACCGTCGTCATGGGCAGTCCTGGCCCGGCGACGATCAGCGTCACGGCGATAGGGGCCGCCTTCGGCCTGCGCAATTCGCTTCACTACACATCGGGGATCATTTTAGGCACGGTCGCGGTGCTGCTGGTAGTGGCCACCGGCATCAAGGCTATCCTCACCTCGATGCCGGGCGTAGCGCCAGTGCTGGCGGTCGCTTCCGCCGCCTATATTCTCTACCTCGCCTACAGAATAGCGACAGCGCCGCCGCTGGCCGCGCGTGACAGCAGCGCGGTTCTGCCGACCTTCCTCGGCGGCTTACTGCTCGCCGTTGCCAACCCGAAAGCCTATGTGGCGATTGCTGCGGTCCTTGCTGGCTCCGCGACCGCAGCCGGCGCCGATGCTCTCGGCATCCCGGCCAGGCTGGCGGTTCTCACCCTGATGATCGTAGCCATCCATGTGCTGTGGCTGCTGGCCGGCGCGGCCTTCGCCCGCACCCTGCGCCAGCCGCTGGCGTCGCGGATCATCAATCTGGCCTTCGCGGCGACGCTGGTGCTGACCACGGCGCTGGCGGCGTGGCCTTGAGCCGGCCCGCAGAAGAGATCAAGCTTTGGTCTTTTTTGTTTTGGCGCAATTCAGGACGGAAAAAACCGCTCACACTTTTCCTGGAATTGCTTTGGCGGCCGCGGCGAGTTCGGCCAGCCGCTTGACCGCCGTCGGCGGCATTTGCGGCGGGTTAGGAGCCTGCGATGCCTCGATCAGCAGCTGGTCGCAGGCGACTTCCGTATCGCCGATCAGCCGGTCCATGAATTCGTCCTTGCCGAGCCCGGGCGGAATCGGCGGCAGGAAGCGGGCCTTGATGGTGCCGGGAAAGCGCAAGAATTTGCGGCGAGGCCAATAGAGGCCGGCGACATGGGCGACCGGTACCACCGGGACGCCAAGCTGCGTATAGAGCTCGACAATGCCGTATTTGTAAGCCGGCTCGTCGCCTGGCGCTCGGCGCGTGCCTTCGGGGTAGATAATCAGCTGGCGCGGATTGCGCCCCATCTCCTGCTTTGTCGATGCAACGACCTGCTTCAACGCCTTGGAGCGGCTGCCGCGGTGAACCGGGATCATCCGCATCTTCAGGATGTACCAGCCGAAGAAGGGGATCCAGGTCAGCTCGCGCTTCAGGATATAAAGCGGATCGTGGAGGAAGGGAAAGAAAGCGATCGCGTCCCAAAACGACTGGTGTTTCGGCGCCAGGATGAAAGAGCCCTCCGGCAGGTTCTCGACGCCGGTGATGTCGCTCCTGGTGCCGGCGATCTTGTCGTAGAGCCACAGGCTGGTGCGCGACCAGAATTTCGGCACGAACCAGGCGCGATGGCGTGGCGAGAGGAAGTAGTAAGGGGTCCAGAGGACCATCTGGACGATCAGATTGACGTAGAAGACGAAGTTGAACGCCAGCGAGCGGATATAGAGCATGCGGGGAAGGGCCCGTTGAGGAGGTGTGCGTTGGTTACACCAAGCGCGGGCAAAAAGGAAACGCCGCAATGGCCTGACATAGGCCGGCTCGCCACTGACTCAAGCCAGTCTCAACTCACCACGTCGCCTGCAATAGCCGCTGCTTCAGCCGCGGAGCGGCGAAATCGAGGAACGCCCTGAGTTTCACCGCCAGCAGGCCTTGGCCGGCATGGACGAGGCTCACCGGCCACGGCTGCGGCTCGAAGGGTCGCAAGACCGGGACGAGCACGCCGGAACGTACTGCGTCCGCGATCTGGTAGGAGAGCACCCGCGTCATCCCGGCGCCTGCAATCGCGGCATCGATTGCAGCTTCCGCCGTGTTGACGCGCAGCCGTGAGTGGATCGGCACGATCAGTTCGCCCTTGTCGCCGGCAAAGCTCCAGCTGGCGAGCGCTGCAGGCCCTTCGAAACTGATGCATTCATGCGCGGCCAGATCGTCCGGCGTCCGCGGCATGCCATGCGCGGCGATATAGGCGGGGCTGGCGCACACGACGCGACGGATCGCGCCGACGCGGATGGCAATGAGGCTCGAAGGCGCAAGCTCGCCGATGCGGATGGCAAGGTCGAGATGTTCCTCCGCCAGTTGGGTTATCCGGTCAGCCAGCGTCAGGCGAATGTTGACTTGAGGATAAGCCGCCAGGAATTCGGTGACGACAGGCAGCACGTGCAGGCGACCAAAGACGACCGGCGCGGTGATGAACAGGTCGCCGGTCGGCGTGCTGTATTCGCCGGCAGCGGTGCGTTCGGCTTCGCCGACCTCGCCGAGGATGCGGCGGCAGGCGGCGAGATAGGCCTGGCCGGCATCGGTCAGCGTGAGCTGCCGGGTCGAACGGTTCAGCAGGCGCGCCTGAAGGTGCTTTTCGAGGTCGGAAACCTTGCGGCTGACCGTTGCCAGTGGAATGCCGAAATGGCGGCCGGCAGCGGAAAGGCTGCCCGCTTCCACCGCGGCGACGAACAGCGACATGGCTTCGAGACGATCCATAGTTTCTTCCGGAAATTGGAAGGATAGCTTGCAACTATGCCATCTACATCCAAAGCATGGAAGGACCTACCTCTTCGCTTACAATGGCCGTGTTTCGGCCCCGCGGAGGCTTCCATGAATGCTCATACTTTCACCAGCGATGTCGCCTTCACGCCGACCGTCAAGGCGATCCAGACCCGCAAAGGTTCGCGCAAGGGCTATGCCAGCGCCGAGGAGCGCGGCGGATGGCGCGCCCATATGACGCCCGACCTCGCCGACTTCATCGCGGCGCAGACCAGCGTCTTCCTGTCGACGGCAAATGGCGAGGGTCAGCCCTATATCCAGCATCGCGGCGGGCCAGCCGGCTTCCTCAAGGTGCTGGACGAGAAGACCATCGGCTTTGCCGATTTCTCCGGGAACAGGCAGTTCATCACGCAGGGGAATCTCGCCGACAACAACCAGGCATTCCTGTTCCTGATCGACTATGCGCATCGCCAGCGCGTCAAGATCTGGGGCACGGCGCGCGTCGTCGAGGACGATGCCGAGCTTCTGGCAAGGCTGATGCCGCAGGACTACAAGGCGCGCCCCGAGCAGGTCATCCTGTTCACCGTCTCGGCCTGGGATGCCAATTGCCCGCAACACATTCCGCAGCGATTCGAGGCCGCCGATGTCGCGGCCGCACTCGCCGAACGCGACAAGCGGATTGAAAGCCTCGAACAGGAGATTGCGCGGCTGCGTGGCCCGGAAGACGGCACGGTCAAGGGGTAATCGAGCGCCGTCAGAGTCGTCTGTTTGGACGCAATTCCCAAGGGAAAGCGTACGTGCTTTTCCCGGGGAAACCGCTACACACTTTTCCTGGAATTGCTTTAGTCCTTGGCGGTCGAAACCTCGGCCAGTGCGACGCTGTCGGCAGTCTGGCGGACCGGGACGACGCCGCGCGCAAGCGCCAGCAGGTATTTGCTGTATTCGGTCAGAAGCACGCGTAGCGCTTCCGGCTTGGTCAGCCAGTCGCCATTGTCCAGATTGGTGTTGACCACCGGATAGGGTTCAAGCCTGGCGCCATGCAGCAGGCGGCCCATCTCGAGCAGGCTGCGCGGCATGTGGTAATTGTTGGTGACGAGGATGACGCTGCCATAGGCGTGGCTCTCCACCCATTTAGCGCTTTCCTCGGCATTGCCGATCGTGTCGAGCGCGGCGCGGTCGATGTCGACACAGCAGGAAAACAGCGCCTTGTCGCCGCCGGTAGCAGCCTGCAATTGGCGGCGGCTGGCAGAGGGATGCACGCCTGAGATCAGCAGCCGCTCGCCCTTGCCGGAGGCAAGCAGATCGAGTGCTGCGTCGAGGCGGGCCTGACCGCCGGTCAAGACGATGATCGCATCGGCCTTGGCCGGGTTGGTCGGGGTCGTCATGTGGCTGACCTTGCTGGCGAACCAGCCGAAGCCACCGGCAAACAGGGCCACCAGCAGCAGTAGACAGAGGGAGGCGAGACGCAGGGCGGTGCGCAAACGGCCCAGCCCGGTACGCACACGCAAACGCACCACTGGCATCTGTCCAGCCGTTCCGGTCGACTCCCGCGCGTTCATCATCCTATGGTTAATCCTGAAATGCCTTTTTGGTAAGGAAAAAAGCGCACATTGCGTTACGTCGGTTTTCGATCCGTGATCGTCCCTTCCATTCCTGTCCTTGCCCCCGAACTGTTTTCGCTTCTGCCCTCACGGTTCACCCCGCATCCGGCTGGCGGACATCGATGTCGCTGAGATAGGCGACGACGGTGGCGTGCGAGGTCGCCGCTGTCAGTCCGCCGATCACCAGCACCATCAGGCCGACGCCGAGATAGCCTGCCGATCCGATGGCGAAATTGCCGAACAAAGCGGTGGCCTGGTCGGCCTGCGGCGTTGCCATGTTGCGCGACGACCACCAGGAAAAGACGATGAAAACCAGGATCGCGGCTGCGCCGCCGGCGGCCGCACCCTTCATCCCGGTGACCAGGAAATGCCAGCGGAATTCGCGCGCGATGAAGCGCGCCTCGGCGCCGACGAAATGCAGCACTTCGATGATATGGCCGTTACCCGCCATAGCGCCGCGCGTCGCAAACACTACGGTCAGCACCGTCGCCGACAGCATCAGGACCAGCACGGCGATGCCGATGGTGACCGTGGTGCGGGCCATGGCGACCAGCCGGTCGACCCATGTACGGTGATCGTCGAGCGAAGCACTCGGCAGCTTGGGCGTGAGCGCCGCACGGATGGCGCTAAAGTCGGGCGGACTGGTCTCGTCGATGGTGACGATGATCAGGCGCGGCACCGGCAATTCGTCGATATTCAGGCCCGAGCCCAGCCATGGCTCCAACAGACGCGCGGTGGCGTCGCGATCGATGATCCGGGTTTCCTTCACGCCGGGGAATTCGCCGACGATCTTCGAGGCCTGGGCAAGGGCTGCCTCCATGTCGAGGCCGTCGACCGGCTTGATCTGAATCGTCGCCTCGCGCGAGATCTGGTTTTCCCAGACCGAGGCAGTGTCGCGCACCAGCGTGACGGCGCCGAAAGTCAGGCACGACAGGAAGGTCATGATGGCGATGACCAGCACCAAGGCGCGGCCGGCGATATTCTGCGCCGGCACGATCGGCGCCATGCGGCGCTGGACGCGCTGCGTCGTCGTCGCGAGATCGGCGGCGTCTCCATGCAACTGTTCGGCCGATAGTTCAGTCATAAATATCCAGCCTTCCGCCGGCCAGGATCATGCGGCGCGCGTCGACCTGCTCCATCAGGCCGAGATCGTGAGTGGCGATCACCACAGCGGTGCCGAGCCGGTTGAGCTCGATGAACAGCCTGAGCAACCGGCGCGCCAGCGGCGGGTCGACATTGCCGGTCGGCTCGTCGGCAAGCAGGATTTCGGGCTGTTCGATCAAGGCCCGGGCGATTGCCGCGCGCTGCTTTTCGCCGCCCGAAAGGACGGGCGGCAGCACATGCATGCGCTCGCCCAGGCCAACCCATTTCAAAAGTTCGGTGACGTCGGTGCGGTAGCTCGCTTCCTCGCGGCCGCGCACGCGCAGCGGCAGAGCGACATTCTCATAAGTGGTCATGTGGTCGAGCAAACGGAAATCCTGGAACACCACGCCGATGCGGCGCCTGAGATGCGGCAGTTCAGCGCGCGAGATGCGCGAGCGGTCCTTGCCGAAGATGGTGATCAGCCCGCGCGTCGGCTTCAGCGACATGAACAAAAGGCGCAGCAGCGTCGTCTTGCCGGCGCCGGAGGGCCCGCTCAGGAACTGGAAGGAGCTCTCCGGAATGTGCAGGGAGATGTCGCGGAGGATTTCCGGACCCATGCCATAGCGGAGGCCGACATTTTCGAAGCGGATCACGTGCGACGACCTGAGGGCGGCGGCGTGCCAGCCCTTTCTGTCCAACGACCATCGGCCGCCATGGTTAACCGTCGGTTAATTTTCGCTGTTTTTGAGTGCGTCACAAGGGTTCCGGTGGGGAAGCGTTAACCATTTCCATTTACGCAAAAGAAACGAAGAGGCAACAGCGGGGCCATGATGGCTGAGCAACGAACCGCGCGCCCGGTTTCCGGCGAAATCATGACCGGGACAAGTGTCGCACCGGAATCGCGTCCTGTGGCGACCGACATCGTCGATGCGGATTATGAGGTGCTGCCGCAGCTGATCCCACTGATAGAAGCCATGCCGACGCCGGCGCGCGACATCGCGACGCCGTCGATCGAAGGCATGGAGATGCTGCGCAAATCAGATGCGTCAGCCGGGCGGCCGGCATCGCGTGGCGGGCCGATCTTCTGGATTGCCGGCATCGGTGCGGCGCTTGCCGCCTTCTGGGTCTCGGGTGGCCATGCGCTGGTGCGCCAGACGCCGTTCTGGTCAGTCGAACAGCCGGAGGGCGCCGTACTCAGCATTGCCGGCGTCACGTCGCGTGTCGACGCCTCAGGACCCGCCCCGGTGCTGTTCGTGGATGGCGAGGCCGTCAATGACGGTTTGAAGGCGGGACAATTGCCGCCGCTGGAGATACGTGTCACCGGCAATGACAGCCGCATCACCCGTTATACTCTGGGGACATCCAACCGTTCTCTGGCGCCCGGCGAAAGATTCGGCTTTTCCAGCCGCCTCGATGTGCCTAGAAACGGCGTCAAGGCCGTGGCGGTCACCTTCGCCGGCTAGTCGGTTCTCTGGAAAGGTTGTTGATGCCAGTTGTGCGCGGCAAGGACATCGAGGTCCTGTTTTCGGCGTCCGCGATCGCGCGGCGCAATCTCGAACTCGCCAAGGAGATCGCCGAGCACGACTATCACGACCTGCTGGTGATTTCGGTGCTGAAGGGCTCGTTCATCTTCGCCGCCGATTTGATCCGCGCCATGCACGATGTCGGGCTGTCGCCCGAGGTCGAGTTCATCTTCATTTCCAGCTATGGCGCCGGCACCACCAGCGGCGAGGTGAGGGTGCTGCGCGACATCGACAATGAGGTCGCCGGCCGCGACGTGCTGCTGATCGACGATATCCTGGAGTCGGGCAAGACGCTCTCCTTCACCCGCAACCTGATGCTGTCGCGCGGCGCCAAAAGCTGCGCCATCGCGGTGCTGTTGGACAAGCGCATGCGCCGCCAGACCGAGCTGAACGCCGACTATGTCGGCTTCGACTGTCCCGATTACTTCGTCGTCGGCTACGGCATGGACGTCGCTCACGCTTTTCGCGAACTGCCGTTTGTCGGTGTCGTCAAAGGCGATGCCTGAGAAAAGGCCCCCGACGCTTCAAATTTTCAGAAAAAGTCAACTTTTGCCCGCCAAATTCCGGCCCATGGCAAAGCTTCTGATCGTCGAGGACGATGAGTCCGTCCGCACCCTCGCCGCCCGCGCGCTCGAACGCGCCGGGCACTCGATCGATATCGCCGCCGACGGCGCGCAGGGGCTGGCGATGGTCAGTGCTGCAGGCGGCGGTTACGACCTCGTCGTCTCCGATATCCGCATGCCGGAAATGGACGGCATCGAGATGGCGATCGCCGCAGCCAGGCTTTTCCCTGACATGAAGATCCTGCTGATGACCGGCTATGCCGACCAGCGCGAGCGCGCCGAGGAATTGAACGGCATCATTATCGACGTCGTGCAAAAGCCTTTCACGCTGGCCGAAATCCGCTCGCGGGTCGACCAGGCGCTCGCCTGCTTCGCCTGACACGCTTCAGGCGGCATCCTGAGACGCGGCGAGGACAGGCGCAGCGCTCCGGCGCCGTTCGGTGTTGAGCGCCAGCAGACCGGCGCCGATGATCAGCGCCGCACCGATGGCGGTGGTCGAGCGCGGCACCTCGTCGAAGAACAGGAAGCCCCACAGCGGCGACCAGATAATCCCGGTGTATTCGAAGGTGGCGACGCGGTTGGCGGGCGCCAGCCTGTAGGCCTGCGACAGCAGAATCATGCCGGCCGAAGCGACGAAGCCGCAGGCCGCCATCTTGAGGAAATCCGGGGTCGTCGGCCAGACCCACGGCCGCACCAGGAATTCGAGGCTGGGGTGGACAGCATGGGTTATGCTGGCAAGCCAGAATGTGCCGGCAACCGCAGCGGCGCCGACCAGATAGGCGCCGTTCTGGTAGAAGGCCATGACGGTGGAGGATTCGGTGTCGCCGATCTTGCGCGCCATCAGCTGTGAAAAGCCGTAGAGCAAAGCCGAGCCCAACGAAAGCAGCGCCGCCCAGTCGAACAGGCCGGCGCCCGGGCGCAGCATCACGACCACGCCCAGCATGCCGATCAGCACGGTGGCGAGAGCCTGCCAGGATACCCGCTCGCCGAGATAGGGCCCGGCTATCGCCATGATGAACAGGGGCGCCATGAAATAGAGCGCCACCGCGTCGGCGAGCGGCAAGGCAGCGATCGCCAGATAGTAAACCGTATAGGAGGAGAACTGGATGAAGGCGCGTATCGTCAGCAGGCCGAACCGCTTCGAGGCGATGGCCCGCAGGCCGACGTCGGCGCGAACGAGAAAGATCAGGATCGGCAAAGCGACGATCGAGCGGATCCACATCACCTCGGTCACGGGATAGCCGGCCGACACCGCCTTGACCAGCGGGTCCTGGAGCGAGAACACCAGCACGCCAAGGCACAGGCTGATGATGCCGAGAACGATCCGGTTGCGCATGTTGTTCTGCCGGCCCTTGCCTTAACTGCCCGCAGCCGCCCGGCCATGGGGTAAAAAGAACCCGCTACCGTTTCGGGCAGCGGGTATGAGTGAGGACTCTTTGATTGGTCCGCAGCCGATTTCGCGGCGGCATATCCAATGGGCGAGCGGACTATGCTGCGGCGTTTGACATGTTGCAAACGAATTGGAATGATACCAGCGATCAAATTTGCTTATGACGGATTCGATGCGGCCACCCCTCGACAGCGATCTCCTGCGCACCTTCGTCGCCATTGCCGAAGCGGGCAATTTCACCCGGGCGGCGGAGCAGGCCGGGCGCACCCAGTCGGCGGTGTCGATGCAGATGAAGAAGCTCGAGGAGCTGGTCGGCGACAGCCTGTTCGAACGCGGCTCGCGCGGCGTGGCGCTGACGCGCCGTGGCGGCGAGCTGATCGTCAATGCCCGCCGCATCGTCTCTCTGCTCGACGAGACGGCGGCATCGATGGCGGCGGCACCGCTTGGCGGGCCTGTGCGCATCGGCATTCCCGAGGAATATGGTCACGCCATCCTGTCGCGCGCGCTCGGCGCCTTCTCGAAGCGTCACACCAAGGTCGAGGTCACCGTGCGCTATGCACATTCGGGCGCCCAGCTGGCAGCGTTGGCGGCCGGTGAACTCGACCTCGCCGTGGTGTTCGAATGGCAGGATCCTTCCGGCGGCGAGGTGCTGATGCACGATCCGACCGTGTGGGTGACATCGAGCCTGCATCACATGCATGAGGAGCGGCCGGTGCCGATCGCGCTCTACAACCGGGCCGGCTGGTGCAAGGACTTTGCCATCAAATCGCTTGAGCAGCGTGGGCTGGCCTACCGTGTCGCCTATACCAGCGACACCACCGGCGGCCTGAAGCTCGCCGTCACCTCTGGCCTGGCGATCGCGCCGATCTCGCACAGCAATATTCCGGATGGCTGTCGTGAACTCACCGCCGCTGACGGGTTCGGCCATATCGATTCCTCGAATGTGGTGATGCACCGCAGCCCAAATGCCTCAGGCGAAGCTATCGACGGCATGCAGGAGGCGATCCGCGAGGCGTTCGTCAACCGGCCGGCTTAGTCTGTTGCATCCTCGTAGAAATGCAGGCGATTGCCGAAGGGGTCGCCGACCGACACTTCACGGGTCTGCCACGACGTGGTTTCGAGGCCCGGCCGGGCGTAGCGGTATCTCTTGCCGATCAGTTCGCGGTGCAATGCCGCGATGTCCTCGACCTTGATGCGCATGGCTATACCCGGCGCGCCGTCGCCATGATGTTCGCTCAGATGCAGGACACAGCCGTCGCGGATTACACCCATGTAGAGCGGCGCATTGTCGTCGAAGCGGTGCTCGAACTCGACCTTGAAGCCGAGAAAGTCGACATAGAATTCGCGTGCCTTGGCGATGTCGAAGATGCGCAGGATGGGCGTGACGGCACCGAGTTTCGGCATGGCGCTGATACCATTCAGTTCGACGGATGTTGCCTTGGAGGCTACTTCAGCTCCAGCAGCCGCTCGAGGTAGCTGCGCTCGATGTCGGGGCTGAGCGCGTTGCCGAGCCGCTTGCGAATCGCCTCGAGAATCTGGCGGGCGCGCTGCACGTCGATCTCGTCGGGCACCTTCACCGAATCGCCGAAATCGGGTCCGCGGCTGGCGCGCGGTCGGCCCAGCGGATCGCGGCCGGCGTCCTGTTGGCGGCCGCCTTCCTGGCTGCCGCCCTGGTCCCCCTGCATCGCCTGCAGCTGCTTCATCATCTCCTTGGCGCCCTTGCGCAGCGCTTCCAGCGCGCGACCCTGGTGGCCGACTGCTTGGTCGCCTTCGCCTTCGCCAAGCGACTTTTCGGCATTGCCCATGGATTTGCCAGCGTCGCCAAACCCCTCATTGGGTTGCATGCCCATGCCTTCCAGGCCCTTCTTCAGCTTGTCGAGTTCGCTCTGCAACTGGCCCTGGCCTTCCTGCAGCTGCTTCATCGCATCGGCGAATTCCTGCGGTGTCATCGACTTTGGCCGGGCGAGAGGATCGCGATCCTTGCCGACGCCCGGCTGGTCCGGGTCGTCGCCATTGCCTTCGCCGGGCTGCTGATTATCTCCGCGCTGCATCTGGTCCATGCGGTAGGTGTCGTTCATCATCTCCTGCTGGCGGCGCATGATCTCGCCCAGCTTGTCCATCTGCTGGCGCATCTCGCTGTCCTGCTCGCCGCCCTGCTGCTGACGGCCGGCCTGCAGGTTGTTCATCATGTTTTCCAGCTGCGACAGCAGCTCCTGCGCCTTGTCGCGGTCGCCCGACTTCGCCAGGTTCTCGATCTGGTCCATCATGCGGTCGATATCACTCTGACGCAGCTCGCGACCATTCTGTTGCATCTGCGGCGCGTTCGGGTTCTGCTTGGCGCGCTCGGCGAATTCCTGCAGGAATTCGTTCATCGCCTCGCGCAGTTCCTTCATCGCCTTTTCGATCTCTTCGTCGCTGGCGCCGCGCTTGATGGCGTCCTGCAGCGCCTGCTGGGCTTGGCGGAGCCGCTTTTCGGCGGACGAGAGATTGCCTTCCTCGATGCCGAGCGCGATTTCCCAGAGATAGGCAACCTCGTTGCGCAACTGATCGTCGCTGTCCGACATCTTCAGCCGGCTGCGGGCGCTCATGATGGCGAGGTAATGCGACATGTTGTCGAACGTGTCCTCGGGCCGCAGCGTGATGGCGTCCATCAGGTCGAGCACGCGCGGCTTGGCATTGGCGTCGAGCGCCAGTAGGCGGCGCTGCTCGACCACGGCCCGCGCCAGCGGGTTGGCGAAGGGCCGCTCCGGCATCACAATAGTCTTGGTTTCGCTGGTCGCGGTGTGTCCGGCATCGTCGGTGGCGACAAGCGACAGCTTGATGCTGGCGCCGGCCCAGACGTGCTCGGTGAGGTCCTTGGTGGTCTTGGCGGCGTTCGCCTTGCCGCCGCGGCGCGGCAGCGCCAGCGGCAGGTCAGGCGGGCCGTAGAGCGGATGCGCATCGGGCGCCGCCGGATCGGCCAGCGCGAAAACCGCCTTGGCGGTGGCCGCGCCATAGTCGTCGTCGATCTGGTAGTTGAGCTCGAAGGCGCCGTTGACGGCGCGCTTGGGCTCGCCGACGAAGCGGATCGTCGGCGGCTTGTCGGGGATCACCGCGAAGGCCCAGCGACCGAGATCGGCTTCGCCCGACTTCAGCGTCAGTGTCCCGTCGGCGGTCAGCTTGCCGGTGAACTGGCGCAGCTTGGGGGTCGCGGGGTTGACCGCCGCTGCCTTGACGGCCGCCACCTGTGGTCCCGACGGGTCGATGGCGCGAGCATTGCCGCCCTTGTCGGCAAAGCTTAGCGTTTCCTCGCCGGAGCCGCCGGTCACGCGCAGCGAGACGTCGCTGCCTTGCGGCACGGTGAAGGTGGCAACCGCCTGCTTGGCGTTGCCATCGATGACTGGCGCGGTCAAGAAGATGGGCGGCTTGCCGGTATAGGCCGGCGGGGTCACCCAGGCATCGATGCGCGGCGGTACGATGTCGCGCGCCGCATGGGCACTGAAACCATCGGACAGCCTGCCGCCGGACGGTCCGAAGGAAAAGGCAAAAGCGGTGACCAACAGCAGCGCCGCCACGGCACGCAATGCCCACGGATCGCGCTCCGGCACGCGGGTACGCGGCAGGTCGGCGCCAAGGCTGCCGAGCTTGTCGGCCATGCGCTTTTGGTGTTCGCGCCACAACGCCTGGGAAAAGATGCTTTCCTTGCCGCTGGGACGGTCGGTCTGCACCAGCACCGGGCTGTGCTGCAGCTGGTTGGCGGCCTCGATACGGCGGTCGATTTCAGCGGCGGATGGAAGCTTGAAGAAACGCAGCGGATAGAGCGCCGCCAGCGTGGCAATACCGAACGCAGTGACCAGGATAATGCGCGCAATGTCAGGCAGCCGGGGGAAAAGGCCGAGCCAGGAGAGGCTGAGAAACAGGCTGGCGATGATGAGCAGCGGCAGAAGCAGCGGCCAGCCGCGCTCGACCGTCATCGAGACCCGTGTCGCCAGCCGGCTCAGGGCAAGCCGCCCGGCCAGGCTGCGATCGCCACTGGAAATGGGGCGTTCCGTCATCGGCCCTTCCTGCCCGGGCGGGATAGCCCGGACTCAACAAGCAGAAGTTTACCAGCAAACACGGCAAAGGCGAGGCGGTTCCGGAAAACTTGAAAAGCTTTGACGGGTTTGCGTCCCACTTCAGTCGAAGCAAGGTTTAGAATTTCGCCGGATCGGTATTCGAGCCGCAGACAAGGACGGCAATCCGCTCGCCCCGCGCCGGTGTGTAGCGGCCGGACAAGAGAGCCGCAAAGGCTGCGGCGCCACCCGGCTCGGCGATGATCCGCACCCGCTGCCACAGCGCCTTCTGCGCGGCAATGATGGCGTCGTCGGTGACCAGAATGGAGCGCTCGACAAAAGCCTCGGCGATCGGGAACATCATCTCGCCGACGCGTTTGGGCGCCAGCGAATCGGCGGCAACGCCTTCGGCGGGCGCATCGACGGGGTGGCCGGCTTCGAAGGCGCGATGCAGCGTCGGCGCGCCTTCGGGCTCGATGGCGATGATCCTGATGCGGCCGGCAAACCAGGCGGCGATGCCGCCGATCAGGCCGCCGCCGCCGACAGCGACCAGCAGCGTGTCGATGTCGGGCAGATCGGTTTCGATTTCGAGGCCGAGCGTGCCTTGGCCGACCAATGTTTCCTCCTGGTTGAAGGCATGGATCTGCAGCGCGCCGGTCTTTTCGGCAAAAGCCTCGCTGGCGGCCAGCGCCTCGGCATAGCGGGCGCCGCCGACGATCAGTTCGGCGCCGTAGCCGCGGATGCGCTGCAGCTTGGCCGCCGGGCTGACTTCGGGAACGAAGATCGTCGCCTTGTGGCCAAGCCGCATGGCGGCATAGGCGACTGCGGCGCCATGATTGCCGCCCGAAGCCGCAACCACGCCGGCCGCAGGCACCGGCCGTTCGAGCAGATTGGTGAAGGCGCCGCGCGCCTTGAACGAGCCGGAATGCTGCAGGCATTCGAGCTTGAGGTCAATCGCCTGCGGCGGCCCGTCGAAATCGGCCATGTCGACGCGCAGCACCGGCGTGTGCCTGATATAGGGGCGGATGCGCGGTTCCATCGCGGCGATGCGTTCGCGCGTGACGGTGTTGCCGTTCGTCATGACCATCTCCTTGGGATTGACAGCAATTAGTAACTTGGCAAAATGGCTAAATGCAAGAGGTTGAAATCTTCAAGGCGATCGCCAATGAACGCAGGCTGCAGATCCTCGACTGGCTGAAGGATCCGCAGGCGCATTTCCCGGCCCAGGCAGACGGCGATCTGGTCGAGGATGGCGTTTGCGCGCTGCTGATCGCGGAGAAGCTCGGCATTACGCAGGCGACGCTCTCCGAACATATGCGCGTGCTTACCCAGGCCGGCCTGCTGCGGCCCAAGCGCATCAAGCAATGGACGTTCTACCGCCGCGACGAGGACAGCATCGCCGACGCAAGGTTGCTCATCCAGAACCGGCTGTAGCGCAGCCGGCGCTGCGGCTCCTATGCAAGCCAGTCGGGCACCGAATCCAGGCCGATCAGCTCGTCATAGGTCTGGCGCCGGCGCACGACGTGGAAACGGTCGCCGTCGACCAGAACCTCAGGCACAAGTAGGCGGGTGTTGTAGGTGCCGGATTGCACCGCGCCATAGGCGCCGGCGGTGGTGACGGCAATGAGGTCGCCAGACTTGAGCCGGGGCAGGTCACGGTCGAGGCCGAGATAGTCGCCGGTCTCGCAGACCGGGCCGACGACGTCGACCGCCATGCGCGGCGTGTCGGCCGGCGGCTGCACCACCGGCTTGATGTCGTGGAAGGCATCGTAGAGCGTCGGCCGGATCAGATCGTTCATGGCGGCGTCGACGACGAGGAAGTTCTTGGCGTCGCCTTCCTTCACGAATATCACTTCCGAGACCAGGATGCCGGCATTGCCGACGATCAGCCGGCCCGGCTCGAACATCACCTTCACTCCAAGCTTTGTCAGATGCTTCCTGACGATCTCGGCATAGGCATCGGGCAGAGGCGGCGGGCTGTTGTCGGTGCGGTAGGGGATGCCGAGGCCGCCGCCGAGATCGACATGCTCGACGGCGTGGCCATCGGCGCGCAGCGCGCCGACCAGTTCCGCCAGAAGCGCGAAAGCATCGTCAAAGGGCTGCAACTCGGTGACCTGGCTGCCGATATGGGTATCGATGCCGATGGGCTTGGTGCCCGGCAGCCCGGCCGCGCGGGCATAGACCTGGCGCGCCCTTTGCCAGGGAATGCCGAACTTGTTCTCGGCCTTGCCGGTGGAGATCTTCCTGTGCGTCCTGGCGTCGACATCCGGGTTGATGCGCAGCGAGACCGGCGCCACCTTGCCGAGCGCGGTGGCGCGGGCCGACAGCAACTCCAGCTCCGGCTCGGATTCGACATTGAAGCAGAGAATGCCGGCCTCGAGCGCAAAATCCATTTCGCGCGCGGTCTTGCCGACGCCCGAGAATACGATCTTGCTGGCCGGGATGCCGGCGGCGAGCGCGCGGCGCATTTCGCCTTCCGAGACGGTATCGGCGCCGGCGCCGAGCTTTGCCAGCGTCCGCAGCACCGCCTGGTTGGAATTCGCCTTCAAGGCGTAACAGACCAGCGTGTCGAGCCCGGCAAACGCCCCGGCGAACACCCGGTAGTGCCTCGTCAAGGTTGCCGCCGAATAACAATAGAACGGCGTGCCGACGCTTGCGGCGATGTCTGGTATCGCCACGTCCTCGGCATGGAGCACGCCGTCGCGGTAATCGAAATGGTTCACGAGAGTGTTTCCGGAAGTTGGAGCACGAGACCTGGTCAGAAAGTCCAAGCCAGTCTCATCGGCTCTAGATCAGCGGGTCGAGGATGAATTTCTTGTCCACGACCGGTTTTTCCGGCTCCGGCGGCACCGGCTGTTTGGCGCGCTCGGCGTCCTTGCGGGCCTGGACGGCCGCTTCATAGGGCGTGTCGAGACCGGCCTTACGGCCGCAAGCGGTCACGGCAGCCATCGCCGTCAGCAGCGTCAGCGTCACCAAAATCCTGCTTGCGGTCATCGATCCATCCGTCCGAAACTTTATGTGCTGCGCTTTTAACCGAGTTTTAGGCGCATTGCACCCCGGCATCATGCCTTGGCGATGCGCTTTTTCCAGCTGCGGATCTGCTTCCTGACCTCCGACGGCGCCGTGCCGCCGAAACTGGTGCGGCTCTTCACCGAATTCTGCACCGCCAGAACCGAGAAGATGTCTGCCGTGATGCCGGGGTTGATCGACTGCAGATCTTCCAGCGACAGCTTTTCAAGGCTCACCTTCTTCTCTTCGGCCACCGCCACCGCGCGGCCGGTGACATGGTGTGCCTCACGGAAGGGCAGGCCCAGCGCGCGCACCAGCCAGTCGGCGAGGTCGGTCGCGGTCGCGTGGCCCGAGCCGGCGGCTTTTTTCATGGCGGCGGCATTGACCGTCATGTCGCGCACCATGCCCGTCATCGCAGCCAGCATCAAATCGAGTGTTTCGGCAGCGTCGAAGACCGATTCCTTGTCTTCCTGCATGTCCTTGCCGTAGGTCAGCGGCATGCCCTTCATCACGGTCAGCAGCCCGACGAGATGGCCGGTGACGCGGCCGGTCTTGCCGCGCACCAGTTCGGCGGCGTCCGGGTTCTTCTTCTGCGGCATGATCGAGGAGCCGGTGGAGAAACTGTCCGACAGCCTAACGAAGCCGAATTGCGGCGTCGACCAGATGATGATTTCTTCGGCGAGCCGCGACAGATGCGTGGCGCAGATCGCCGCCAGGCTCAAAAACTCCAGCGCGAAATCGCGGTCGGAGACGCTGTCCAGGGAATTGCGCATCGGCTCGCGGAAGCCGAGCGCCTTGGCGGTCTTGTGGCGATCGATCCGAAAACTGGTGCCGGCAAGCGCTGCCGCGCCGAGCGGGCTTTCATCCAGCCGCTCGATGGCGTCGCGGACGCGCGACAGGTCGCGCGAAAACATCTCGACATAGGCCATGCAATGGTGGCCGAAGGTCACCGGCTGCGCCGCCTGCATGTGGGTGAAGCCGGGCATCACGGTCGCCGCATGCTCCTCGGCGCGGTCGAGCAAGGCTGAGATCAGCCCCTTCAGCGCCTCGGCGACGCGAAAGCACTCGTCCTTGACCCAGAGCCGGAGATCCACCGCCACCTGGTCGTTGCGTGACCGCGCCGTGTGCAGGCGGCCGGCGGCCGGGCCGATCAGATCGGCAAGGCGGGCCTCGATATTCATGTGAATGTCTTCCAGCCGGGTCGAGAACTCGAACGTGCCGGCCTCGATCTCTTTCAGGATCGTGTTCAGCCCGTGAGCGATTTTTTCTTGATCGGCCGCCGAAATAATGCCCGTTTCAGCCAACATCTCGCTGTGGGCGATCGAACCTCTTATGTCTTGGGCATAGAGTTTGCGGTCGAACGAAATCGACGCGTTGATCGCTTCCATGATCGCGGCCGGACCCGAGGCAAAACGTCCGCCCCACATCTGGTTGCTGGCCTTCTTGTCGCTCATGGCTATAACCCGTGCTCCGGAGCAGTCTTAGAAAATGGCAGACGGTAACAGATACTTCCCGGCCCCGCGCCTGATCCTCGCCGCTTTGCTGGCGGGCGTGCTGGCTGGCGCGGTCGCGGTATATGTCAGCGAGAGCGGGTCTGGCAACAACGCAGCCACCGGCAGCGCACCTGCGGGCGCGGGCAACAGCAAGGACGACGTCGCCTGCGCCGCCAAGAGCGACCGCGCCAAAAAGGTTGCCGCCGCGGCTACCGGCCAGGTTGCGGCATTGCTGCCCGCGGATCCGCCGCAATCGCTGAAAAGTCTCGCCTTCAACGGTCCCGACGGCAAGCCGATGACGATCGCCGATCATGCCGGCAAGACCGTGCTGCTCAACCTGTGGGCAACGTGGTGCGCGCCCTGCCGCGCCGAAATGCCGGCGCTCGACGCCTTGCAGAAGGAAAAGGGCAGCGATGCATTCGAAGTGGTCGCGGTCAATGTCGATGCCGGCGACGATGTGAAGCCGAAGAAGTTTCTCGCGGATATCGGCATCGGGTCGCTCGGCTACTACCGCGATTCGACGCTGGCGCTGTTCAACGACGTCAAGACGCGTGGCTTGGCGCTGGGCCTCCCCGTCACCATGCTGATCGATGGCGAAGGCTGCCTGGTCGCGCATATGAACGGACCGGCCGAATGGTCGGGACCGGATGCCAAGCGCCTGGTCGAGGCCGCACTCGCCCCTTAGGATGAGCGCAGGGCCGCCGCCGGCGGCAGCATCAAGATGCTGCCGCCGCGTTGTTTGACGCTGGCGTCGTCGTGTGCCGCCGGCGCCGCGACGCCGGTCAGTTCGCTGAACGCCTCGATCGGGCTCGGCCGGCCTAGATAGTAGCCCTGGCCGATCTCGCAGGCCTCGGCGTCGAGGAATTTCAGCTCGCCCAGCGTCTCGACGCCCTCGGCCAGAACCGGCAGGCCGAGACCGCGGCCAAGCCCCAGAACGGCGCGTACGATGGCTGCCACCTGGCCGTTGCTGTCGACTGATTTGATGAATGAGCCGTCGATCTTGATCTTGTCGAAGGGGAAGGCGCGGAGATTGGACAGCGAGGAGTAGCCGGTGCCGAAATCGTCCATCGCCACACGCACGCCAAGCGCCTTCACCTGGCGCAAGGTCGCCAGCGCGCGCGGCATGTCCTTGACCAGCGCCGTTTCGGTGATCTCGAGTTCGAGCCTGCCGGGCGTCAGGCCGGAGCCGAGCAGGACTTCATGCACCTTGCGGCTGAAATTCGGATTGTGGAGCTGCACCGCCGAGACATTGACCGCGACGGTGAGAGGGTTCTTCCAGCGCGCTGCCTCGGCGCAGGCCGTCGCCAGCACCCATTCGCCGATCTGGATGATGACGCCGCTGTCTTCGGCCACCGGGATGAAGGTCGCCGGCGACACGTCGCCGCGCTGCGGATGGCGCCAGCGGATCAGCGCTTCGAACCCGACCATCCGCCCGCTGCTGATCTCCTTTTGTGGCTGGTAGACGAGGCGAAACTCATCGCGCGCCATCGCCTGGCGCAGTTCGTGCTCCATCACGCGCCGGTCTCGCGCCTCGGCGCCCATCGAGGCCTCGAAGTAACGGTAAGTGTCCTTGCCCTCGGCCTTGGCGCGGTAGAGCGCGGTGTCGGCGTGGCTGACCAGGAGTGTCGGCTCATCGGCGTCGAGCGGATAAAGTGCAATGCCGATGCTGGCCGACACCAGCCCGCCACCGACCGACAGCCGGTTTTCCTCGCGCATGGCCGCCAGCACCGCCTCGGCGATGCGGCCGGCCGCCTGCGGATCGGGAAGGTTCGGAGCGATGATGGCGAACTCGTCGCCGCCGAGACGCGCCAGCATCTGTCCGTGGCGGAGCACGGCGGAGGCGCATAGCGCCACCTTCTGCAGCATGGCATCGCCGGCGCCATGCCCGAACAGGTCGTTCACTTCCTTGAAGCGGTCGAGGTCGAGCAGCAGCAGCGCAAGATGCCCACCCTTGCCGCCGCGGTCCATTGCGGCAATTTCGGCCTCGAGCCGGCCGGAGAAACTGCGGCGGTTGGGGAGCCCGGTCAGCGGGTCGAAATGGGCGAGGCGCAGGATCTCCTGCTCGGCCTTCCTGCGTTCGCGGATGTCGCGCACGGCGACAACGCTGTGCCGCTTGCCGCAATAGTCGATGCTTCTGGCGATAAGTTCGACGGGGATGGTGGCGCCGTCATGGGCTCTGAGTTCGGCTTCCTGTGCCTGTCCGCTGCAGTCGGACATGCCGGCCGCGGTGCGTTCGCCGAAGAGATCGCCAAGCAGCATCGCGTTCAGCACTTCCGGCGCAATGCCGGTGAGTGCCGCGATGCTGTCATTGGCGCTGACGATGCGGGCGCCATCGCAGACGATCAGCCCCTCGACGGCGGCGTTGGCGAGGCCGTGCATGCGCTCGGCCTCGAGCTTGTGACGCCGGAAGCGAAGGTCGATCCACAATGCTGCGGCTGAAAGCACCAGGATAGCCAGGCTGACTGCAGCGGCGGCGAAGGCCTGCGACACCGGTTCGACCGTGAACTGCGATATCTCGATGGAGGAGTCCGGGAAGATCGACACCGCGCCCATGGCGATGAAGTGCAGGCTGCAGATCGCCAGCGTCAACAGGATGGCGGCGGCGATTGTGGCCTGCATGGACGGCCGTCGCAACACCACCAGCAGCGCCAGCGCGGCGAGGGTGACGCCTGTCAGCACCGAGACGCCGACCAGCAGCGGGTTCCAGACGATGCGCCCTTCGACCTCGAAGGCGGCCATGCCGATATAGTGCATGGCGGCGATACCAGCGCCGAGGACCGCGCCGCCGACCAGAGGGTAGTCGATGCCCCGGCGCAAGGTGGCGATCCACATGCCCGCAGCGGTCAGGGCGACGGAACCGGCGAGCGAAAGCGCCGACATTTCCGTATTGTAGGCGTTGGGGATTCCGGGAGAAAAGGCAAGCATTGCGATGAAGTGCGTCGCCCAGATACCGAAGCCGGTGGAAGTGGCTGCTATCATCAGCCAGGTATAGCGGTTGCGCTCGCTCGAGCGGTCGACATGGCGAAGCAGGTTGACCGCCGAGAAGGAAGAAATACCGCAAATGAGCGCTGCCAGTGCGACCAGTCTCAGATCGTGCTCATGCACGATACAATTATAGACCGTCAGCATCTCGCCCCACCTGCTCTCCCACAGCAATCAAGCCGTCCACTTGATTAGTATGCCACGCTTGACGAAGAATCGGTTATGCGAACTACAACTACAGCGGGTTTTTCGGGTTGTACGTTGCGGCGATCCTGTCTCATTCCAGACGCACGGTTACAGCAGCGCCTGGCGCGATGCCGCTCGGCCGATCTCGATCTGGCCGAGCGCCGGTTTGGCGGCCGCACGGTGCAGGTGCGTGGCGCTGTCACGCGGGCCCTTCACGCATCGCTGGGCGGTCGGCGATCCTTGCAGGCCCACCATGCCCCATTCTATCGCTGAGCCGGCTTGGCATTTCTCTCGGTCCTCGTTGCAAGGCGAGGGGGCGCGAAGTTAGCCGGGTATGAAATTCACGAAACAGCAACAAATCCGTTGTCCGATTGTCATCAGAGACACATATTGCGTTCGCGGGAGCGCCCCTTTCGCCAATGACAAACGGGAGATGAAACATGAAGTTGTTCGGCTTTGCGGCCGGTGTTGCCGCCACCTTGACCCTGCTTTCCACCACCTCCGCCTTCGCCGCCACCCAGATCAGTTGGTGGCATGCAATGACCGGCGCCAATGCCGAGGTGGTCGACAAGATCGCCAAGGATTTCAATGCCAGCCAGAGCGACTATGAAATTCTCCCTGTTTTCAAGGGCACCTATCCCGAAACGCTGAATGCCGGCATCGCTGCCTTTCGTGCGGGGCAAGCGCCCGACATCATCCAGGTGTTCGACGTGGGTACCGGCGTCATGATGGCCGCCGAAGGTGCGATCAAGCCGGTGGCCGATGTGCTGACCAGCGCCGGCGTGACCTTCGACAAGAGCCAGTATTTGCCCGGCATCGTCGGCTACTATTCGAAGCCGGACGGGACCATGCTGTCCTTCCCCTATAATTCCTCGTCGCCCATCCTCTACTATAACAAGGATATCTTCCAGAAGGCCGGGCTTGATGTGAACAATCCGCCAAAGACCTGGAACGAGGTGTGGGAAGCCGCCAAGAAGATCAAAGCGAGCGGCGCCGCTTCCTGCGGCTATACCTCGACGTGGTTGACCTGGATCCACCTTGAGGCCTTCGCTGCCTGGAACGACGTTTCCTATGGCACCAACCAGAACGGACTTGCCGGAACCGACGTCGAGCTCAAGATCAATGCGCCGATCTTCGTCAATCATTTCCATGCGCTCGCCGACCTGGCCAAGGACGGCACCTTCAAATATGGCGGCCGTACATCCGAAGCCAAGCAGATCTTTCTTGCCGGAGAATGCGGCATCTTCACCGAATCGTCGGGGGGTCTCGGTGACATCGTCAAGTCGGGCATGAACTACGGCATCGGCCAGCTTCCCTATGATAGTGACGCCAAGGGCGCGCCCCAGAACACCACGCCGGGCGGCGCCAGCCTGTGGGTGTTCGGCAACAAATCGGACGAGGAATACAAGGGCGTCGCGGCGTTCTTCTCCTACCTGTCCAAGACCGAAGTGCAGGAGTATCTGCACCAGAAGTCGGGTTATCTGCCGGTGACGCTCGCTGCCTATGAGGCGACCAAGAAGTCCGGCTTCTATGACAAGAATCCGGGCCGTGAGACGCCGATCCTGCAGATGCTGGGCAAGGCGCCGACCGAGAACTCGAAGGGCGTGCGCCTCGTCAACCTGCCGCAGGTGCGCGACATCGAGAACGAGGAGTTCGAGAAGATGCTGGCCGGCCAGCAGACTGCGCAGCAGGCGCTCGACAACGCGGTCGCACGCGGCAACAAGGCGATTCAGGAAGCGATCGGAAACTGAAGCGATTTGTCAGTTGAACCTCGTCCACGCGGACCCGCGTGGACGATTTCCTGCACAGCGAGGGAATCACCCTGTCTCCACGCGTCGTCTTTCCCAACAAGACCCTGCCTTATCTGCTGGTGGCGCCGCAACTCGCCATTACGCTGATCTTTTTCTACTGGCCGACGGGGCAGGCGCTCTACCAGTCGATGCTCAGGGAAGACCCGTTCGGGCTGAAGAGCAAGTTCGTCGGGCTCGCCAATTTTCGCAAGGTGCTGGCCGACCCGGCCTACCTCAACTCGATCAAAGTTACGCTGGTGTTCTCTCTGGCGACCGCGATGGTCGCCATGGGTGTGGCCCTGTTGCTTGCCGTCATGGCCGAGAAGGTGGTGCGCGGCAAAGGCCTTTATCGCACGCTGCTGATCTGGCCGTATGCGGTGGCGCCGGCGATTGCCGGCATGTTGTGGCTGTTTCTGTTCAACCCCTCGATCGGTTCGCTGGCCTACGCGTTGAGAGGTCTCGGCATCGCCTGGGATCCCTTGCTTAACGGAAACCAAGCCATGATCCTGCTGGTATCTGCGGCTGCCTGGAAGCAGATCAGCTACAATTTCCTGTTCTTCGTCGCCGGGCTGCAGGCGGTGCCGAAGACGTTGATAGAGGCGGCGGCCATGGACGGCGCCGGGGAGACGAAGCGCTTCTGGACCATCGTCTTCCCGCTGCTCGCACCGACGACCTTCTTCCTGCTGGTCGTCAACACTGTCTATGCGCTGTTCGACACTTTCGGTATCGTTCATGCCGTCACCGGCGGCGGGCCAGGCAAGGCCACCGAGACGCTGGTCTACAAGGTCTACAATGACGGTTTCGTCAATTTGATCCTCGGCGATTCGGCCGCGCAGTCGGTCATCCTGATGGTCATCGTCATCTCACTCACGGCCATCCAGTTCCGCTATGTGGAACGCAAAGTCCACTACGGTTGAGCGCGAGCGATGATTGGTCAGTCCCCGCTTCGCGCCCTCATCGCCCACGCCGTGCTCATCCTGGGCATCCTGATCGTCGCTTTCCCGATCTACTACACCTTCGTTGCCTCCACGCAGACGCTGCAGACCATCCTCAAGCCGCCATTGCCTCTTTTGCCCGGCGACCAGGTCTGGAACAATTACAGCGAGGCGCTGTTCGGCGGTGTCGGCCGCATCGGCGGCGTCAGTGTCGGCCGATTGCTGCTCAACACCACGATCATGGCGCTCGGCATCGCGGTGGGGAAGATTTTCATCTCGATCCTTTCGGCCTATGCGATCGTGTTCTTCCGTTTTCCGCTTCGGATGGTCTTCTTCTGGCTGATCTTCATCACGCTGATGCTTCCCGTCGAGGTGCGCATCCTGCCGACCTACAAGGTGATGGTCGATCTCGGCATGATCGACACCTATGCCGGCCTGATCATTCCGCTGATCGCCTCGGCCACCGCCACGCTTCTGTTTCGCCAGTTCTTCATGACCATCCCAGGTGAGTTGGTGGAAGCGGCGCGTGTCGACGGCGCCGGACCATGGCGATTCTTTTTCGACATCCTGCTGCCGCTGTCGCGCACCAACATCGCGGCGCTGTTCGTCATCCTCTTCATTTATGGCTGGACGCAGTACCTGTGGCCGCTGCTCGTCACCAACAGCAATGACATGAACACCATCGTCATCGCACTTAGAAAGATGGTCTCCTTCGCCGATGCCGATACCCAATGGCATCTGGTCATGGTCACCGCGATGATGGCCATACTGCCGCCGATCCTGATCGTGGTGCTGATGCAACGCTGGTTCGTGCGCGGACTGGTCGATACCGAAAAGTGAGAAGCTGATGGCGACCATCGATCTGAAGGATGTGAAGAAAGTCTATCCCGGCGGCGTCGAGGCGGTGAGGGGTGTCTCGATCGCCATACCCGACAAGGAGCTTTGCGTGCTGGTTGGGCCGTCCGGCTGCGGCAAGTCCACGCTGCTGCGGATGATCGCCGGGCTTGAGACCATTTCTTCCGGCACCGTCGCCATCGACGGCAAGATCGTCAACACGATCGGTCCGACCGAGCGCGACATCGCCATGGTGTTCCAGAACTATGCGCTCTATCCACATATGAAGGTCTACGACAACATGGCCTACGGGTTGCGCAACCGGGGTACTCCCAAGGACGAGATCGACAGCAGGGTTCGCTCGACCGCCAAGGTGCTGGAGCTCACGGCGCTGCTCGACCGGCGCCCGCGCGAGCTTTCCGGCGGCCAGCGCCAGCGCGTGGCCATGGGTCGCGCAATCGTGCGCAATCCAAAAGTCTTCCTGTTCGACGAACCGCTTTCCAACCTCGACGCCAAACTGCGCGGCCAGATGCGGGTCGAAATCAAGAATTTGCAGCGCTCGCTCGGTGTCACCTCGGTCTACGTCACCCACGACCAGCTTGAGGCGATGACGCTGGCCGATATTCTCGTCGTCATGAATGGCGGGTTGGTCGAGCAGACGGGCGCGCCGCTCGACATCTACGAGAAGCCGGCATCGACCTTCGTCGCCTCCTTCATCGGAGCGCCGCCGATGAACCTTCTGCCTCTTTCGCAAGGACCGGCTGGTCCGGCGCTGACCGACGGCAAGACGGTTGACTTCGCGCCTACGAACGCCGCCACGCTTGGCTTCCGCCCTGAGGATGCCGACGTCACCTTCAGTGCCGAGGCATCATCCGGCGCGCTTATTCTGCCTGCGGCGGTCGAGGCGGTCGAACCTGTGGGAGCCGAAAGCTTTCTTCACTGTGCCGCCGGCGGCAACCGCATCGTCGTGCGTGTGGCCGGCCGCGCCACGGCCAAACCCGGCGATCAACTGCGCGTCGTGGCCAGGGCCGAGAAGCTGCATTGGTTCGACAATGCTGGGAAACGAGTCGATTGACGCAGCCGCTCGCGCCAATCCGACGCATCGGCAGTTCAGGCGAAGACATGCGCCTTGCCGGAAACTGTCAGACGCACGATCTCGCCGACGGCAGGTGCGTCGATTCCCGGCTTGCGTAAGGTCAGCGGTGTGCTGCCGATCGCCGCGGCGTCCGGCGGATCGGGGTTGTTCAACAGCCGCACGGCAATGGTGCACATCGAGCCTGCGAATTCCGAGTCCGTCACCTCGGCGAATATCGTGCCCGCAGGACCCGACATGCCTTCGCGCGACGTGCGCTTTACCTGCACCTGCTCCGGTCGCAGCATGATGCGGGCGATGTCGCGCCGCTCCTTCGAGTCGACGGCTATGCGACCAAGCGAGGAGGTGGCGAAGCCGCCTGAAATCTTTGCCGGCAAGATGATGGCGTCGCCAAGAAACTCGGCAACCATGCGGTCTTTCGGCTGCAGATAGAGTTCTCGCGGTGTGCCGATCTGAGAGAACTTTCCGTCGCGCATGACCGCCACCTGGCTGGCGAAGGACAGCGCCTCGGCCTGGTCGTGGGTGACCAGGATGGTGGTGATGCCGGCGGCTTCGAGTAGTTCGGCGACGGCCTTGCGCATCGAGGCGCGCAGACCGGTGTCGAGCGCCGAGAACGGTTCGTCGAGCAACATCAGCCTGGGCTTCATCGCCATGGCGCGGGCCAGCGCCACGCGCTGCTGCTGGCCGCCGGAGAGCTGGTGCGGGCGGCGCTTGAGGATCGCCTTGTCCAGCCCGACGGTATAGGCGAGCTCGGCGATGCGCTCGGCGCGCTGGTCCTCGCCGCGGGCCATGCCAAAGCCGATATTGTCGCCGATGCTGAGATGCGGGAACAGGGCGCCGTCCTGCGCCACCAGGCCGATGCCGCGGCGGTGCGCCGGCACCGCATGGCCGCCATTGGCCAGCACCTCGCCGTCGAGCACGACGCGGCCCTGGTCGGGCGCCTCGAAGCCGGCGATCAGCCGCAGCAACGTCGTCTTGCCGCAGCCGGACGGGCCGACGATCGCGGTGCGACTGCCGCTTGCGGCGCTGAGCTCGATGCCGGCAAGGGCTGCGACCGGGCCGTAGTGCTTGGTGAGGCCACTGATTTCGAGAAAGCTCATCGCCCGGCCATCCGTTTCGACTGGACATAGAGCAGCCAAGTCAGCGGCAGCGACATCGCCACCATGATGAAGGCGTAAGGGGCGGCGGAGGCATAGTCGATCTCGCCGCTATAGGACCAGAACGCCATGGCCAGCGTGCGCGTGCCGTTGGGCGCCAGCATCTGGGTGGCGGTCAGCTCGTTCATGATGCCGAGCGCGACCAGCGCCATGCCGGCCGCAGCCCCCGGCGCCGACAGGCGAATCGTTGTCGACCAAAGCGCCTTCAGCGGCGGCCGGCCAAGGCTGGCGGCGGCGCGTTCGAGCTCGACCGGCGCCTGTGCGATCGAGGCTCTGAGGCTGATCAAGGCGCGCGGCAGGAACATCAGGGCATAGGCGACCAGGATTGTGAACAGCGTCTGGTAGAGCGGCATGGCGATGCGCACGGTAATGGTGACCAAGGCCAGCGCGATGACCACGCCGGGCAGCGAACCGACAATGTAGTTGCAGCCTTCGAGCAGCCGCTGCAGCGGTCCCGGCGCGCGGATCGAGATCCAGGCCATCGGCATGGCGGCGATGGTCGCAAGCAAGGCGCCGGCCAGCGCCAGGAACAGTGTCTGGCCAAGCGCCAGGCCGATCTCGTCCAAACGCCAGACATCGGCGCCGCCGGCGACCAGCCAGCGGCCGATGGTGACGAAGGGCACGCCGATGGCGAGAAGCGTGGCGATGGCAGGCAGAGCCAGGCAGGGCAGGGTGGCGCGACCGAGCCTGGTGCGCTGCTGGCGGCGCGCGGCACCCGAGCCTACGCGGGCATAGCGTTCCTCGCCGCGCACCAGCACCTCCAGCGCGAGCAGCACGAAGCAGCAAGTCACCAGGACGCCGGCCAGCATGTTGGCGGCGGGACCGTTGAAGGTCGACTGGAACTGGTCGACGATCGCCGTGGTGAAAGTGTCGAAGCGGATGAAGACGTAGAGGCCGTATTCGGCCAGCAGATGCAGGCCGACCAGCAGCGCGCCGCCGCAAATGGCCAGTCTCAGCTGCGGCAGCACGACACGCCAAAACACCCGCCATGGTCCAAGGCCGAGTGCTGCGGCTGCGTCCTCCAAAGCAGGATCGAGCCGGCGCAGAGCCGCCGCCAGCGGCAGATAGAGGAACGGGAAATAGGCGAGAACCGAGACCAGCACGCCGGCCCACAGGCCGTGCAAGGTCGGCACCATGGTGATCCAGGCGTAGGAATGCACGAAGGCGGGGATGGCGAGCGGCGCCACCGACAGCCAAGCCCACAGGCGGGCGCCGGGCAGGTCGCTGCGCTCGGTCAGCCATGCCAGCGTCACCGACAGCACGGTGGCGATCGGCACGGTGAGCGCCACCAGAAGCACGGTGTTGACCAGAAGTTCGCCGACGCGCGGCCGGAAGACCAGGGCCGAAGCAGTGTCCCAGCCGATCTGCACACCGATCCAGATGATGAACGCCAGCGGCAGCAGCGACAGCAGCGAGACAATTATGGCGGCAAGCGCGATCCAGGACATGGGCTTCCGGCGGGACCGCCCGACTGTCTGGCCTGAACGTGCGAGATCGACGGCAGTTTGCATCAGCTCGACCGCGCCACTGCCGCCGGGGCGGGGGCGCCGCAGGCGCGGCCGGAAACGCAATATGTCGTCATGGACGAAGCCATCCCGAAAACAGAGCGCTCCTGCGGAAAGCCTCGCAGGAGCGCAAACGTTGCCCTTTTAGGACGAACGCGGACTAAAGCAAGCCGGCTGCCGTCATCAGGTCGGTCACCTTTTTGGAGTTCAGTGTCGCCGGATCGACCTTCGGCGCCTGCAGGTCGGCCAGCGGCACCAGCTTGGGATTGGACTGCGCGTCCTTGCCGATAGCGTATTCGAAGGACGTGCCGGTCTTCAGCACGTCCTGGCCGCCTTTGCCGGTCACCCATTTGAGGAACGCCTGGGCTTCCTTCGGGTGGTTGCTCGAGGCGAGCACGCCGCCGCCGGAGATCGAGACGAAAGCGCCGGGATCCTGGTTCTTGAAATAATGCAGTTCGACGTTCTTGCTGTTTTCGCCGGTCTTTGCCTGATCGCCGAAATAGTAATAGTGGTAGATGATTCCGCCTTCGATCTCGCCGGCATTGACCGCCTTCATCACCGTGCCGTTGCCCTTGTAGGCGGTGAAATTCTCCTTCATGGCCTTCAGCCAGTCGGCGGTTGCGGCTTCGCCCTTGAGCTCGAGCAGCGCGCTGACGATGGCCTGAAAATCGGCGCCGGAAGGCGAGGCTGCCCAGCGGCCTTTCCAGGCGGGATCGGCGAGATCGAGCATCGATTTGGGCAGCTTTTCGGCCGTGAGCTTGGTCTTGTTGTAGGCAAAGACGGTGCTGCGCGCCGCGACACCCACCCATTTGCCGGTGCTCGGCTGGAATTCGGCCGGGACTTGCGCCAGCGTGTCGGCGTCGACCGGCGCGAAAAGGCCCGCCGCTTCGACCAGAGTCATGGCCGGCGAGTTCTCGGTCAGGAACACGTCGGCCGGCGAAGAAGCGCCCTCGGCGACGATCTGGTTGGAGAAATCGCTGTCGCCGCCATTGCGCAGCGTGACCTTGATGCCGGTTTCCTTGGTGAAACCTTCGACCCATTCCTTGGCCAGGCTCTCATGCTGGGCGTTGTAGACGATGATCCCGGCATCCGCGGCCATCGCCGGCCCGGCGATCATGCTCACGGCCAGCGCTGTGGCCCCCGCTAGGGTGGAGAGCGTGTATCTCATGGCGTCATCCTCAATCTCGGTGGTTCTGGTTTCGCAGGCTGCACCTATCGATACCTGACAGCAGTAGTCAACATTGCTCGGCTGCTTCAATCGGTCGCCGCTCCCGCAAACTTTCGTGATTTTGCGGCACTTTGGCTTGGACATCATTTCGCCGGACACGTAACAAATCGGTGCCGAGGCGCGAAGATCGGGGAGTGAACTCTTGTGAGCGGCAAGGATGAGGCCGAGCTTTCCCGGCTGATGCGGGCCGCGATCGCGGGAGATGAAAGGGCCTACGCCGACTTTTTGCACCGGATCGCCGCGCTGGTTCGCGGCTTTGCGAGGCGCAAGATCGTACAGGGCGGGGTCGATCCCGAGGATGTCGTGCAGGAAACCTTGCTGGCCATTCATGTGAAACGGCATACCTGGCGCCAGGACGCGCCGGTGTTGCCATGGATCTATGCGATAGCCCGCTTCAAGCTGATCGATGCTTTCCGGCGGCGCGGACGGCGCATCGAAATCGAGATCGACGAGATCGCCGAGACCTTTGCCGAGCCGGAAACCGAGACCGTCAGCGAACGCGACATCAACCGGGCGCTGGACGGACTGCCGGCTGCGCAGCGTTCCGTCGTTTCTTCGATCTCGGTCGACGGCCGCTCCATCGGCGAGACGGCGGCCAGGCTCGGCGTCAGCGAGACGGCGGTGCGGGTGTCGCTGCATCGCGGGCTTGCCGCGATCGCCAAGCGATTTGGGCAGGGGCGCTTCGGGCGGCAGTGACATGAGGACGGAGGATCTCATCAAGGCACTCGACGCCGACACAAGCAGCAAGGCGATGCCGCTGCGCTCGGCCTGGTTGATGGCGGCGGCAGCCGCGGCGGTGATCGCGGCTCTGGTCTTCTTTCTCACCATCGGCCCGCGTCCCGACATCATGACCGCCATGCACACGATGCGGTTCCTGGCGAAGTTCGTGTTCACCATCGTGCTCGCCGTCACCGCCTTTGGCCTGGTCCGGGCGTTGTCGACGCCGGGCGCTTCGACGGCAAGAGCCGCGGCCTGGATGCTGGCGGCGCCGCTGCTGGTGGCCGTGGCGGTGGCTCTCGAACTGTTCATGGTGCCGGAGCCGATGTGGAGCACGCGCATGGTCGGCTCCAACATGATGATCTGCATGGGCTTCATCCCGCTGATCGGAATCGGCCCGCTTGCCGTCTTCCTGTGGATGCTGCGCTATGGCGCGCCGACGCGGCCGGTGTTGGCCGGGGTGGTCGCGGGACTGCTCGCCGGCGGCCTGGCGGCGACCTTCTACGCCGCGCACTGCTTCGACGATTCGCCGCTTTTCGTCGCCACCTGGTACACGCTCGCCATCGCCGTCCTCGCCGGTCTGGGCGCGCTCGGGGGACGGTTCTTCGTGCGCTGGTGACCGGGCGGTTCAAGATCGCCCAATAATCACCGATCCTTAATCATGCCGGCAATTGTTTGCGGGTTCACCGTGTTGCCGGTGGCTCCGGCGCAACCTTTCCTTAAAATCGATCATCCAGTGTTTTTTGCAGAAATGTGTTGCGCATGGGGTGGCATGCACAGTTATGCGACGAGAGCGAAAAAGCCTGCGGGCTGACAGTCACGTGGCTTTGGTGCTTGCGGCCGGAGGGCTTTGCGCTGCCGTGGTCGCGCTCCTGCTGTCGCGGCTCGATGTCAGCGCCGAAGTGCTGAAACTCTGCCTGCAGATATCGGTGCCGGTCGCCGCCGTTGCGCTGATTCTCGCCGCCCTGTTCATTTACCGGATACTGGACGACCGCCGGCAGATCGCCGAAAGCGAGCAGCGTTTCCGCCGCGCCATGGAGGATTCGGCGATCGGCATCGCCATTGTCGGCCTCGACGGCCGCATCCATGAAACCAACCCGGCCTTCGCCGCCATGCTCGGCTATAGCAAGCAGGAGATCGAGGCGCTGACCTTCTTCCAGATCACCCATCCCGACGATGTGCAGATCGGCCGTGAGACGATGGACGGCATGCGGGCGGGCACCGTCAACGCCTTCCACTTCGAAAAGCGCTACCTCAGGAAGGACGGCACGCCGGTATGGGCCCATCTTGCCGGTTCCGTCATTCGCGACGAGAAGAGCGGGAGCCCGCTCTACCTGGTCTCCCAGATCGAGGATATCGATGCGCGCAAGCAATCCGAGGCGCGCATAGCCGAAGCCGAAACGCGCTGGAATTTTGCCCTGGCCAGCGCCGGACAAGGCGTCTGGGATCTTGATATGCGGAAGGGCGGCACCACCTACTCCGCCACCTGGGTGAAGATGCTGGGCTATGCCGATGGCGAACTGGACGGCGACCCCGACCGCTGGCTGGCGATGATCCACCCCGACGATCGCGAAAACGTCGCCGAAGCCGATCGTGCCCATCTGGAGGGCAGGACACCGTTCTTCGAAGCCGAGTTCCGGATGCGCCACAAGGATGGCCACTGGGTCTGGATCCTCGACCGCGGCAAGACGCTCGAACGCGACAAGGACGGACGGCTGGTCAGGGCCATCGGCAGCCTGACCGACATCACCCAGCGCAAGCAAACCGAGGAAAGCCTCATCGTATCGGCGGCAATGCTGGCCGACGAGAAGGAGCGGCTGAGGGTGACGCTGCAGTCGATCGGCGACGCCGTCATCTGCACCGATGCCGCCAACCGCATCACCTTCATGAACCCGGTCGCCGAAAAGCTCACCGGCGTTGTTGGCGCGGAGGCGCTCGGCAAGACGCTTGGCCATGTCTACTGGGCGGTGGACGAAGAAACCGGGCAAAGGATCGGCATGACGCGGCCGGCGCTCGGCAGCGCCAGCCCTGCCGACCAGAACAGTCGCGCCGTCCTCATCCGTCGCGACGACACACGCTGCAGCATCCGCCAGGTGGTGTCGCCGATCATGAACGACCGCCAGGAGTTCTGCGGTCTTGTCATCGTCTTCCAGGACTTCACCGATGCGCGCGCCTTGCAGCGCCAGCTCGCCTATGCCGCCGCGCATGATGCGCTGACCGGCCTTGCCAACCGTTCGAGCTTTATCCGCACCATGGAGGAACTGGTCGACCGGAGCCGCAAGGCCGGCACAGCCAGGCCGGCGGGCGAACATCATTTCATGTTCATCGATCTAGACCATTTCAAGCTGGTCAACGACACTGGCGGGCACGCCGCCGGCGACGCCTTGCTGAAGCGGGTTGCCGAGGCCATTCGCGGTGCGCTTGGGCCGGAGGATATCGTGGCCCGCCTCGGCGGCGACGAATTCGCGGTCATCCTGAAAGCCGGGCCGAGCGCCGGCGCCAGGATTGCCGCACGCTCGGTCATCGACGCCATCCGCGGCCTGCAGTTCAGCTGGGACGGCCGGCCGCATGCGATCGATGCCAGCATCGGGCTGGCGCCAATCCACAGCAACAGCGGTGAAGTCGACGAGATCATCGCCCGGGCCGATGCTGCCTGCTATGCGGCCAAGGCCGCCGGCCGCGGCTGTGTTTCCGTGGCGCCTGACGATACCGGGTCAAGAGGCCAAGCAGAGCCGCCGCTTGCAGCGGCGTCCTGAGGGAGCACGGAACTTTCGTTCTGGTGGTTAGCGCGTCGGAACCGGATGCTCGCCGCGATAGTCGTAGAAGCCGCGCCCGGTCTTGCGGCCGAGCCAGCCGGCCTCGACATATTTCACCAGCAGCGGGCAGGGGCGATATTTCGAATCCGACAGGCCGTCATGCAGCACCTGCATAATCGACAGGCAGGTGTCGAGGCCGATGAAATCGGCGAGCTGCAGCGGTCCCATCGGATGGTTGGCGCCGAGCCGCATGGCGGTGTCGATGGCATCGACCGAGCCGACCCCCTCATAGAGCGTGTAGATCGCCTCGTTGATCATCGGCAACAGAATGCGGTTGACGATGAAGGCCGGAAAATCTTCAGAGACGGTGATGGTCTTGTCGAGCTGTTTCACATAGGCCTTGGCCGCCTCGAAGGTCTGATCCTCGGTAGCGATGCCGCGCACCAGTTCGACCAGCTTCATCAGCGGCACGGGGTTCATGAAATGTATGCCGATGAAACGCTCAGGACGGTCGGTCTGCGCGGCAAGCCGGGTGATCGAAATCGACGAGGTGTTGGTCGCCAGAATGGCTTCCGGGTTGAGCTGGGGACAGAGCTGCGCGTAAATCTTGCGCTTGACCGTCTCGTCCTCGGTCGCCGCCTCGATAACCAGATCGGCACCGGCGAGATCAGCCATGGTGGGGGCTGCGGAAATGCGCGCCATCGCTTCGTTACGCAGCTTTTCCTCAAGCTTGCCGGAGCCGACCTGGCGGGCCATGTTGCCGCTGACCGTGGCAATGCCCTTCTCGATACGGTCGGGCGAGACGTCGTAGATCAGCACCTTGAAACTCGAAAGTGCTGATACATGCGCGATGCCGCTGCCCATCTGGCCGGCTCCGATGATGCCGATCGTCTCGATCTTGGCCATTTGCAGCGATCCCGTCGAAAAGGCCTTTGCGGCCTGCTTTTTGTGCAGTGCAAACTAAAAGGGTGGGGCAGCTTCGTCTACCCCACCCTTTCACAATTTAATACGCTTTGGCAGAAAGCGTCAAAGCGCCTTTTGCAGTTCCGGCAGGATGACGAACAGGTCGCCGACCAGGCCATAATCGGCAACCTGGAAGATCGGCGCCTCTTCGTCCTTGTTGATGGCGACGATGACCTTCGAATCCTTCATGCCGGCAAGGTGCTGGATGGCGCCGGAAATGCCGACGGCAATATAGAGGTCAGGCGCCACGACCTTGCCGGTCTGGCCGACCTGCCAGTCATTCGGGGCGTAGCCGGCGTCGACGGCAGCGCGCGAGGCGCCGACGGCTGCACCGAGCTTGTCGGCGACCGGCAGGATGACTTCCTGGAACTTTTCCGAGGAACCGAGCGCGCGGCCGCCCGAAATGATGATCTTGGCCGAGGTCAGCTCCGGACGGTCGGTTTCCGAGAGTTTGTTCTCGACGAAAGTGGAGAGGCCGGGATTGGCCGCGGCCTTGACCGTCTCGACAGCTGCCGAGCCGCCCTCCGGGGCAGCCTGGAAGGAGGCGGTGCGCACAGTGATGACCTTCTTGGCGTCGCTCGACTGCACCGTCTGGATGGCGTTGCCGGCATAGATCGGCCGTTTGAACGTGTCTGGTGAAACCACTTCGATGATCTCGGAGACTTGCGCGACATCGAGCAGGGCCGCCACGCGCGGCGCGACATTCTTGCCCGACGAGGTCGCCGGCGCGATTATGGTGTCGTAGGCGCCGGCCAGCGAGACAACGAGTGCGGCGAGCGGTTCGGCGAGGCGCTCGGCCAGTTCGTCGGCCTCGGCCAGCAGCACCTTGCTCACGCCCTCGAGCTTGGCAGCGGCGTCGGCCGCGCCCTTGGCGCCTTTGCCGGCGACCAGCACATGCACGTCCGAACCGATCTGCAGCGCCGCCGAGAGCGCCTTCGCGGTCTGGTCGGAAAGGCTGGCGTTGTCGTGTTCTGCGATGAGGAGAATGGTCATTTTATCTGTTCCTTCCAGTCTCAGAGCACGCCGGCTTCGTTCTTGAGCTTGTCGACCAGTTCGGCGACACTGTTGACCTTCACGCCCGCCTTGCGGCCGCTGGGCTCCTCGGTCTTGAGCACCTTCAGGCGCGGCTTGACGTCGGCGCCGTAATCGGCCGGGCTCTTTTCGTCGAGCGGCTTCTTCTTGGCCTTCATGATGTTGGGCAGCGAGGCATAGCGCGGCTGGTTGAGGCGAAGATCGGCGGTGATGATCGCCGGCATCTTCAGTTCCACCGTCTGCAGGCCGCCGTCGACTTCGCGCGTCACCTTGGCCTTGTCGCCGTCGATCACGACCTTGGAGGCGAAAGTGCCCTGTGCCCAGCCGAGCAGGGCGGCCAGCATCTGGCCGGTCTGGTTCGAGTCATCATCGATCGCCTGCTTGCCGAGGATCACGAGACCGGGCTGTTCGGCGTCAACGACGCCCTTCAGCACCTTGGCGACGCCGAGCGGCTCGGTCTGCTCGTCGGTCTTGACCAGGATGGCGCGGTCGGCGCCCATGGCGAGCGCGGTGCGGAGCGTTTCCTGCGCCTGCTGCGGGCCGACCGAAACGACGATGATCTCTTCGGCCTTGCCGGCTTCCTTCAGCCGGAGCGCCTCTTCCACCGCGATCTCGTCGAACGGGTTCATCGCCATCTTGACGTTGGCGAGTTCCACCGCCGAACCATCGGCCTTGACGCGAACCTTGACGTTCGCATCCACAACCCGCTTCACGGGCACAAGGATCTTCATTGTCTGTCACCTCTCCTGAGATATCCGGGCGCGCTATAGCAGCGTGCGCCTCCGCAGAGTTGTCGAAAGCCGACATTCCTGACTGAATTCCGGCCAAACGGAATCCTGGCCGGACGAATTCTGGTCTTCTGCCGCCTAGCGGTGGCGCTCTCCGTAGTTGTGGCGACGCAACACGTCAATATGCCACGGCAGCGACCAAACCACCCAAATCGGTTCACTTGTGACCGGAAGCGCCACCCCGGCCCCAACGCGTCTCAGGTTGCACGGGAGCGGGACCGGCTGGCGCCGGCCCAGTAGAAGCGGCTGGCTGATCGGCGGGTTGCGGCTCGCCGTCGCCACCGGCGAGCAGCGGCACGCCGCGGCTGCGCATGATGAGCACCAGCACGCCACCGGCAATGATGCCGCCAATATGGCAGGCCCAGGATATCTGGTTTTCGCCGCCGGCGGCAAACATCACCACCTGGAAGCCGATCCACAGGATCAGCGGGATGAAGGCCGGGATACGCAGCGGAATCCGGGCAAAGACCAGCACCCACACTTTCACCCGGGGGTAGAGGACCAGATAGGCGGCGACGACGCCGGCAATGGCGCCGGAGGCGCCGATCAGCGGAACCTCCGAACTCCAGGCGACGAGCCCCTGGAAGAAGGCGCCGGCGATGGCGCAAAGCAGGTAGAAGATGAGGTAGCGGATGTGGCCGAGTGCGTCCTCGACATTGTCGCCGAACACCCACAGGAACAGCATGTTGCCGCCGAGATGAAAGATATCGGCATGCAGGAAGGCATAGGTAAGGTAACTCAGGCTCTCGGGAATGACGACGAATTGGGGCGAGAGTTCTGCCGTGTCGTGGACAACCGAAGGAATGAAGCCGAAGCCGAGCACGGCTGCGTTGTTGAAATTTTCGCCGCCGATCGTGGTGATGAGAAAGACCAACACGTTGGCCGCGATCAGGCCGATCGTCACATATTGCAGCCGGATGTGGCGCAACCTGTTGGAGTCGTAAAGCGGGATGAACATGCCCCAAGCCCTTTCCCGCCTTCGAAATTCAGCGGTTCTTGCCGGGCACCCATAACACGTCGGCATTTCCGTTGTCATTGACCGCACGGGCGGCGACAAACAGAAAGTCGGAGACGCGGTTTATGTATTTCAGCCCCTCGCGATTGACATGTTCGGCCGGGTCCTGCGCCAGCGCCACCATGATCCGCTCGGCCCGTCGCGCCACGGTGCGGGCAAGATGAAGTGCTGCCGCCGCCGGCGTGCCGCCATTGAGCACGAAGGATTTGAGCGGCTGCAGATCCTTGTTGAGAAGGTCGATATCCTTTTCGAGGCGGTCGGTCTGCGAGGCGATGATGCGCAGCGGCTCGTAGCCCAGCGGCTTGCCGTCGTCGGGCACGGCGAGATCGGCGCCGAGGTCGAACAAATCGTTCTGGATGCGGGACAGCATGGCGTCGATGGCGGGATAACTTGCCGCTGTGTGCAGGCGGGCGATGCCGATGCAGGCATTGGCTTCATCGACGGTGCCGTAGGCATCGACGCGCAGGTCGGATTTCAGCCTGCGTTCACCGGTGCCGAGGCCAGTGGTGCCGTCATCGCCGGTGCGGGTGTAGATCTTGTTGAGCTTGACCACGTCGCCTCCCGAACGGCCGTCACTTGCGGGTGAAATACACCACCAGCAGGATCAGTGCCAACGCCAGCGCCTGCAGCAGCACGCGTGCCTGCATCAGCTTGTTCGAGCTCACACCGGAGCCGCCGCGCATCATGTTGATGAGGCCGCGGACAAGCACGATCACCACGGCGACCATGACGAGGACGAGGAGGACTTTGATGACGGTTGCCATGATCTGTTCCCAGTTCTGTTGCGGTCAGGCGCGTCTGGCCAGAACGCGGTAGAGCATCGATGCCGGCAGGATGCGCTTGAGCATCACGCCGATCCTGGCCGGCACTGTTACCACATAGTGCGGGCGCGGGCGCCGCGACAGAAGTGCATGGCGCAAGGCCGCATAGACCACCTCCGGCCCCTTTTTCAGCCGCGATGAGCTGCCGCCGGCCCGAAGCCGCGCCAGCTGCGAGGCATAGGCGAGGTGGTGGACGGAATTCTTGTGGTCGATGTTCTTCAGGAACCAGAACAGCCCGTTGCTGGCGATTTTCGAGGTCACTGGCCCCGGTTCGATCAGCGAGACATGGATGCCGCTGCCCCTGAGTTCCTGCTGCATGCACAGCATCAGGCCTTCGAGCGCGTGCTTGGAGGCTGAGTAGGCGCCGCGAAAAGGCACCGGCGCGAGCCCAAGGATGGAGGAACAATGAACGAGGCGGCCATGTCCCTGGCGACGCATTACCGGTACGATGCGTCGGGTGAGGTCGTGCCAGCCGAAGAAATTGGCCTCGAACTGCTCGCGCAATGCCGCAACCGGCAGGTCTTCCACGGCGCCGGGCTGTGCATGGGCGCCGTTGTTGAACAGGGCGTCGAGGCGTCCGCCTGTCCGCTCCAGCACCGAGCTCACAAGGGCTTCGATAGAGTCCGGCTCACGGTAATCGAGGTAAAACGCTTCGATGCCGTCTGCTTCGAGTGAGGCTATGTCTTCAGGCTTGCGCGCCGTTGCAAGCACCCGCCAGCCATCCGCCTTCAGCGCACGGGCGCAGTGGGCGCCTATCCCGGACGAGGCGCCGGTGACGATGATGGTGCGCAACTCTTTGGCAGGCGGCGTCGTGGTTTGAGCAAGGGTTGCCATTTGCCACAATCCCTTCCCATATTCGCGGCGTCGAGACAATCGAAGGGAACGCGGCTCTTGATGCGGAATATCGTCGTGCTGCGCCGCGTGCTCTATGACGCGCTTGGCCATTTCAACACCGATGACGGCTGGGCCATGGCCAGCCATCTGGCGATCACTTCGCTCATGGCGCTGTTCCCGTTCCTGATCTTCGCCACCACGCTGGCGAGCTTCCTCGGTGCGCAGGCGTTCGCCGATACTGCCGTGCACCTGGTCTTCGACACCTGGCCCGAACAGATCGCCAAGCCTATCGCGCGCGAGGTGCTCAACGTGCTGACCGTGCGGCGCACCGATCTTTTGACCTACGGCGTGCTTCTGGCGGCCTATTTCGCCTCCAACGGCATCGAGGCGCTGCGCACCTCGCTCAACCGCGCCTACCGCGTCGCCGAAACGCGCGGCATCATCTACCGCCGGGTGCAGAGCATTTTCTTCGTGCTGATCGCGACGGCCGGTTTCCTGGCGATCAGCGTGCTCCTGGTCTTTGCGCCTTTGCTGGCGCGGCTGGCGGAAGCTCATTTCGAGTGGATCAAACCCTATACGGGCACGATCACGCTGTGGCGCTACGTCATCGCCTCAACCGTCATCATTGGTGGCTTGTTTGCCGTCCACTACTGGCTGCCGGCGGGCAAGCGCCGCTTTGTCTCGCTGGTGCCTGGCATCATCTTCACTCTGGCTGCGTGGCTTGTCGGCTCGACGATGTTCGCGACCTACCTCGACCATTTCTCGTCCTATGTGACGACCTATGCCGGCCTCGCCTCGATCATGATCGCCGTGGTTTTCCTCTATATGCTGTCGGCGATCTTCATCCTCGGCGGCGAACTCAATGCGGCGATCAGCCGCTTTCTCGAAGCGCGCGCACGGGTCGGCAGCTAGGTTTTGGCTGGCCGAGCCGTGGCCAGCCCGACGCCGAGCGTCGCGATTGCCATGCCGACGATCTGCACGAGGCTGAGCTGTTCGCCGAACAGCGCCCAGGCGATGACAGCGGTGACGGCCGGCACCAGGTAGAACAGTGACGCGACCTTCGACATCTCGCCGTCGCGGATCATCACCATCAGCAGGAAGATGGCGCCGATCGACAGCACCAGGACCAGCCAGGCCATGGCGAAGATCAGTTCGCCGTTGATGATCACCGTGTGGGTCTCCAGTGCCAGCGAAGCCAGGATCATCAGCGAGCCGCCGCCGATATATTGCCACATCGTCGCCGCCACCAGGTCGCCACCCGAAGCATAGCGCTTCTGCCAGATGGTCCCGGCGCTCATGCCCAGCACCGAGACCAGCGACGCCGTCAGGGTTTCGGGCGTAACGCCGCCGCCGAGAGCGCCGAGCTTCGGCCACAGCACGATGATCACCCCCACAAGGCCGACGGCAAGGCCGGCCCAGTGGCGCGGCAGGATGGCCTCGCCGAGGAATCGGCCGGCAAGCACGGCGGTGATCAGTGGCTGCAGGCCGACGATCAGCGCCGAAAGCCCGGCGGGCATGCCCCTGTGGATCGCCCAGAACACCGCGCCGAGATAGATGCCATGCATGAGGATGCCAGCGACCGTGGCGTGAAGCGCTTCTGCCCTTGTGGCTCGCTTCGAGCCAAGCACGAGCATCAGCCCGGCAAGCAGCAAGGCGGCGATGACAAAGCGGGCCGCCAAAAAGGTGAAGGGCTCCGCCCAGGGCATGGCGTAGCGCGCGCCGATGAAACCTGTCGCCCACAGGACGACAAACGAGGCGGGGATGAACCGCTTGAGACTGTGCATTTCGGGGAAGCCGTTTCCGGTGGAGAGGTCCGATTCGGTGAAGAGACAAATACGGCAATTGCTCTAATGCGGTTCAATCCGGCAAGCAAAGTGAAACAATTGGTACATAAGCTCATCCTGATGTAGGAGGTGGCCGAATTCAAAGGGCGGCGTCAGGGCAATCGACTTCTGTCGATCGATCCGGCGACATGGCGTTTTGGCTTCGACAGGGAGCGCGCATGCTGTTGCATCTCGATCCAAGCTGGCTGTTGATGACGGTGGCCAGTGTGGCCGTGTTCGGCTTCTTCTTCGGCTCAGCGCTCGACGCCATCATGCAGGAGGACGGTTTTGGGTCGACCGGCAACACGCTGCTGTTCACGCTCGGCTTTTTCGCCGCGGTCATGGCCGCGAACGAACATGGCATCGTCCTGAGAGATCTGAAGCTCGCGGTTGCCTGGGGACTGGGCGGCGCCCTCGCGTTTATAGGCGCGTTGGCGCTGCTCAAGGCGGGGCTGGCCCGGCTTTAGTCAGAGCCCGACCAGCCGCCTGACATCGTCCGGCAACATGCCTGCCGGCCTCAGCGCGGCAAGGCCGGTATCAGCAAAACTCTTCGACAGTTTGCGCCCATCCGGTCCGAGTATGAGACGGTGGTGGAAATACTGCGGCTGGCCGAGGCCGAGCAGTTCCTGCAGCAGGCGCTGGATGCCGGTCGCGGAATAAAGGTCGCGGCCACGCACGACATGGCTGACGCCTTGCAGAGCGTCGTCAACGACGACGGCCAAGTGATAGCTGGTCGGGATGTCGCGGCGCGCCAGAATGACGTCGCCCCAGTCCTGCGGACGCGCCTCGACTCGCTGCGTCGCCGAAAGCGTCTCGTTGGTGAATTCGCGCCAGGACAAATCCGTGCCGACGCGCGCCAGCGCTGCATCAATGTCGAGGCGCCAGGCGAAGGGCGCATTTTCGGCGATGCGGCGGTTGCGTTCGCTGACCGGCAGCGCCTTGTCGGCGGCGGGATAAAGCGGCACGCCGTCCGGGTCGCGCGGCCAGCCGCGGCCGCGCTTTTCGCTGTCGGCGATGAAGGCCCTGATCTCGCCACGGCTCATAAAGGCAGGGTAGACGAGTTCTTCGCGGACCAGCCGGTCGAGCACGGCCCGGTAGTCGGAGAAATGCTCGGCCTGGCGCCGCACCGGCTGTTCCCATTCGAGACCTAACCATTCGAGGTCGCGAAAGATGCCGGCCTCGAATTCAGGCGTGCAGCGGATCGTGTCGATGTCCTCGATGCGCAGCAGCAGGCGGCCGCCGGCCGCACGCGCCAGTTGCTGGTTGAGCAGTGCCGAATAGGCATGGCCGAGATGCAGTTCGCCATTCGGGCTCGGCGCGAAGCGGAATGTCAGGAGCGTCATCTCACAAGCGGCAATCGGGTTGTGCAGCGGTTTTGCCAATTGCTACCGTGAGGTCGGTTCAGGAACAAGAAAACATGCAACGCATCGCGACACTGGACGATATTGCGCGCGGGCTGGATGCGCTTTGCGCAATCGATCCGCGCCTGGAAAAGGTGCGCGGCATGGCCGGCGAGGTGCCGCTGCGGCTGTCGGAGCCCGGCTTTCGAAGCCTGGCCTCCATTATCGTTTCGCAACAAGTATCCCGTGCGAGCGCCGATGCCATTTTCGGCCGGCTGGTGAAACTGGTCGATCCGCTAACGCCGCAGGCGATCCTTGCCGCCGGCGAGGACATGTTTCGTGAGGCTGGGCTGTCGCGGCCGAAGCAGCGCGGTCTGATCGCGGTTGCGCAGGCCGTGGTTGAGGGGCTCGACCTGCATCACCTCTGTTCGCTCGACGCCGAAGAGGCGATCGCGGCTATGATCGCGGTGCCGGGCATCGGCCCGTGGACGGCGGAAGTCTATCTCCTGTTTGCCGCCGGCCACCCCGATATTTTCCCCGCGCGCGACGTCGCGCTGCAGAGCGCGGTTGGCCACGCGCTCGGCATCGAGCCGCGTCCGCCGGAGAAAACGCTGATCGCCCTGGCCGAATCATGGAGCCCGTGGCGAGGTGTCGCATCGCGGCTTTTCTGGTCCTATTATCGCGAAACCAGGGGCCGGGACGCAGCACCTCCGGCCTGAAACCGCAAAAAAGCATGAAAACCCTGCATTTTTGCCGCGTTTGGCTGATGACAATCCGCTTCACATCCCTGTCATGTCGGGCTTACAGTATCCACGCCGATCGGTTTTAAAACGAGGAGGTCAACAAGGTGACGGTTGCCGTATCTCCGGATGGGCTTCCTGCGCTGGTGCTGAATGCGGATTACCGTCCGCTCAGCTATTACCCCTTGTCGCTCTGGTCCTGGCAGGATGCCATCAAGGCGGTGTTCCTCGACCGGGTCAACATCGTCGCCGAATACGAGCATGCGGTGTCTTCGCCGACCTTTTCGATGAAGCTGCCCAGCGTCGTCAGCCTGAAGGCCTATGTGAAGCCGTCGAGGCACCCGGCATTCACCCGCTTCAACGTGTTCCTGCGCGACCGCTTCCAGTGCCAGTATTGCGGCACGCCCGAGGATCTGACCTTTGACCACGTCATCCCGCGCCATCGCGGCGGGGCGACGACGTGGGAGAATGTCGTGGCCGCCTGTTCACCCTGCAATCTGAGGAAGGGCGGCATGATGCCGGCGCACGCCAAGATGTGGCCGTTGCAGAAGCCCTACCAGCCGACCGTGCACGACCTGCACAACAATGGCCGGCTGTTCCCGCCCAACCATCTGCATGAAAGCTGGATGGATTATCTCTACTGGGATGTGGAGTTGGAGCCGTAGGGATTGGCCCGATCGGCCTTGCCAGGGCAATCGCCGACGTCAGGTGCTGCCCCTCATCCGGCTGCCGCCACCTTCTCCCCGTATAGTGACGGGGAGATAGGGAATTGGCTGCAAATTTGGCGCCCTTCTTTCAGCGTTCTGGATTGGCGAAACCATTGATGACTGCGTCTTTCTCCCCGTCACTATACGGGGAGAAATGCCCGGCAGGGCAATGAGGGGCGGTGCCAACATTAAGAGACTGGCCGCATGGCGCGACCTCGCACTTGATTAGTCGCGCGCCAGCGCGCTGCGGAAGGCGACGGCGGCGAGGATGAAGCTGGCGATGGCGTTCCAGCCGGCCAGCGACAGGCCGAGGATACGAAGGGCTGCCTTGTCGCAGGATGGCGGCACGAATTTGTCGAGCGCGTCGAGCACGCCCTTGCCGCCGGTATCGACCGGGCCGGCGCCGGCCGTGCAATCGGCCGGACCCTGCCACCAGGCCCATTCGACGCCCGAATGATAGACGCCGAGATAGAGCCCGTAGAGCATCAGCAGGCCGCCGACGGCAAGCAGGCCGCGCGTCAGCCATGCGGGTGCGCTGAACATCGAGGCGATCACCGCCAGCAGCATCAGCGGGGCGCCGATATAATAGGGCATGCGCTGTTCCAGGCAGAGATGGCAGGGGATGTAGCCGCCTATGTGCTGGAAGGCGAGCGCGGAGCCGACCGTGGCGGCCATGGCCACGGCGAGAAACAAAGCGGTGCGCGTCCGCTGGCGTCCGGTATCGGCTGTCATCGTGGCTGTCATGTTTCGTCCGTTGAATTCGCCGTCCGCCGGCATAGTCCTGACCCACCGCCCGCCTTGGGCGGTCAGAAGGCGTATTTGACGACGATATAGAGCAAAATCAGGGCGGCGGCGCCGGCGCCGACGATCAATCCCAAACGCTTCTCGATGAATTCCTTGATCTCCTCGCCATAGCGGCGCAGCAGCCAGGCAAGAAGCAGGAAACGAGCGCCACGCGCCAGGATGGCGGAGACGATGAAGACGACAAGATTGACGTGGAGGGCGCCTGCCAGAATGGTGACCACCTTGATCGGCGGCAGGTGGGCGGCACCCGATGTGACGAGCAGCACCAGCATCAGCCCGGTGCCGGCCGACTGCCAGCTCTCGAACGCGTCAAGGCCGCCAAAGTGCTCCAGCATCGGCCGTGCTATCGTGTCGTAGGCATAGTAACCGATCAGCCAGCCGGCAATGCCGCCCAGCACCGACGCGACAGTGGCGGTCAGCGCATAGCGATAGGCGCGTTCGGGCCGCGCCAACGCCATGGGCAGGTACAAGACGTCGGCAGGTATGAAAAACACCGAGCTTTCGACGAAGGCGATGAAGGCCAGCCACCATTCGGCGGATTTGCGGGCCGCCAGCGACAAGGTCCAGTCGTAAAGTCCGCGAAGCATCGGCTCTCCTGGATGCAAGTTGCCCAGACGCAACGCGCTTTGATACGCGTCTGTCTAGAAAGGTTTTCCGCGCCGCACAATGGCAGGAGCTTCACGAAACAGAAAGGCGGGCTTTTGCCGCAAGCAGGGCACGGCGGCGCATTTGGCCAGTTGACGAACAGGCCTCCAACCGTATAGTCCGCGCCCATCCAGGCCTTTGGGCCTGAGCCCCTATGGCGGAATTGGTAGACGCGCTCGACTCAAAATCGAGTTCCGCAAGGAGTGCTGGTTCGATTCCGGCTAGGGGCACCACTGACCACCAGCAAGCCCAGTAGTTGCAAGGCTTTCAAGGGCTTAGACGTCCCCCGAGGTACATCGTTGAGGTACATTAGGGGGTCCAACATAATGAGCAGCGTGATCGTGGACTACTGGCAAGAGCGCAAGAGCAAGAAGCTGGGGAGCTCCACCTATCGTTACCGGCGCGTCGTCAAACCTGAGCTTCGATCTATCTTAAGTAAGGGCGAGATCACCATACCGTTGGGAAATGCCAAGGGCGAGGCGCTGGCGAAATACCGGCAAGTGCATCGCGAGGTCGAGCAGATGCTGGCGGCGGCTTGGGATGAGGTGCGCGGCATCAATCGCCCCAAGACCGCGCGGGAGTTGTTCCAAGAGACCGTTGAACGGATCAAGGCGCTGGGGCTCAATCCTTACAGGCCGCCGATTGATGAGGACGAGGCTGGCGACGACGACCAAGAGACCCGTGACTGGATCGAGCGCAGTGTTGTGACGGATGCCATCGCGGCCAAGTACCCGACCGACCCTGAGACCGATTACCCAATTGGGGTGAGCGCTGAGGACACGCGACTGGTACGGATGCTCAATACCGCCATTCCCAAGAAGCCCGCGCCGACCATTGAGGACGCCAAGAAGCTCTATCTTAAGGACCGCTTTGCGTTGAACGACCCGAAGCCGCTGGAGCGCAAGAAGGATGAGCAGAGGGCAGAGCGGGCGGTGGGCTACATTGCCAAGGCGCTGGCATCCACACCTGACACGGTCACCGTGGTGAGCATCACTCGTGAGCAGGCCCGGAAGGTGCAAGAATTCATGCGGGGTGAGGTCGGGAGTAAGTCGACGGTCGACCGATATCTGAACGACATCCGGGCGATCATCAATCACGCCATTGCCGAGGTGACGGAGCTGCATGGGCTGACCAATCACTTTACCGGATTGCCCGTGCTGGGGTCTGGGCGCGGCGGCGATACATCCGAGAAGAACAAGAGGCTGCCCTTCACCAAGGGCGAGCTTCAGAAGGTCAGGCAGCGGATCAAGACCCACGCCGACAACCCTGACTTGCCCTTGATGTGGCGGCTGCTGGAGGGGACAGGCTGCCGTCTCGCCGAGGTCACTGGGTTGAGGGTTAAGGACGTAGTGGTTGAAGGGGACACGCCGCATGTCGAGGTCGAATGGCACGAAGATAGGCGGATCAAGACCGACCCTTCAAGACGCCGGGTGCCATTGGTCGGGGACGCGCTGGAGGCCGCTAAGGAGGCCCTTAAGCTGACCGATGGTCCGATGCTGTTCCCCCGCTATGGTGTCGAGGGTGGCAACACGAAGGCGTCTGCGGCGCTGGGGAAGCATGTGCGGAAGGTGACCGACGACCGCAGGAAGGTTACCCACTCCCTTCGGCATAACATGGAGGATACGCTGGACCTTGCCGAGGTGGACACCCACGACCAGAACCTGATCCTTGGGCACACCCTGGGCGGCATGGCGGAGCGATACGGCGGGCCTGAGAGGCGGCTGGAGGTTGCCACAAGGGCGATGAGGAAGGCGGTCTTGGGGGGTCGGCAACCCTGATCGCTGGTCTCAATGAGTGGCATAGAGCGTCCTGGCAACGCCCAAGATGGGCGGAAGGAGGCTTGCTGTGAGGAGGAGCGTAAATGCGCCCAAGCCGACTAGGCCTATAGGGGTGACAATGAATGGAAGTTTCCGGAGAATGAGCCATTCCGAATTTGCGAGATGCTTCTCAACCTGCCGCAGAAGATCGAACGCATTAGAGACCAACCTCGAAATCAAATAGACGCCGAATATTCCCGGGACCATGAGAAAGAATTTGAATACGATTTTGGGAAGTGCCCCTGGTGTTTCCGGTCCCACCACGAACATGAACCAAGATATAAGCAATATGGTCCAATAGGTAATCAGCGTGAGTAGATTTCTTGTGAACTCGAAGACAGGTCTATCCGTATCGAGAACCGCATGCAGATCGTCTTTAAGCGTCATTTCACCCCCCCTACTGATGCTTCCGATTGTCGACTAGACAGGTGTATAACGACCGGTTGCTACCCGCAGGTCAAGGCCTTCGCCAATAGTCCTCCCGTGCCGCACGAGGGATCGTATATGCGGGTGACCTGATTGTGATGCCAACGAGACCAAGTCTGCCTTGCGCCGGCCACAGGTCAATGCTTGGATGGCAAATAGTGACGACGCGCCAGCCACGGTCTTGCAGGAAGTGACCGGCGCGCCGCCTTCATGGGATTAGATCAGGTTTGGACGCTGATCGGGGTGCTGGTTATGGACGCCAGCCCCCGTTTCCCATGCCCCAAGTCTATAGCTTGGAGTACCGCTGACAAGCGGAACAACAGTGACTATTTCGTGACCATGACGCCCCATCTTTGCCCTGTGATGACCAAGGGTGGGTCAGGAATATCTGGCGGAAAAATCCGCCCTACCCATCAGATATGTGGCAGCGCGGGATCACCCCCCGTGCCCCCCTTCGGTTCCACCACAGGCCACCCTCAGGACTTCTGGACGGCACCGCTTTGCCCCGCAGAGGCTGCGCCCAGTCGCGTCGAGTGCTGCGGCCGAGGCTTCACCCATGATGAGGTCGGACGGCGCGAGCGCATGACTTGTATCAAGCGCAACGTCCATTGACTTGTGATACAAGACCGCATAGACGTGGTTCCAGACACGAGGAACGGCCATGAAGCGCTACGTCATCTACACCCGAGTTAGCACCGCAGAGCAGGGCAAGAGCGGCCTTGGGCTTGAGGCGCAGCGGCGTGACATCGACATCTTCCTGAACGCCTTCTCGGATGTGCCGTGGGAGATTGTCGGGGAGTTCATGGATGTGATGTCGGGGAAGGTCGACAGTCGCCCCGAGTTGGCGAAGGCGCTGGCGCTGGCGAAGCGGCTCGGGGCTGAGGTTCTGGTTTCCAAGCTGGACAGACTGAGCCGTGATGTCGAGTTCATCGCGGGGGCTATGAAGCGCGCCGCGATACGAGTGGCGACTATGCCGAACGCCGACCCCTTCCAGCTTCACATATATGCGGCGCTGGCAGAGCAGGAGCGGACGTTCATATCAGAGCGGACCAAGGCAGCACTGGCGGCGGCGAAGGCGAAGGGCGTCAAGCTCGGGGGTTACAGGGCGGGGTCGCTGGACGGACGGATAGCGTCCTTGAAGGCGACTGCGGATGCCGATGCGCGGCGGGTGATGGATGTCGTGAAGCCGCTGAGGGACGCTGGCAAGACGCTAAGGGACATCGCAGCGGCGCTTCACGAGGCGGGTGTTAAGACGCCCCGAGGTGGTGCTTGGACGGCCATGCAGGTTAAGCGGACTTTGGATCGGGGCGCGGCCGGTTAGGGTGAACCGTGGCACTGCGACGCCGAATAGGGACAACCGTGGGACTATGAAGCCGAAATGGCCCGAAATCCCATAGGTACTCCACTAGCACTACGAAGCCAAAATCGCCCCATAACCCGATAGGGTACACACTAGCACTATCGAACGCCTTTCTCCCAAGCCTGCCCATAATCCCAATAGGGACACCACTGGCACTACGGAGCCGAATTGCCCCGTAATCTGATAGGGTGACCACTAGCACTACGAAGGCGAAATGGGCATTGATCCCATACCCGCCACACTAGCTCTACGGAGCCGAAAGCCTCACGCGCTCGTCTGCGCGTCGGCCTCTTTCGTGGCGACAGCCTCACCAGCCCCTCACCGCACCCAAGTCGACCCCAACGGCACCGTAAGGCAGCCTGAGGGGATGTTTTGCGGAAGCGACAGCCAACAGGAACCGACCCCAGAAAGGACAACTTGGAGTACACCTTAGAGACCGTCGACAGCACCACCGGTGAAGTCGTCCAGGCACCAATAGGCTCATGGATCACAATCACCGAGTACGGCGAGACCAAAGGCGTCGGCCGCAAACAGGTCCGCGATGTCCTGTCTCGGCTCGGCATTCTCCAGCACGAGATTGAAGACCAAACTCCCAAGCATGCCTCTTTCGCCGAAAGGAAGCACGTCACGCGGCGGCGGCTGACCATGAAGTCAGTCAGGTCAGGGTTGGGGAAGCGTGTCTTCTCCATCGTCGGACGTCCATTCGATGTCATATCACCCAAGGGACAGGCATGGATCGACCAGCGATGGGCGGACGCTGTCCAGACAATCAAGACCGACATCACGTCCAGTCCGGTGGCGGTGGCCGCTCAGGTGGCGCTTGGCGAGTTCATGGTCGGTCGCAGACACAAGTTAGACCCTGAGGGTCAGGTCAGATGGCTTCTCGACCATTTCCCGAATGTCGCTCAGGCTGACATGAGCAGGATCACGGGAGCGTCCACTCGGATGGTCTCTCACTATGTCGGCAATCGAACTGGCCAGATCAGCAAAGCCCAAGCTCAGATCAGGGTCACACTTAAGGGTCACCTCAAGGTGTCGTATGAGCCCGATATGGTCGACATAGCGTGTTGATCAGACACAGGAGCGGACGGAAGTCCCTCCCTCTGATGTTCTCAGCCTTCAGGCTACCTTCTGATGAACACCTCAGCTCCGTGGGCTGACACCTTAGAGCGATGGCCAGAAGTGAACCTGAAGGTGGGATGTTGGGGGAGGCTTCCGCCTCTTTCTTCTGGTGGTCTCAGTCTGATGTCTCCAGCTCAGGGGGAACCCTCAGGGTGAACCTTAAGTGTCGTTACAAGGTACCTATTACACATGACGTTACATCGGCTGAAAATGACCCTGCCAGCCTTCCCTTTTCCAAGCGACAACCAAACAACAATCCCGAGAGGAAACTGCATGACATGACCGAAGATGCACGACCGTTCGACAGGGCTCTATTCCTGCATGAGCGAGAAACCAAACCTGATGTCCATGACGACGACATCAGCGCCCTTACCATGGCCACGGCCACAGCCAAGAGGCAGGCTAAGTCGGCCCTCAGAGCATCCCAAGGCGACCGCATCGACTGGAAACAGCACCTCGTCAACGCCCCCGGCTATCGCAACATCCCCGACACCAAGCTCTCTCTCAGGACCAAACAGACCCGCACCCAGTCCATCAAGGCGGCGGCGGATCGACGTGGGAAGCGGCGTGAGAAGGGCATCGCCATCCACTACGCGCAGTTCGCATGGAAGAGGTTGGGTCAGGCCAAGCGCGACCAGTTCGACCTCAGCCGCAAGGCGCTGGCTTGGATTGGCCCGAGGTGGGATGCTGACCGCGACTTTGGCCGGTATTCCGATGGGGCAGACGGGGGCCAGCACCTCGACCACCTCTTCCGCTTTGGCACCGCCAAGGCTCACGCCAAGACGCCATGGCTCCAGCACCACAGGGAAGGCCAGTGAGCCAGTTTCTCCCCGCCCTCGCAGATTGGCCGACCCGCGATCAGGCCTTCGCCATCATTGAAGCCTTGGGCAGGATGGAGGAGGGTCGATCATCCGAACTGGACCGACTTTCCGGCATCCCAGACGCCCTAATCGTCGCCGGGCGATGCTACACGGTCTACGGCTACCGTGAGCTTGAAGGCGGGAATATGATGCGGCGAATGGCCGAGCTTTACATGCGTCCCCGCAAGACCAGCCTAAGCCCGGCCGTAGCGCCCCCAGAGGCCGGCCACACCCCAGAACCACCAATCCACAGCTACGGGCTCCAGCCACGCCGCTGACCCCATAACCCATCACTACCAGAACCTCGCAACATCCGTCGCGGGGACCATCATTTATGAAAGGAACGACCCATGACCAGATATAGCGACGACCAGATGAGCGGAAGCTCAAGCCACACCTACAGCGAGCCGACCGAGCAGGAACGAGCCTTGATGGCGATGTCCGCTACCCAGCGAGAGGAGGTTATTGACCGGATGCGCTTCGACGCGGCCCGAGCGACCCACCTTGAGAAAGAGGCCCGCTTGAAGGCCCAGATCGCAGCAGCGACCGAGGTCTCGTTAGCCGGCAACCAGTGGTATCAGGCCCAGCAGCGTGGCCAGCTCAGCCAGCGGGTTTCGATCAGCAACGGCAAGACGACGGTCGAGCAGCTTAACGCCAAGGCGGACCCGTCGAACAGCGCCTTTGCCGTCCCACCTCGCGCCCTTGTCGACAGCCTTCCCGTGACCGTGGGCGGCATCCAGCTTGGCCCTAAGCAGGCCCGGCAGATGGTCGAGGCAGGCGAGATCAGCCCTGCAGACTACGCGGCTGCCGTCGAGCAGGCTGTAGCGCCATACGGCTACGGTTCTTTCCGATAGGCTCACTCGTCCCAGAACAGCCTTCGGGGGAAACCCCGGAGGTGGCGATTGAGCAGGATGATGACGACCAAGACCTTGAGAAAGATGACCTGACACCGGAACAGAAGGCCGAGAAGACACATCAAGAGCTTTCTGACGGCGCTGACAGGGCGTTGAACCGCTGGGCGGAAGCGCAGCCGGTTGAGGTCCAACAGGCCGTGGTGGACACCTTCGCGGAAACAGGCGTCATCGACTTTGAAGCGGCAGGCGTGGACCAGCTGGAGGCCCAAGTGGTCGAGACAGCGTTTACCCAGCGGCTTGTTCGCAGCGTCCTTGCACCGGTCGGGCTGACCCTTGAAAGCTGGTCAGAACACATCGACGAAGCCGAGTTGTCAGAGTTTAGGCGGGCCGTTGTGCGTGGGGATTGGGCATTGCTCACCCGACATGCACAGGCCGCTGCCAAGATGCGTCTCGACCTGGGCATATAGCAGCACCACCATTCCCGAAGGGGGTTAGGTCGCCATCACGGTGAACCATTGCCCCAAGCTCAAAGCCCCCTTCGGGCTCTACCCCACTCAAACACCCTGCGCGCAGCGGCGCTTTGGTCTGGAGGCACATTGTGCGCCCGGATTGCTTCACCGCGTTCAGCGCAGCCCCGGCAGCCCCGGAAACCATCAACACCACAGCAACAGGAAGGCAATTCAGACAGTGAGCAGAAGCAGAAGCCCGCGCGCCCTTAACCCGGCTTGCGAGGAAGCAGACAACTATTCCCGCGTTGTCCTGAGATGGGACTTCAGCGAGGCCAAGGCGACCCGGATCATCGAGTGCCGCAACCAAATCCAATGGATCATTCAGTACAAGTCAGGGACGCGCGGCGGTCAGCCATCATGGCGACCACAGTCCTACTTGCGGACCCGTCAGGCTCTCGAACGGCTCTTGCCGGGGATGGCTGAGGAGATCGCCGCAGCGTTGCCCGTCAGGTTCGTTGAGGCGGAAGCGCGTAGCGACTTAAGTTGATCTTTCCCGCCCCGTAGAGGCTGCGCTGAGTGGCGCTGAGGTTCCCCGCGACCATAGAGCGGGCGACCTTGGCGGCGTCCGGCGCGGCATTCAACCCGCTGCCGGGATCGTCCCTTTCGAGGAATGAATATTAGTGGTTTGTCATGTGATGGCAGCGCCCGTAAGCCTCACTCGCCAATCATGGCACGGGGTCACATACATGCACACGAAGATGGATTTCTCCCGCCTCGAAGCTAACGCGGCGGCGTGGCTTAAGCGACACCTTGAGGATGTCCGCGACACCTTCGGGGAAGGTCAGGCTTACGCGGTGGCGGTGGAATTGGAGGATGACCCTTGGACCGTCCTGCAGTTGTACGTTGAAGACGTGAGGGATGCGGCGCGGGCAGCTTGACCCGAGGTACAGCGCCTGATACCCACTGAGGTACATCGAGACTATCGGACTTCGGGGGCGACATGCCCATAAGGTCTTGTTATCGCTGAGATATTGTTCGGTCTAAGCGCTGGTTCGATCCAGCCCCAGTACCCCGGCTAGGGGCACCATTTTTGATCTCACGCCAGTTCGCTTCGCTCATGGGCTCCGATGGGGCGGCCTGACCGGCCGACGGGCGGTCGCCCTTGCGAACCCTCCGGGTTCGAACAGTGCCTCGAACACAGAGCCAACCGCGGCTGCTGAGGATGACAGCGATAGCGCCAATCAGCGGCGGCCGGTAGCCCCGCTCTACGTGCTCTCAGGCCGCCGCACGGTGTTCTTCACGGGCAGCTTCCCACACTTCGCGGGCCGCGTCGGCGTTCATGACCGCGATCCCCAATCCCACCGCCAAATCGGGCCACGCGGAATGCCAGAGCAAGGCCGTGACCAACCCTGCGGCAATAATGGCGATGTTGGCCAAGGCGTCGTTGCGGGCCGACAGGAAGGCCGCCTTTGTGAGGCTGCCGCCACGATGCCGGTGCGCGGCCAGCATGTAGGCGCAGGACAGGTTGACGGCGAGAGCGCCAAGTCCCGCCAAGGTCAAGGCGATGGGCTGCGGCGGCACCGGCACGTTGAACTTCTCCCAAGCCGTCCAGAGCGTTGCCAGACCCGGCATGAGAAGGATGAGCGCCAATGCCATCCCCACCCGCGCACGGGAGCGCACAGACCAGCCAAGTGCGAGCAGGATGAGGAGGTTCACGGAAGCATCTTCAAGAAAGTCGATGCTGTCGGCGAACAGGGACACTGATCCAATGGCGAGCGCCACAGCGAACTCGATCCCGAAATAGGCAAGATTGAGAAGCGCGACGATGAGGACGATGCGGCGAAGGTTCATCTTCTGGCAGTATCCGAAACCAGTGTGTGGAGCTACAGCTTCGCGGTGTCCAAGGAAAGCCCCTGCTCGTTCCGGGTCCCGGCCGATGGGCGGTTGCCCTTGCGACCTTTTGCGTTCGAGCCGCGCCTCGAACACGGACTTAGCGCATATTCCCCGTATGCCCTTGCGAATACCGCCCCGGCTGTGGCCACACGGTCAGGCCGTGCGGCTCTGAGCCAACCCGAAACTTGGTCACCGCGCCCGATGTCGTGTCGATCATGTAGGCGGCACTGTCGAAGCGGCCGGACAGCCATAGTTGTTTGCCGTCGGCGCTGACATTGCCCATGTCGGGGCTGCCGCCGCCGGGGATCGGCCAAAGTGCTACGACCGCGCGGGTGGCGAAGTCGATCACGCTCACGCTGCCCGGGCCCTTTGCCTTGCCCTGCTCCATCTTGTGCGAGCCCCGGTTCGAGACATAGAGCCGCTTGCCGTCGCGGCTGACGACGAAGCCATGGGCGCCGATGCCGGTCGGGATGAAGCCGATCTCCTTGAAACTGTCGCCATCGACGAGGAACACGCCGTCATTCATCATGTCGGCGACGTAAAAAACCTTGCCGTCGGGCGAGAGGCGGATGTCCTGCGGCATGCCCATTTTCGAAAAGTCGAGATGGCCAAGCACCTTCTGGTTCTTCAGGTCGATCTTGGCCAGTCCGCCATTGCCGTATTCGCAGGTGAAAATCGCGTAGGCGCCGTCGGCCGAGAAATCGGCGTGGTTGATGCCGGGGCAAGTGGGCGTCGGCAGGGCCGACTTCAGCGCCATGGTGTGAGGATCGCGGAAATCGAGCCGCTCCAGGGCTTCGTCGACGACGATGGCCGCGCCCGGCATGAAATACAAATTGTAGGGATCGTCAACGGCGATCTGCGGGCCGGGCTTGCCGGTCATCGGGTCGATCGGCGTCAGGCTGCCGTTCTTGCCGGTGCCATTGTTGGCGACCCAGAGCGTCTTCAGGTCCCAGGACGGCACGACGTGCTGCGGTTTGCTGCCGACCGGGAACCGGTCGACTTCCTTGAGCGTCATGGTGTCGATCACCGTGACGCTGTTGGAGGAGCGGTTCGGCACATAGACGCGCGGCAGTGCACCCAGCGTGGCCGGGCTGAGATAGCTGGCGGCGGTGTGGCTGTAGATGTTGATGGACGGCGCGGGCTCGCTGCAATCCTCGGGACAGCTATCGGCCCAGGCGCGGACAGGCAGCAGCGCAAGCAGCAAAAAGGCCGCACGGGGACCGGCGTGACGCAAAAACGTTCTGATCATCAGGATGGCTTGTCGTGAAGGCCGGCCGAAATTGCCGCCGGAGCCATAGCTGGTGTCTTGCCGTTGATCCAGTGGCTATCGCCGTCCCAGCAAACTCTTCACGCGGTTGCGCAGCAGACGGGCCATGTTGCGGGTTTCGCGGTAGAGATGCAGCTGCGAGGCGGCCTGGCGGGCGAGGCGGTCGGCATCCGGCGTTAGCCCGATCACCAGCGAGCCCATCGGCTTGCGCTCGCTCCACAGCCGGCTCATCACCGGGTGGTCGGGCACGGCGCAGGAATCCGTCATCATGATGTTGGGGTCGTCGAGATGCTGCCTGGTCACCTCGATCATCAGCAGCGTGCCCGGCGAATAGGTCGCCAGCGTCTCGTCATAGGCGGTCTTCCAGGTGTAGGCGACGCCGGCTTCGACGAAGACGACCAGGCAGGCGATGGTGCGGCCGTCCAGCGTCAGCGAATGGATCCGGCACAGATCCTGCTCGGCCAACCGGTGCACGGCCTCGCGAGCGAAGGCGGCGCGGTAGCGGTCGATGGCCATGGCGGTGCGCTCGCGGCCCTTCCAGCCGGCGGCTTCCAGCGTCAGGAAGCTTTCGATGGCGTGGCGGATTTCGTCGGGGCCACGCGCCACGAGGTGTTCCAGTTTGCCGAGATCGCCCAGGCGCCGCTTCAGGCGGCGGAACTCGCGATAATGGTGCGAACGCAGCGACGCCTTCAGATAGGCTTCGCCTTCGAGCGTGCTTTCGAGCACCGGCCGGTCCGCCTTGCCGGTGGTGACCATTGTCAGGCCGCGCGTCTCGGCAACGGCGTCAAGCACGCTGGCCAACGGGCCGTCGAGCCGCATGTCGGGCAAAACGAAGACCTTCGGCAGCTTCAGATGCGGCCGCGACAGCATGCCGAAAAAGTCCTCGACGACGCCGATGGGGTCGTCATGGTCGAGCAGCGGCGTGCCGATCGGACCGAACGGGCTCGACCATGTGCGCATCACCGGAACACCGAGCGGCACGGCCGGCCGTTCGACCGAGAACGGCACCAGCAGGCGCAGCCGGTTGCGGTATTCGTCGCCGTCGCGGATCACCGCCAGCTTGACCTCGCGATCTTCCAGCCGGGGCATGGCCGGCGCCAGAAAGCGCGGGTTGAAGAAGACGTTCGGCTCGATCGTGCGGGTGCACAGATAGTCGAGTTCCTCGACCAGCTCGAAGCCGGCCGAGGCCGGATAGATCGCCAGCTTGCGCAGCGGCCGGTTGTTGGCGAGGATCTCGAGATGCGCCGGATCGGCGTCGCGCGCCAGGCCGGCAAGGCCCGACACCATGGCGCCGGCCGGACCGCCGCTGGTTTCCTCGATCAGCGGGATGGCGGCCATCAGGCGGCTCCCTCGGCAGCGGGCACGAAGATCAGCATGACGATGCCGAGCTTGCGCCAGACGGTGAAGGACAGGGCGCTGGCCTCGAAGACCATGGCGAGGCTGGTGGCGATCGCCGCGCCCCACAGGCCGAAGAACGGGATCAGCACCACGTTGAGACCGATGTTGAAGGCCAGCGTCATGGCATAGACGGCGGCGCAGATGTTCTGGTTGCCGCTCATCGTCAGAAGGCTTTCGCACGGGCCGACGGCGGCGCGCGCCACGACGCCGAACACCAGCAGGAACAACAGCGGATAGCCGGCGGTGAATTCCGGGCCGAACAGAACCAGCATCGGTTCGCCGAGCGCCAGCACCAGCAGCGCCATCAGCAGCGACGGCCAGAACGTCCATGACACGGTCTCGCGGGCGAAGGCGGCGAGCTTTTCCGGTTCGCCATGGGTGAACTGCGCATAGCGCTGGGCAACGCCGGCCTTGACGGAGAAATAGACGAAATGCACCAGCGCCAGCGTCTTGACGGTGGCGAAATAGACGGCGACGTCGTTGGGCTGAAGATAGGCGCCGACCATCAGCACATCGGCGTTGGTGAGCAGGAAGAAGAAGCTCTCGACCAGGAAGATCGGCAGCGAGACGATGAACCACTCGGCGAAATGCACCTTCATCGGCCCGGACGGGATATTCCTGCCCATGCGCGTGGTCACGCCGATGAGCTGGCCGAGCGTGGTGGCGTAGGTGGCGGCGATCGAGGCGAAGATCGCTGTCCTGGCGTCGGGCGCATAGCCCATTGCCAGCATCAGCGCCATCAGCGCCAGGATCAGCACCGGCCGCACCAGATAGGTCGGCGACAACGCAAACAACGCCCAGGAATTGGCGCGTGACTGGCCTTGCAGCAGATCGCCCATGGCGATCATCGGCAGGCAGAACAGGCCGAGGATGAAGGGCATTACATAGTAGCTCTCGATCCAGTTCGCGCACAGCCAGACGCCCAGTGCGCCAAGCCCGGCGATCGCGGTCGAGGCAATCAGCACGAACAGGCGGCTGGCGACCACGATGCCGCGCAGTTCGGCGAGCATGTTGCGTTCGCGGTATTCGGGGATGAAGCGGATCACCGAAGTGTGGAAGCCGAGGCAGGCGAGGTTGCCGACGATGACCATCGTCACCCAGACGAGGACGAAGATTCCGTATTCGAACGAGCCCATCCAGCGCGCCATCAGCACCTGGCTGATGAAGGCGATGACGGCGCTGACGATGCGGATGGCAAAGGCGATCAGCGACATGCGCCCGGCTTCGCCGCGCTCGTCGGCGGTGAACAGCACCGCATCGATCCGGCCAAGCAGCGGCCCCATGCGCAGCGCCAAGCGCTGCGGCAAGAACCGCCCGGCCGTCGTCGCCGCGGAAAACCGCACCCCGATGTCTCTCCGTTTTCCGCCTCTTTTCAAGCTTTCGATGTATCCGAAACACCTTAAGAAAGGGTGGGCAGGTGCGGGTGCGCCGAGGGGCCAAGGACGGCCGCGTGTGCAAGGTGCGTCATCGTATACCGGGGCATAATAGAAGGCGAGCGAACGCCGGGGAAGACTGGGGAGCCGGTCGGCGTTTCGCTCGCCCCTCCCCCGCCAAGGGGGATGGCCAGGCACCGGGTGTGTCCGGTGCCGGAGGTGTCGGAGCGTTACATCCCCTTCATCGCGTCGCAGGACACGTTCGGGTTCATGTCGGCGAAGGCGCCCGTCGGGTTCTGTTTCCATGCCCAGACGTGCAGTTCGTAGAACGGGCCGAGGCCGTAGCGATTGGGGGCGCTGTTGAAGTTGAACAGCTGGCCTTCGAGCGAGGCCGGGCCCTTCGAGGTGATGTATTCGACCGCTATCAGCTTCAGGCTGCCGTCGGCCGTCGGCTCGTACATCACCGCTTCGGGCTTGGCGACATCGACGGCATCGTCCTTGACATAGGCGCCGTTGACATAGTGGATGCCCATGGCGCCGCCGGTGATGCCGCTGGCGCAAGGGATGGGGGCATAGCCTTCGGCAGTGGCGGTTGCCACATTTTCGAAGCGGCTGTTGGCGGCGCGCACCTTTTCGGCCAGCAGGTTGGCGTCGTGCGCCTGGGCGGCGGCACCCGCCGCGATCGAGATGGCGGCGAAAGCCGCGAAGCGTGTCGTCCAAAGAATTATGGTCATGGTCTTCCGTTCGTTTGTTGACGCTCGAGGCGACGGCGGCCGATCAGGCTGCCCGAAACGCTGCGGCGTTGGTTTAGGATTTGGTTTGTCCGTCCCGGTTCATGCGATGCGGCTTCCGTTGCCGGGCTTTGGCCGCAGCCCTTAAAAACCGTGCAAAATCAACGATCCCAAAAATAGTATTGCCAATATTCCTGCGGGACGTCGCGCTCCGATAGCCCGATGTCGCGCCTCAGATAGTCGCCTTCCGGGGGCAGGCGCCGCCTTTCAGACAGATACGCAGGCAGCTTCGACGCGAACCGCCATAGACGGCAGAGCACGGAGGTTGGCCGGACGGTCTTTCCCAGGACAGGCCCGATTCCACCGAGCGGCAGGCCATCAGGCAGTTCGCCACGGCCGCGAAGGACAGTTTGATGCTCATCATCGTGGCGACCGAACGCAGGATCAGAGGTAAAAGTAAGGGTCAAGAACCCGCACCTCCGTGATCTTGTCGACCGGCAGCGAGTTTTTCTGAGCGGTGCTGCGGATAGCTTCGGGCGTCGGCGCGTCGTAGATGCAGAAGCTGTGCTTCTTGTCGGGCGTGACGAAGGACTGGATCCAGGTGACGCCCTTTTCGGCATTGCGCATGACGACCCCGCCGACCGCAGTGGCGCCGATGTCGGTCATCGGAATGTTGAGGCCGTCCGGAAATGTGCGTTCAATCAGATAGCGAGGCATGGAAGACTTCCTTTTCCATTGATTCACGCTCGGTCGGAGCGCGGCTGGACGTTGACCACGCCGGCCCGGCCCGCGCATCGGAACGATTCCCCATATTGGACGGGACGATTCCCTATATTGCCGTCGTTCTTTGTGGAAAGAGGCACGGCAATGTGTGCAAAGTCACATTGCGGCGCTTTCTTCACGGGCTAATCGTGAGCGGCCCGCCATGGTGGGAAAACTCCGATCCTGTGAGACGATGACAATGATGCTTCTGGAACGGCAGACGCAGCTGCAGCAGCTGGAGATCCTGCTTGGCGATGCAATAGGCGGCCATGGCCGCGTCGCGGTGCTGGCGGGGGAGGCCGGCGCCGGCAAGACCGCACTGGTCGAGGCATTCGCGGCCCGTGTCGGGCAGAGCGCGGCAATGTTGCGCAGCGCCTGCGAGGATCTGTCGATCCCCGATCCGCTGGGGCCGCTCTACGATCTGGCCCGTGAGGCGCAATGGGCGCTGCCGCGCGCAATCGACGCCCGGCATGGGCAGAGACTGCCGCTGTTTTCCGATGCGCTCGACGCCTTTGCGGCCAAGGGACCGAGCCTGCTGGTGATCGAAGACCTGCACTGGGCCGACGATGCGACGCTCGATTTCGTGCGCTTCCTCGGCCGGCGTATCGCCAACACCCACATCCTGCTGTTGCTCACGGCGCGCACCGACCGCAGCGAGGGACAGATGCGGGTGCGCCGCGCCCTGGGCGAAAGCCCGGCCGGCAGCGTGGCGCGCATCGACGTGCCGCTGCTCAGCCAGGCGGCCGTGCTGTCGCTCGCCGATGCGGCCGGCCGCGATGGCGACGCCATCTACCGGGCGACCGCAGGCAATGCCTTCTTCGTCACCGAATTGTTGTGCGCCGAAAACGAAATGGCGCTGCCGGCAAGCGTGCGCGACGCCGTGCTGGCAAGGGCCGAGCGGCTGTCGGTTGGCGCCCGGGCCATGCTCGACGCGGTGTCGGTGTTCCCGCGCCGGGCCGACGCCTGGGCCCTGCAGGGCCTGTGCGGCGTCGCCAGCGCCGGCCAGCTGGCCGAGTGTGTCGCCAACGGCCTGCTCGACGATCTGGGCGACGGCTACGCCTTCCGGCACGACATCGCGCGGCGCGCCATCGAAATGATGCTGACGACGTCGCACAGGCGGCAATTCAACCAGCGTGCGCTGGCGGCACTGCTCGAAAATGGCGACGTCTCCACAGGCCGCCTGGTGCATCATGCGGTCGAGGCGCATAATCTGGCGGCGGTGCGCGAACTTGCGCCAATCGCCGCGCGCGAGGCGTCGCGCGTCGGCGCCCATCGCGATGCCGCCGGCTATTACGAGATCGCCCTGCAGCAGGCCGACAGCCTGCCGGTGATCGAGCGCGCCGCGCTCTACGAAAGTCATGCCTTCGAGTGCCATCTCATCGGCAAGATCGATGATGCGCTTGCAGCGCAGGGACAGGCGCGCCGGTTGCATCAGGCAGACGGCAACAGGCTGAAGGAGGGCGACAGCCTGAGATGGCTCTCCCGGCTGAGCGAAATGGGCGATGACCGCGAGGCGGCGGCCGCCTTCGGCGCCGAGGCTGTGGCTATGCTGGAAGCGGCTCCCGCCGGTCCCGAACTCGCCATGGCCTATTCGAACCTTTCGCATCTGGCGATGCTTTCGGAGAGGGTGGAAGACACGCTGTTCTATGGCGAGAAGGCAGCGGCGCTGGCTGCGCGCATGAACCGTCCCGACATCGCGTCGCATGCCCTCAACAATGTCGGCTGCGTCGAGCAGTGGCTCAATCCGGATGCCGGACGCCTGCGCCTCGACGAAAGCCTTGAAATTGCGCTCCAAGGCAATTTCCAGGAACATGCCGCGCGCGCCTTCACCAACCGCGCCTGTTTCGAGATCACCCAGATGAGCTACGACGCGGCACGTCCGGTGCTCGAGAGCGGCATCCACTATTGCACCGAGAACGACCTCGGCACCTGGCGCGACTATCTCAGGGGCATGCTGGCCGATGTGCAGCTGCGTCAGGGCCAATGGGATGAGGCCGCCGCGACGGCAAGCGATGTCATCGACAATGAGCGGACAACCACCGTGGGCCGGTTTCCGGCGCTGCTGGCACTGGCGAAACTGCGCCTGAGGCGCGGCGATCCCTCGGCCGAGCCGCTGTTCGCCGAAATGGCGCGTCTGGTCGGAAGCGGCGGCGACCTGCAGATGCTGAGCTCTTACGCAGCGCTGATGGCGGAGCAGGCATGGCTGGGCCTGGCCGACAGGCAAGAGGCGCTGGCGCTGATCACCCGCGCCGAAACGCCGGTGCGCTCGCGTGCCCATGTCGGGGAGCTGGCTCTGTGGCGAACATTGCTCTCTCCCGATATGCCGGCCGGCGACACCGCCGAGATGGCGACACCATACCGGCTGCTCCTGACCGGCGACTGGCGTTCGGCTTCGGCACTCTGGTCCGAATTGAATGCGCCATACGAGCGCGGACTGGCGCTCATCCTCGGCGATGACGAGGGGCAGCGTCTGGCATTGGATATTTTCGACGGCCTGGGGGCAAGGCCGGCGGCCCAGCGCCTGCGCGATATCATGCGCAGGAACGGCGTTGGCGGCATCGCCCGCGGCCCGCGCCGCTCGACGCGCGCCAACCTCGCCGGCCTCACCTTGCGCCAGATGCAGGTGCTGCAGCTGATCGAACGCGGCCTCTCCAACAAGCGGATCGCCGAGCAATTGACGATTTCGCCAAAGACGGTCGATCACCATGTCTCGGCGGTGCTGGGCAAGCTGGATGCGGTGTCGCGCGGCGAGGCGACAGCGACCGCGCGCGATTCGGGGTTGTTGTGAGGTTTTGACGAGGGTTGGACCGAGAGGTCGCGATCCTTCGCACCCCCCTCTGTCCTGCCGGACATCTGCCCCTCAAGGGGGGAGATTGGCTGTTGCCCCTCAAGGGGGGAGATTGGCTGTCATCGCGGCTTTCGCCGATTGTCGAAATTGAAAGAAGTTACGGCGCCGAAGCTGCTGATCTCCCCCCTTGAGGGGGAGATGGCCGGCAGGCCAGAGGGGGGTGCTGTCCCGCCGACCTAGCCTTCGAAATCAGGCAAACGCGCCGTGGCAGTGCTTGTATTTCTTGCCGGAGCCGCAGGGGCAGGCTTCGTTGCGGCCGATCTTGCCCCAGGTCGCCTGGTTGTTCGGATCGCGGTCTTCGGGAGCGACGATGGCGTTGCTCTCCTGGCGGACCAGAAGTGCGGTCTCGCCGCCCTCGAAATCGTCCTCGCCCGTGGTGCCGTCAATGTGGCTGCCGAACATTTCAGGCGCTTCGGGCGGCGGTGCTTCGGCGGCCTGGCGGACCAGTTCGACGCGCATCAATTGCGCGGTGACGGCCTGGCGCAGATTGCCGAGCAGCGCCTGGAACAGCTCGAACGCCTCGCTCTTGTATTCCTGCAGCGGATCGCGCTGGGCGTAGCCGCGGAAGCCGACGACCGAACGCAGATGGTCGAGGTTGACGATGTGCTCGCGCCACAGATGATCGAGCGTCTGCAGCACCACCGAGCGTTCGACATAGCTCATCACGTCTGCGCCGAAGCGCTCGGCGCGCTCCTTGGCGGCGGCGTCGGCGGCCTTGGTCAGGCGCTCGCGGATGTCGTCCTCGGCAATGCCTTCTTCCTTGACCCAGTCCTCGACCGGCAGGTCGAGATTGAGGAATTCGGCGACCTCGGCCTTGAGGCCGGCGACGTTCCACTGCTCGGCATAGGCGTTTTCGGGGATGTTCTTGGTGACGATCTCCTCGATGACGCCTTCGCGCATCTCGGCGATCGTCTCGGACAGGCCTTCGCCGTCCATCAATTCGATGCGCTGCTCGAACACCACCTTGCGCTGGTCGTTCGAGACGTCGTCGTATTTCAACAGGTTCTTGCGGATGTCGAAGTTGCGCGCTTCGACCTTCTTCTGCGCCTTTTCCAGCGCCTTGTTGATCCACGGATGGATGATGGCCTCGTCTTCCTTGAGGCCAAGCTTCTGCAGCATGCCGTCCATGCGCTCGGAGCCGAAGATGCGCATCAGATCGTCCTGCAGCGACAGGAAGAATTTCGAACGGCCGGGGTCGCCTTGGCGGCCGGAGCGGCCGCGGAGCTGGTTGTCGATGCGGCGCGATTCATGGCGCTCGGTGGCCAGCACGTAGAGGCCGCCGGCGGCCAGCGCCTTTTCCTTCAGGCGCTCGACATCGGCAATGATTTCCTTTTCGCGCGCCTCGCGCTCGGGACCAGCAGGCATGTCGCCCAGTTCGTCCTCGATGCGCATCTCGGCGTTGCCGCCGAGCTTGATGTCGGTGCCGCGTCCCGCCATGTTGGTGGCGATGGTGATGGCGCCGGGTTTGCCGGCCTGGGCGACGATGGCCGCTTCGCGCTCGTGATGGCGGGCGTTCAGCACTTCGAAATCCTTGAACCCTTCCTTGCGCAGGCGCTCGGCCAGCTGCTCGGATTTTTCAATGGAGGTGGTGCCGACCAGCGTCGGCTGGCCCTTGGCGCGCGCTTCCTTGATCTCCTTGACGATCGCCTTGTACTTCTCCTCGACCGTCCGGTAGACCTCGTCGTCCTCGTCCTTGCGGATGACCGGCAGATTGGTCGGGATCTCGGTGACTTCGAGGCCGTAAATGTTGCCGAACTCCTCGGCCTCGGTCAGCGCCGTGCCGGTCATGCCGGACAGCTTCTTGTAGAGGCGGAAATAGTTCTGGAAGGTGACGGATGCCAGCGTCTGGTTTTCCGGCTGGATCGCCACATGCTCCTTGGCTTCGAGCGCCTGGTGCAGGCCTTCCGAATAGCGGCGGCCCGGCATCATGCGGCCGGTGAATTCGTCGATGATGACGATCTCGTCGTTGCGGACGATGTAGTCCTTGTCCTTCTGGAACAGCCGGTGCGCCTTCAGCGCGTTGTTGACGTGGTGGACGATGGCGACGTTCTCGACGTCATAGAGCGACTCGCCCTTGAGCAGGCCGGCCGCGCGCAGCAGGTTTTCCAGCTTCTCGGTGCCTTCCTCGGTGAAGATCGAGGTCTTCTGCTTCTCGTCGATCTCGTAGTCGGCCGGGCCGAGCTGCAGCATGAAGGCATCGATGGTGTTGTACATTTCCGAACGGTCCTCGAGCGGACCGGAAATGATCAGCGGCGTGCGCGCCTCGTCGACCAGGATGGAATCGACTTCGTCGACGATCGCGTAATTGTGGCCGCGCTGCACCATCTGCGCGCGCTCATACTTCATGTTGTCGCGCAAATAGTCGAAGCCGAGCTCATTGTTGGTGGCATAGGTAACGTCGGACGCGTAGGCGACGCGGCGTTCCTCGTCGGACAGGCCATGGACGATGACGCCAACCGAGAGGCCGAGGAATTTGTAGACGCGGCCCATCCATTCGGAGTCGCGGGTGGCGAGATAGTCGTTGACGGTGACGACATGGACGCCCTTGCCGGCAAGCGCGTTGAGATAAACGGGCAGGGTGGCGACCAGGGTCTTGCCCTCGCCGGTACGCATTTCGGCGATGCCGCCATTGTGCAGCACCATGCCGCCGATCAGCTGCACGTCGAACGGGCGCATGCCGAGCACGCGGCGGGATGCCTCGCGGACGGTGGCGAAGGCCGGCACCAGCAGGTCATCGAGCGTAGCGCCGTTGGCGATATCCTGGCGGAATTTTTCCGTGCGGGCCTGAAGCTCGGCGTCGGACAGCGCCCGCATCTCGTTTTCCATGGCGTTGATCGCCTCGACACGCGGCCGGGTCGATTTTACGCGACGATCGTTGGAGGAACCGAAAACCTTACGGGCGAGACCGCCGAGACTGACCATCCGATGGTCCTTTCGATAGAATTCTCAATTTTGAGATGAGCGCCGGCCGGCCCCATCAATTCCGCGTGAAACGCGGACAAACACAAAAAGCGCCCGGAAAACGGTTCTGGACGCAAAGTCGTTGGACAGATAAGAGGGGGCTCAACTGATGTCAACGCCGCGTTAGCCCTATGGGCAGCGCCAAATTCCGCCACAATCCGGCTGATCTGCAAGCCCTACCAATCCCCCCTTGGAGTTAATCTTGATGTCCTTACTGTTTCGCCGTGCGTCGCTCGCCAGCCTTGGCCTGGCCTTCGGCCTGTCGGCCCTGTCGCTGTCTCCGCTGATGGCCCAGGAAGCCGCTCCCGCCCCGGCCGATGCCGCAGCAGCGCCGGCGGCAGCCCCCGTCGATCCGAACGCCGTTATCGCTACCGTCAATGGCCAGAAGCTGACCGAGGCGGACCTTGGGCTTGCCGAGGGCGAGCTGTCGCAGCAGTTCTCGCAGTTGCCACCCGAGCAGCGCCGCGCCGCCGCCCTTTCGGCGGCCATCGAAATCCGCGTCATGGCCGCCCAGGCGGTCGCTACCGGGCTCGACAAGGATCCCGAATTCCAGCGCCGCATGGCGTTCCTGCAGCAGCGCGCGCTGCATGGCGAGATGGTCGAGAAGGGCGTCGTCGACAAGGTTACCGATGCCGAGGTGCGCGCCCGCTACGACCAGGAAATCGCCAGCACGCCGCCGGTCAATGAGATTCATGCCCGTCACATCCTCGTGAAGACGAAGGAAGAGGCCGAGGCGATCATCAAGCAGCTCGATGGCGGTGCAGACTTCCAGAAGCTCGCCAACGAGCATACCAGCGATCCCTCGGGCAAGACCAATGGCGGCGATCTCGGCTGGTTCGGCCCGGGGCAGATGGTGCCGGAATTCGACAAGGCGGCAGTTGCGCTAGAAATCGGTAAATACACCAAGGAGCCGGTGCAAACGCAATTCGGCTGGCATGTCATCAAGCTCGAGGACAAGCGCACCAAACAGCCGCCGGCCTTCGACGACGTCAAGGACCAGGCCAAGCAGGCGGTGATCCGCGACAAGTATTTCGCACTGGTCAAGCAGCTGCGCGGCGCCGCAAAGGTTGAAATCCCCGACGCCAATCTGAAGAAGGCCGTCGACACGATGGAAGCCGGCAAGTAAGGCCGGCACCGAAAAAACATGCAAAGGGCGCCGTTCGGCGCCCTTTTCAATTGCGGGAGATGCCGGACATCACATAGCGGACAGTGGCACGGATTGTCGCCTCATCTTCGTCCAGCCGGTTGGTCAAAAGGTGTTTCCAGGCATAGGAAGCGATGAGGTCGGCGACCAGCGCTGCGTCGATATCGGCCGCAACCTCGCCGCGCGCCTTGGCGCGCTCGATGATCCGAGCGGTGTGGGACACGCGCCCATCGGCATAGCCAGTCAGGGCCGCGGCCGCCGCTTCGTCGGACTGGGCCTCGGCGATCAGCGAGCGGAATACGCTGCCCGAGGATGTGTCGCGCCAATGCGCGAAGAGGTTCCTCAGAAAACCGACGAGGTCGTCTTCGAGACTGCCGGTATCGGGGACGTCGACACGCTTTTGCCGCTTGTAAACCTCCAGCAGCAGGGCCGCCTTGCTCGGCCACCAGCGATAGATCGTGGGTTTGCCGGCGCGCGCCCGCCGCGCCACGGCCTCTATGGAGAAGCCGGCATAGCCGGCCTCGACCAGCACCGCCTCCGCGGCCTCGAGAATGGCCTCGGCGCTGTCTGGGTTGCGCCGCGCCCCGATCGATCTGCGGGCCGGATCCTCGCCCATGTCTGTCCTCGCCAACAATGTCTGCCCTCGCCAACAATCTCGCCGGCAATATAGGTGAGCTGGCAGGCAAACGAAACGGCCCGTTTCCAGCGCTTGTAGAAGCAGGTCTCACATTCGCTTCGCGGGGATTTCAGTTCATCGCTTGCGAGGTTTCCGAGGCGATACGCCACTGGCCGTCGCTCTTCACCAGCCCAAGCGTGACTCGTGCCTTGCCGGTCATGCGCGCCGCCGATTTGTCTTTCGACATATAGTCGTAGCTCATCGCGAACACGGCTTCGGCGCGGTTCTCGCCCTGCGGCGTCACCTCGAGGCTGCCGGGCTCGAGACTGAACGACCAGGATGCAAATTGCGCGAACCAGTCCGTCTTGAGCTTGACGACGGCGTCGCTGTCATAGCGCGTGCCGAAGATGGTGGCGGAAGGCGCATAGAGCCGCTTGACGGTCTCGCCGATCGCCGCGGCATCGGGCGCAAGATAGTCGTCGCGCAGGAATTTCTCGATTGCGGTCTTGTCGTCGCCTACAGACCGTTCGAGTGCCGCAACCTTTGTTTCGGGCGCCGGGGGGACGGCGGGCTTCGGCTGTGCGACCGTTTCGCCGCCGGGCACAAACTCAAACCGTTCGAGCAGCGAACCCTGTTCCCATGGGCGCTGTCCCTCGCGGGTTTCGGAGACCACGTCGCGGCGCACCGCGATCATCATGTCGTTGATGCTCTGGCCGGGCTCGGCCATGTGCCGCAGCAGGGCGGCGGCGAACGGCGAATTGCGTCCGGTGCCGTCCATGGCGACAGCGCCTGGCGCCGTCGAGAAGGCGATGAAGGAGCCGCGCGTCGAATCGAACTGCGCCAGACCGGCAAGCGCCGTTGCCGAGCGCGTGGTGGCGGTGCGGCTCAGGCTGCGGGCAAAGGGATTGTTGCGGCAGGCATCGAGAAAGACCAGGCTGACCTTGGTCTGCTGCTCCATGATGTCGAGGACTTCGTCGATCGGCACGGCTTCGAGCTGCAGCTTGACCGGCATGTCGAGCCGGGCGTCGACCGGCACGATGTAGTTGCGCCCTTCCACCTGCAGGCCGTGGCCGGCGTAATAGAAAAGCCCGACGCCCGCACCTTCCAGCGCATCGGAAAATTCGCCGATCTTGCGCTCGAGTTCGCGCTTGCCGAGATCGTTGCCCTCGATGACTTCGAAGCCGATCGAGCGCAGCTTGCCGGCAATATCGAGAGCATCGTTGACCGGATTGGTGAGCGTGCCGGCTTCGGCATAGGTGCCATTGCCGATGACCAGCGCCACGCGCCGTTCCGGCTGCGCATCGGCGCTCAGGAGCAAAAGCCCCATAAACGCCACCGCCAAGATCACCAGCCTGCCCATGGCCGATATCATAACGCCAGAGGCCCCGGTGACGCCAACGGATTTGAAATGCAAGCTTAATCCCTGGTGGCTTGCCGACAGCGGCGGCCAAGAAAACGCCCTTGCGCCGGGCCGTGCTATCGGGCAAACCGGCCTTCGCCCAGCGTTTTTCCCTCGCCCGAGGTCTCCAATGTCCGCAACGATTTCGCCGCTCTCGCCGAAGAAATATCCCAAAATGCCTGCCATTGAGGGCGTGCGCATCGCCACCGCAGAGGCCGGGATCAAGTACAAGAACCGTACCGACCTCTTGGCCATGGTCTTCGATGCCGGCACAGCGGTTGCCGGCGTGTTCACGAAGTCGAAATGCCCCTCGGCGCCGGTCGACTTCTGCCGCGAGAACCTTGGCGCCGGCAAGGCGCGGGTGCTGGTCGTCAATTCCGGCAACGCCAACGCCTTCACCGGCAAGAAGGGCCGCGCCTCCACCCAACTGACCGGCGAGGCCGCGGCCAAGGCCGCAGGCTGCACGCCAGGCGAAGTGTTCCTCGCTTCTACCGGGGTAATCGGCGAGCCGCTCGACACCACCAAATTCAGCCATTTGCTCGCCGGACTGGTCAAGGACGGCAAGCCGGATCTGTGGACCGAGGCCGCAAAGGCCATCATGACCACCGACACCTATCCGAAAGTGGCGACAGCGACGGTCAAGCTCGGCGACACCGACGTCATCATCAATGGCATCTCCAAGGGCGCCGGCATGATCGCGCCCGATATGGCGACTATGCTGTCCTTCATCGCCACCGATGCGCCGATCGCCGCCCCCGTGCTGCAGGACTTGTTGTCGCGCGGCACGGCCAAGACCTTCAACGCCGTCACCGTCGACAGCGACACCTCGACCAGCGACACGCTGCTGTTGTTCGCCACCGGAGCCGCTGCCAAGCGCGGCGCGCCCGCCATCAGCGATCCCAAGGATGCGCGTCTCGGCGCGTTCCGCCGGGCGCTGGGCAAGGTGCTCAAATCGCTGGCGCTGCAAGTGGTGCGCGACGGCGAGGGCGCCCGCAAGCAGGTCGAAGTCACCGTTACCGGCGCCAAATCGGCGCGCTCGGCCAAGCGCATCGCGCTGTCCATCGCCAATTCGCCGCTGGTCAAGACGGCGGTTGCCGGCGAGGACGCCAATTGGGGCCGCGTCGTCATGGCCGTCGGCAAGGCCGGCGAGCCGGCCGATCGCGACCGGCTGTCGATCTGGTTCGGCGACAACCGTCTGGCGCATGAGGGCGAACGCGACCCAGGCTACTCCGAGGAAGCGACCTCGGCCTATATGAAGCGCGACGACATCCGCATCCGCGCCGATATCGGTATCGGCCGCGGCAAGGCGACGGTGTGGACCTGCGACCTCACCAAGGAATATGTCGCCATCAATGGCGATTACCGGAGCTGATGGAGTTGGCTTCCAGGCATCCGGCAAGCATGCTCGCCATCGTGCGCCGCTACGAGGCGGCGGGTTTTCGCGCCTGGCCGGCTGCGGCCGTCCATTATGACGGCACCTGGGTGGTGCGGCTGACGGCCGGTCATCCGGCCAAACGGCTGAACTCGGTCAACCCGCTCGATCCCGGCGACACCCAGCACATTGCCGAGCGCATCGGCCGCGCCAGCCGGCGCTTCGACGCCTATGGCAGGCCGCTGACCTTCCGCATCTCGCCGCTGTCGGGGCCGGACCTGGCCAAGCATCTCGACAATGAGGGCTGGAGCACATTCGACGAATCCCAGGTGATGCGGCTGCCGCTGGCGGACGCGCAACTGGCGCCGGCCATGGACCAGATTCCGCTGAAGGATATCAGCCGCTTTCTCGGCGCGTCGCTCAAGGTCAGCGGCTCGGATGCATCGCTGCGGCCCGGTCTTTCGGAAATCATCGGCGCTATCCAACCCGAAGTCGGGCTGTTTGCGCTGGAGGAAGGGGCCGATCCCCTGGCGGTGCTGATCTGCGTCCATGACGGCGATCTTGCCGGCCTGTTCGAGATCGCCACCGCCAAGTCGGCGCGCAATCAGGGCCATGGCCGCAACCTGATCCTGTCGGCGCTGAAATGGGCGAGGCTGCGTGGCGCTCGCGAAGCCTGGCTGCAGGTCGAGGCCGGCAATGCGCCGGCGCTGGCGCTCTATCGCTCGCTGGGCTTCGACGAAGTCTATCGCTACCACTATCGCCGGCCGCCGGGCGCATGAGCGAGATCACCGGCAAACGCCTGCTGCTGGTCGCCGCGTGCGCGCTGGTCGATACCGATGGCCGGGTGCTTCTGGCGCAGCGGCCCGAGGGCAAGCAGCTTGCCGGCCTTTGGGAATTTCCCGGCGGCAAGGTAGAGCCAGGCGAGACGCCGGAACAATGCCTGATCCGCGAACTGCAGGAAGAGATCGGCATCGAGACCGACATTCCTTGCCTGGCGCCGCTCACCTTCGCCAGCCATTCCTATGATGATTTCCATCTCCTGATGCCCCTGTTCGTCTGCCGCCGCTTCCGCGGCATCGCGCAGCCCAGGGAAGGGCAGGCGTTGAAATGGGTGCGGCCAAAGCAGATGCGCGACTATCCCATGCCGCCGGCCGACGCGCCGCTGATCCAGTTCCTCATCGACCTGTTGTGATACAAAGCCATTTCGCGGTCTGATCTAGCCAGCGTTAATGGAAGATTTATCTCGTCGTGAAAAATTGCGGCAAAGCGGGTTCGCGGGGAGCGATTGCATGAGCCTCGACAGGGAATGGGACTCGATCCGGCCGGATCGCAGCTTTCGCGCCGCCGGCGTCGGCATATTGCGCGTCACGCTGTTGTTCGGCTCGGCCGCAGTGGCGCTGGCGCTGATTGCGGTCCCCGTGCTGGACAACCAGACGCGATCATCCAGCCGCGATGCTCTTGCAGGCGGTCTCGACCCGATGAGCACGGGTTCGATCGGCTCGCGGGCCACCTATACGCTGCGCAGAAGCGTGCTGCAGCCCTCACCGAGCTCAGTCTGCATCATCCGCGCCGACGGCCAACGCAGCGGCGACTGCTGACCAACAAGGTCGACACCAGCTTGAGAACTTCCTCAACGCAGGCCCATTTCACAGCCTGTTAAGCTTGTGCCGTTAACCTTTCTTAACAGGTCGGCGATATGGTCGGGGATGAGAGGGATTGACGATCATGAAGCCATTGCTGCGCCGATTTTTGCAAGACGAAACAGGCGCCACGGCCGTTGAATATGGCCTGATCGTCGCCGTGCTGTCGCTTGCCATCGTCGGCGGCATCGGCAAGGTCACCACCGCGATCCAGTTTTTGTTCAGTGATACCAACAGCAAGCTTGCCAATGCCTTCGCCGAGCACTGATCCGGAGCGTCGTCACCGCCCGCCGGGATCTTCCAGTATTGTCTTCAGCGAGACCTTCGCCGAGCCCGGTTTCAAGGGCTTTTGCTGCGATGCATCGGGCGCCCAGCCCGACATCCAGACGATGGAAAAGCTTACCCTGATGCGGCCATCAGCGTCCGAAAAGCGTTCGGCATAGAGTTCGGCGGCACGGGTAAAAAGCTTTCGCGCTCCCGGTCGCCGGCTGCGATCGGTCAGCGCGCTGGTTTCGCCCATCGCCCTGAGATCGGCCGTGAGGTCGAAAAGAGTATCGTAACGCGCCGTCACAGTTTCGACGTCGGCCACCGGCAGCGCCAGTCCGGCGCGCTGCAGCAATGCGCCGGCATCGCGAACATCCGTGAAGGGGATGACGCGCGGGCTGGCGCCGCCATAGAGCTCGGTCTCGGCGGCGAGCAGGCTTTCGCGCAATTCGGAAAGCGTGCCGGCGCCGGCAAAGGCGCCGAGAAAAAGCCCGTCGGGCCTGAGCGCGCGGCGGATCTGCACCAGCATGCCGGGAATGTCGTTCATCGCCTGGAGCGACAGGAGCGAAACGACGAGGTCGAGGCTTTCCGGCTGGAACGGCACTGTCTCCAGCGGTGCTACCAGCCCTGGCCGGCCGTCCAGAAACGCTGGATCTGCCTCGACGCGCACGATCTCCGCTGCCTTGCCGCTTGCAGCGACCACGTCCGTTGCGTCCGGCGTCTGGCAAAACAGCACCGCGGCCTTGCCGAATTTCCGCTCGACCGCGCCAAGCCGGTCGGCAAGGTCTTCCGCCGCCCGCCGCATCAGAAAATCCGCGCCGGCTACGGGGTGGGCTAGGGCCCTGCGCTTGCGCACCAGCCAAAGTTCAGTATCGATGATCGGCTGCAACGGTAGACATCCTGTTTGTCCGTCTAGTGATATCCTGGCGCGGACGACAAAACCACGTGGCCGATCCGGTGATGGAGATCAAGAGCCTCGCTCAAACCATGTTGAAACTGGCCATGTTGGACTGGCCGGCGCGGATGCTGTTCCCGCCGGTCTGTGCCGGCTGTCGCAGGCACGTCTCGCAACCCGGCGTTTTGTGCGGCGCCTGCTGGCCGAAGCTGAGGCTGCTGGAGCGGCCATGGTGCGCGGTCATGGGCACGCCATTCACCCACGATATGGGCGAGGGGTTCCTGTCGGCCGAGGCGATCGCCGATCCGCCGCCGTTCGAGCGGGCGCGGGCGGCCGTGGCCTATTCCGGTGTCGCCCGCCAGATGGTGCAAGGGCTGAAATACCAGGACCGCACCGATCTGGCGCCATGGATGGCGCGCTGGATGCTGCGCGCCGGCGCCGAGCTAATTGCAGACGCCGATGTCGTCGTACCGGTGCCGCTGCACTGGCGGCGCTTCTTTCGCCGGCAGTTCAACCAGTCGGCGGAGTTGGCAAGGGCGGTTGCGCAGCTTAGCGGGCTGCCTTTCTCGCCCTCGGCGGTCCGGCGCGTCAAGCTCACGCGCCAGCAGGTCGGGCTGGAGCGGCAGGAGCGCGAGGCCAATGTCCGCGCCGCCTTCCGTGTGCCTGCGGAAGCCGAAATCGAGATCACTGGGCGCCGCGTGCTTCTGGTCGACGATGTCTACACCACCGGCGCCACCGTGCGCTCGGTCGCCAGGGCGCTGAAGAAGGGCGGCGCCGGAGCGGTCGATGTGCTGACCTTCGCGCGTGTCCTGCCGGGGGACTTTCGGGCCGACGAGTCCGCGACTATATAAGGTCGAGGAAAGGCACGGACCGATGCTCGATGTGACGATTTACACCCGTATGATGTGCGGCTATTGCGCGGCGGCCAAGCGGCTGCTCGACCGCAAGGGCGTCGCTTACACCGAGCATGACGCTTCGTTTTCGCCGGAATTGCGCCAGGAAATGATTTCGCGGGCGCATGGCCGCTCGACGTTTCCGCAGATTTTCATCGGCGACACGCATGTCGGCGGCTCCGACGACCTCCACGAGTTGGAGGCACGGGGGCAGCTGGATAGGCTGCTTGCCAACGGCTCGACGACAAAGAGCGGTTCGTAGCGCCGCTCTATGTCTTTGTTTTTACGCAATTCCGGACGGAAAACCGTTACACACTTTTCCTGGAATTGCTCAAAGAGGACGTGACGATGGGTATTTTCAAGGCGGCGGCGATCCAGATGCGTTCGGGCGAGAGCCCCGAGCGCAACGCGGTCGATCTCGAACGGCTGGTGCGCGAAGCGGCAGGCCTCGGTGCAACCTACATCCAGACCCCGGAAATGACCGGTGCGCTGATCCGCGACAAGGAAGCCAGGGCTGCTTCCTTCACCTTGGAAGACAAGGACATCGTCGTGGCGGCCGCGCGCAAGCTCGCCAGCGAACTCGGCGTCTTCCTGCACATCGGCTCGACCGCCATCCTGCGCACCGACGGCAAGCTCGCCAACCGGGCGCTGCTGTTTGGGCCGGACGGCGCCACCCTTGCCACCTACGACAAGATCCACATGTTCGATGTCGACCTCGACAATGGCGAGAGCTGGCGCGAATCCGCCGCCTATGAGCCGGGCACCGAGGCCGTCGTCACCGAGATCGACGGCGCTAGGCTCGGCTTTGCCGTCTGCTACGATCTACGCTTTCCACAGCTGTTCCGCGCCGAGGCGATGGCCGGCGCCGACCTCTTGTCGGTGCCTGCCGCCTTCACCCGCCAGACCGGCGAGGCGCACTGGCATGTGCTGCTGCGAGCCCGTGCCATCGAGAACGGCGCCTATGTGGTTGCTGCAGCACAAGGTGGCCTGCATGAGGATGGCCGCGAAACCTATGGCCATTCGCTGATCGTCGACCCATGGGGTCGAATTCTCGCCGAGGCCGACCATGACGATCCGGAGGTGATCATCGCCGAGATCGACACGGCGCAGTCGTGGGCCGCGCGTAAGAAAATCCCCAACCTTAGGAATGCGCGCGATTTTGCCGTCAATGCCGGCGCAGTGGAAGCGCCGCGGCTCAGGGGCGCGGCTTCGTGATCCGCTTTGCCCTGATCTGCGAGCACGAGCACGAATTCGAGGGCTGGTTTCGCAGCAATGACGATTTCGACACGCAGAAGAAGCGCGGCTTCGTCGATTGCCCGAGCTGCGGCTCGCACAAGGTGCAAAAGGCGCTGATGGCGCCAGCCGTCTCCACCGCGCGGAAGCAGGAAACAATTGCGCTGGCCATGGGCGAAACCCAGAAGCAGGCTTTGGCGCAACTGAAGGCGATGGCCGAGAAGGTGCGCGAGAATGCCGACTATGTCGGCGACAAGTTTGCCGAAGAAGCGCGCAAGATCCATTTCGGCGAGAGCGATGCGCGCGGCATCTATGGCGAGGCGACGTTGGACGAAGCCAAGAGCTTGGCCGAGGATGGCATCGATTTCATGCCGATCCCGAGTTTTCCCGAGGAGCGCAATTGAGCGATCAGCTGGCGCTATCGATCAATTTGCCAAGCAACTGAGCCAGTGCCCCCCGCTCCGTGCCGGTGAGCCCGGCGAGGATTTCATGCTCGTTGGCGACGTGGGCGGTCAGGGCTTCGTCGATCAAGGCCAGACCTTTTTCGGTCAGTTGCACGACAATGCCACGCCGGTCGTTGGGGTGCGGGCCGCGCAGGATCAGTCCGGCCTTCTCAAGCCGGTCGAGCCGGTTGGTCATGGCCCCAGAGGTCACCATCGTCGCCTCGTAGAGAGCGGTCGGTGTCAGCGCGTAAGGCTGGCCGGAGCGGCGCAGCGTCGCCAGCACATCGAATTCGCCGGCCTGCAGTCCGAAACGGGCAAACAGCGGGGCGAGGCGCTCGCGGGCGATTAGCGAAGAGGCTTCGTTCAGCCGCCCAAGCACCAGCATCGGCGACACCTCCAGGTCCGGCCGTTCCCGCTTCCATTGCTCCACCGCCTTTGCCGCGCGATCCACCTGTCTCACCGCTAAGTATCTTGACGTTAAGAATCTTTGTGGTATGCTACCTCAAGATACAGTTTCGACCCAGTGCCGCAAGTGAGTGACGGGACCATCCGATGAAATTTCTCTGGGAATCGGCGCTTGGCCTGCTGGTCGTCACCGGCGGCCTGCTCGGCCTGACCCTGCCGTTCGGCAAGCTGGCGACGGCTGCCGGCGTTCCGGCCATGGTCTGGGCCTTCGTCATCTCGTTCGGCGCCGGGGGCGTGCTGCTGTGCGCGTTGCTCGCGAACGGCGAGCGCATGCGGCTCACCTCGCACAGACTGCGCTATTTCTTCATCACCGCCGCCGTGTCCTACGCCGTGCCCAATCTGCTGATGTTTTCGGCTATCCCGCATCTCGGCGCCGGCTACACCGGCATCATGTTCACGCTGTCGCCGGTCATCACACTGGTGTTTTCGATCCTGCTCGGCGTTCGACGGCCAAATATGCTCGGCAGTATCGGTATCGCCGTCGGCTTCATCGGCGCCGTCATGGTGGCGGTGACGCGCGGCGAGGCCGGCCAGCCGGCCGATTTCTTCTGGGTACTGGTCGGACTTTTGATCCCGGTCAGCCTTGCCGCCGGCAATATCTATCGCACCGTCGACTGGCCCAAAGGCACTGGTCCGATCGAACTGGCCGTCGGCAGCCACCTGGCCTCGGCGACGCTGCTGCTGATCGGCATTCTCGCGCTGTTCGGCCTCAGTGCCTTCGCCCCGCTTGGCGCCGTGCCGCTGGTTGTCGTGGCGCAGGTCGCTTCGGCCTCGGCGATGTTTGCCTTCTTCTTCCGGCTGCAGGCCGTGGGCGGTCCGGTCTATCTCAGCCAGATCGGCTATGTGGCGGCGGCCGTCGGCCTGTTTGCCGGAACCATCTTCCTCGGCGAGCACTACCAGTTGCTGACCTGGGCCGGCGCGGTGATCATCACCATCGGCGTGATCATCACCACCAAGGCGCAGAGCCAGAAGGCATAGGGTCTTTGGTTTACGCAATTCCTAGGCAAAGCGCTATGCGCTTTTCCCGGGAAAACCGCTTCACACTTTGCTCGAACTGCTCAAGCTTAAATTTGGCTCGCGTCGAGGCGCTTCCGTAGCGCCGGCGGGGCGACGTTTCGCCAGGCCGTCCGAACGGCGCTGCGGAATGTCTGTTCGTCGCAGGCTTCGAGCATGATCGACGTCCATCCCTTTTGGCCCCAGCCGCCTGTCACGGGCCTGAAAACCGATGGCTCAGCCGCGGCCATCATCTCTTGCTGGTCGCGGTCGAGCTTGACGACAGCACGGTCGGCTTCGGGCAGCGAGACGAAGATACGGTTGCGGACGCGGAAGTCAGCCTTGCCGAAATGCGATTGCTCGACCGTTTCGGGAAGATCGAGCGCCAGCTCTCGGGCCCTCATAGTGTCCACGGCCGCCCCCTTTCGTTCAGACCGATCGTTTTTCCGCCAGCACCATATAGTTGACGTCCATGTCCTTGGAGCGTGCCCAGCGGTCGGCGAGAGGATTGTAGGTCACGCCGGTGCGGTCGATGATGGTCATGGCGGCGCTGCCGAGCGCCTTTTCAAGCTCTTCGGGCCGCACCAGCTTGCCGAACTGGTGGGTGCCGCGCGGCAGCCAGCGCAGCACATATTCGGCGCCGATGATGGCCAGGCCCAGTGCCTTCAGCGTGCGGTTGATGGTGGCCACGAACATGATGCCGCCGGGCTTGACCATCTCGCCGCACTTGCCGATGAACAGGTCGACATCGGCAACATGCTCGACGACTTCCATGTTGAGGACGACGTCGAATTTCTCGCCGGAATCGGCCAAATCCTCAGCGGTCGTAGCGCGATAATCCACCTTCACGCCGCCTTCGGCCGCGTGCAGCTTCGCCACCTCGATGTTGGTTGCCGAGGCGTCGGCGCCGACCACTTCGGCGCCAAGCCTTGCCATCGGCTCGCACAACAACCCACCGCCGCAGCCGATATCGAGGAAACGCAGGCCTTCGAACGGCCGCGCCGCCCGCGGATCGCGGCCGAAGCGCGCCGCCACCTGGTCCCGGATATAGGCAAGCCGGACCGGGTTGAATTTGTGCAGCGGACGGAATTTGCCGTTCGGGTTCCACCATTCGGCGGCAAGCGCGGAAAAGCGTTCCACTTCTCCGGCATCGATTGTCGATCGTCGGGCCTCTGGCATGGGGCGGGTCTCCTCGGACGCTAGGAAGTCGGGTGCCGGGGCAAGAAAGTCAAGGCCGGTTTTATGCGACTGCTGGCAAGTCGACCTAGGGCCTGGAGATCACAATCGCCGCATGTCCCATCTCAACACTCGCGGGATCGATGGCCCGCATCGCTTCGCAATCGCCGATCTCGGCCATGATGCGGCCCGCGGCGGCGAGAGCCTGCTCGCGACTTCGCCAGCGCACGACATCGACCCAGCTGCCATCGTCCCGCCCCGCCAGGCAGCGGTTTACGAAACCAGGTTGCCGCGCCAGCCAGTCGGCGACCAGGTTGTTGGCGGCGGCAAAGCCCGCTTCCGCTCCAGGCTTGAGGCGAAAGGTGACGATTTCCAGGGTCTCGGTCATTTTGCGTCCAGCACGTCGCGCAATTTCGCCGCCAGCTGCTCGATGGTGAAGGGCTTGGCCAGGAAATGCACGTCATGGTCGAGCACGCCATTGTGGACGACGGCGTTCCTGGTGAAGCCGGTGGTGAAGATCACCTTCAGCTTCGGCATGCGCGCCAGCGCCTCCTCCGCGAGCTTGCGGCCATTCATCACCGGCATGACGATATCGGTGAACATGAGCGCCACACCAGGGTTGTCGCCCAGCTTTTCCAGCGCTTCCTGGCCGCTTGCGGCATGAATGACGGTGTAGCCGAGTTCGCGCATGGCATCGGCGGTGGAAGCCCGCACGCGTGGATCGTCCTCCACGACAAGGATGGTTTCGGTGACCGGCACGGCAGGATTTCCGGCTCGTTCCGAAGATATGGCGGCCTCTTCCGGGCCGAAGAAGCGCGGCAGGTAGATCCTGATCGTGGTGCCTTGGCCGGGTTCCGAGTAGATCTTGACGTGTCCGCCGGACTGTTTGACGAAGCCGAACACTTGGCTCAGCCCGAGGCCGGTGCCCTTGTCGACTGGCTTGGTGGTGAAAAATGGCTCGAAAGCCCGCTCCATGACGTCCGCCGGCATGCCGGCGCCGGTGTCGCTGACCGCGATCATCACATACTGGCCGTCTTTGACCTCGGCATGGGTGGCGGCGTAGCTCTCGTCGAGGTGGCTGTTGGCGGTCTCGATGGTCATCTTGCCGTCCTCGCCCATGGCGTCGCGCGCATTGACCGCCAGATTGAGAATGGCATTTTCGAGCTGGCTCGGATCGGCATGGGTCTTCCACAGGCCGCCAGCCAGCACGGTTTCGATGCGGATGGTTTCGCCGAGCGCCCGCCGAAGCAGGTCCGACATGCCGGCGACCAGACGATTGGCGTCTACAACCTGAGGCGCGAGCGGCTGCTGGCGCGAGAAGGCAAGCAGCCGTGACGTCAAGTTTGCGGCCCGGGTCGCCGCATCGGTCGCCGCTTCGATGAATTTCATGATGTCGTGCTCGCCCCGCGTCAGCTTGCGCTGGGCGAGGTTCATGGCGCTGATGATCACCGCCAGCATGTTGTTGAAATCGTGGGCGATACCGCCGGTCAGCTGGCCCACAGCCTCCATCTTCTGCATCTGGCGGATCTGCGATTCGGCCTTTTCACGCGTCTGAATTTCGTTGCCGAGCTCGATGTTCTTGCGCATCAGCTCTTCCTGGGCGATGGCCACTGCGCGGAACCGGCGGCGCGAAAGGCGAACCGTGTAGGCGCCAAGCAGGAAGATCGCCAGCAGCGCCGCTATCGAGCCGATTCGCAGCCAGTTTTCGACCCGGTCGGTATGAGCGTCGCGCGCGGCGATGGCTGCGCCGCCAATGCGCCGGATCGTGTCCATGCTGGCCCGGATCTGGTCCATGGCGGCCTTGCCCTGGCCGCTGCGGACCAGTTCCAGAGCTTTTGTCGCATCGCCGCGATCGTAGAGTGCAATCGTCTCAGCCAATTCGGCCTGGTTTTGTGAAAGCGCGTCCTTGACGTGGTTGATCTGCTGCACGAGTTCGTCGTCCGGCGCGGTCATGCCGTCGATGCGGGCAAGCTGGCCCGGAATGGCGTCGACCGCCTGCCGATAAGGCTGGAGGTAGGATTTCTCGCCGGTCAGGAGATAGCCGCGCTGGCTGGTCTCGGCCTCCTGAGCCATCGCAAGCAAACCGGAAAGCAATTCCTGATACTCGACCGCCTCGCGCGCGGCCTCACGATTGGCTCTCTGGGTCTCGACCAGCACGGCGCGTGTGCCGACGATCAACGCCAGCACGGCGAAGCCGATGAACAGCGGCAGCGATTGCCACCGCATGGCGCGTCGAAGGCGAACAATCATTCGATATGCCGGACCAAAAGGAGTTTCCCGCGGGCAGCATTTGGTAAGCGGCGGCGGGGCCGAACGCAATATGCCGCGATCCTGAAGCCGGCATCCGCCGCCAGCCTTGCGAAACCGTGATCATTTGGCTAAGGAGGCGCGCATTCAGCGGCCGGCTTCTGTCGAGCGCTTACTTCCCCTTTCGGTCCTGGGCCGGCTTCAGTCAAAGGCATTTCGCTTCCATGGCGCGCATCGTGATGAAATTCGGCGGAACCTCCGTCGCCGACATCGCCCGCATCCGCAATGTGGCGCGTCACGTCAAACGCGAGGTCGATGCCGGCCATGAGGTCGCTGTCGTGGTTTCGGCGATGGCGGGCAAGACCAATGAACTGGTTGGCTGGACGCGCGAAGCCTCGCCCATGCACGACGCGCGCGAGTATGACGCCGTGGTCGCCTCGGGCGAGCAGGTGACTGCCGGCCTGCTGGCGATCACACTGCAGAATATGGGCGTCCATGCCCGCTCCTGGCAGGGCTGGCAGATCCCGATCAAGACCGACAACGCGCATGGCGCGGCGCGCATCCTCGAAATTGACGGCGCGTTCCTGATCAAGCGCTTCGGCGAGGGCCAGGTGGCTGTCGTCGCCGGCTTCCAGGGCATCGGCCCGGACAACCGCATCGCCACGCTCGGCCGCGGCGGCTCCGACACAAGCGCGGTGGCCATTGCCGCGGCGGTCAAGGCCGACCGCTGCGACATCTACACCGATGTCGACGGCGTCTACACCACCGATCCGCGCATCGAGCCGAAGGCGCGGCGGCTCAACAAGATTTCGTTCGAGGAAATGCTCGAAATGGCCTCGCTCGGCGCCAAGGTCTTGCAGGTGCGCTCGGTCGAGCTTGCCATGGTGCACAGGGTGCGTACGTTCGTGCGGTCGTCCTTCGACGATCCCGATGCGCCCGGAATGGGGGATTTGCTCAATCCTCCGGGAACGCTCATTTGCGACGAGGAAGAGATCGTGGAACAGCAGGTCGTCACCGGAATTGCCTACGCCAAGGACGAAGCGCAGATTTCTCTGCGCCGCGTCGGCGACCGCCCGGGCGTTGCCGCCGGCATTTTCGGCCCGCTGGCCGAGGCCAACATCAATGTCGACATGATCGTCCAGAACATCTCCGAGGACGGCAAGTTCACCGACATGACCTTCACCGTGCCGTCCGGCGACGTGGACAAGGCGTTGGCCGTGCTGGAGCGTCTGAAGGCTTCGATCGGCTATGACGTGGTGCAGTCGGAAGCCGGCATGTCGAAGGTTTCGGTCATCGGCATCGGCATGCGCAGCCATGCCGGTGTGGCCGCCACCGCTTTCAAGGCGCTGGCCGACAAGGCGATCAACATCCGCGCCATCACTACCTCCGAGATCAAGATTTCGATACTGATTGACGGTCCCTACACGGAACTCGCGGTTCGTACTTTGCATTCCGTGTACGGTCTGGATAAGCAGTAGCGAGAGCGATTTGAGTTGTTGCGTGTGCGCCGGTCGCAGTGGAAACTGCGGCGGGCAAAATGCCCATTGGAGAAGAAGCCGCGATGCGTGATACGGCCAGCGGCCCGCGCGTTCTGCTGAAACGGCTCCGCGAGCTCATGCAGGAGCCGCTGGAGCCGCAGGAGCGGCTCGACCGGATCGTGCGCGACATCGCCTCCAACATGGTCGCCGAGGTCTGCTCCCTCTATGTGCTGCGCGCCGATTCGGTGCTCGAACTCTATGCCACCGAAGGTCTGAACCCGAACGCCGTCCATTTGGCGCAACTGCGGCTGGGGCAGGGCCTCGTCGGCACCATTGCCGCGAGCGCGCGGCCGCTCAACCTCTCCAATGCACAGGAACATCCGGCCTTCGCCTACCTGCCGGAGACGGGCGAAGAGATCTACAATTCCTTCCTCGGCGTGCCGGTACTAAGGGCAGGGCGCACGCTGGGCGTGCTGGTGGTGCAGAACAAGACCATGCGCCACTACCGCGACGACGAGGTCGAGGCGCTGGAAACGACCGCCATGGTGATCGCCGAGATGATCGCCACCGGCGATCTCGCTCGCCTGACCCGGCCCGGCCTCGAACTCGATCTGCGCCGTCCCGTCAGCTTTACCGGCCTGTCCTTCAACGAGGGCGTCGGCCTCGGCCATGTCGTGCTGCATGAGCCACGCATCGTCGTCACCAATCTGTTCAACGAGGACAGTGAGGAAGAGGTGCGCCGGCTGGAGACGTCGCTCGGTTCGCTCAGGCTTTCTATCGACGACATGCTGGAGCGGCGCGATGTCGCCTTCGAGGGCGAACATCGCGAGGTGCTCGAAGCGTATCGCATGTTTGCCAACGACCGCGGCTGGGTGCGCCGGCTGGAAGAGGCGATCCGCAACGGCCTGACAGCGGAAGCGGCGGTGGAAAAGGTCCAAAGCGACATGCGCGCCCGCATGCTGCACATGACCGATCCTTATTTGCGCGAGAGGATGAGCGACTTCGACGATCTCGCCAACCGGCTGCTGCGCCAGCTGATGGGGCGCGGGCCTGACGACGTCGCGGCGTCACTGCCGAAGGATGCCATCCTGGTCGCGCGCTCGATGGGCGCGGCCGAACTGCTTGATTATCCCAGGGACAAGCTGCGCGGCGTGGTGCTGGAAGACGGCGCTGCCACCAGCCATGTCGTCATCGTAGCGCGCGCCATGGGCATTCCGGTCGCCGGCCAGATGAAGGGCGCCGTTTCCATGGCGGAAAACGGCGATGCCATCATCGTCGACGGCGAGGAAGGCACCATCCATCTGCGGCCGCAGCCCGACCTCGAAGCTGCCTATGCCGAAAAAGTGCGCTTCCGGGCGCGCCGGCAGGAAGTCTACCGGGAACTGCGCAAGAAGCCGTCGGTGACCAAGGACGGCGTCCAGGTCGACCTGCTGATGAATGCGGGCCTGGCCGTCGACCTGCCGCAGCTGGCCGAGGCGGGTGCGGCCGGCATCGGCCTGTTCCGCACCGAATTGCAGTTCATGGTCGCCTCGACCTTCCCGCGTGCCGAGGCGCAGGAGCGGCTCTACCGCGACGTGCTGGACGCGGCGCGCGGCAAGCCGGTCACCTTCCGCACCATCGACATCGGCGGCGACAAGGTGCTGCCCTACTTCAAGGGCGCCATCCAGGAAGAAAACCCTGCGCTCGGCTGGCGCGCGATCCGGCTGACGCTCGACCGGCCGGGTCTGCTCAGGACCCAGATCCGCGCTCTGCTGAAGGCCTGCGGCGGGCGCGAACTGAAGCTGATGCTGCCGATGGTTACCGAACTCGGCGAAATCGCCCAGGCGCGCGAGATCATCGACCGCGAAGTGCGGCATCTCTCCCGCTTTGCCCACCATCTGCCGACCAGCCTCAAGGTGGGCGCCATGCTGGAAGTGCCGTCGCTGCTGTTCCAACTCGACGAGTTGATGAAGGCGGTCGATTTCGTCTCGGTCGGCTCCAACGACCTGTTCCAGTTCGTCATGGCGGTCGATCGGGGGAACACGCAGCTCTCCGACCGCTTCGACACGCTTTCGACGCCTTTCCTGCGGGTTCTGAAGCAGATCGCCGACGCCGGGGTTCGCAACCACACGCCGGTGACGCTGTGCGGCGAGCTTGCCGGAAAACCCATTTCCGCCATGGCGCTGATCGGCCTTGGCTACCGCTCGATCTCGATGTCTCCAGCCTCGATCGGCCCGGTCAAGGCGATGTTGACCGAACTGCCACTGGAGGAATTGGAGGCTTTCTTTGCCGACAATCTGATGGCGCCAGCTCAAGGGCTGCCGATGCGGGCGCTGCTGCAGGCCTTCGCCGACGACCGCTCCATCCCGCTATAGCATTAGCCATGGTCAATCTTCCCCGCGAGCGTATGGATCAGGTCGTCAAGCGTTTCGAGATGCTCGAAGCGCAGATGTCGGCCGGCCCGGCGGCCGATGCCTATGTGAAGATGGCCTCGGAATATGCCGAGCTGCAGGACATGGTGGCCAAGGTCAGGGAACTGCGCTCAGTCGAGCGCGAGCAAGCCGACCTCGAGGCGATGCTTGCCGACAAGGGCACCGATGCCGAGATGCGGGCCCTGGCGGAGGCAGATCTGCCCGGCGTCGAAGCGCGTATCGAAGAGCTGCAGAAGGACATCCAGATCCTGCTGTTGCCCAAGGATGCGGCCGACGACAAGAACGCCATCCTTGAAATCCGCGCCGGCACCGGCGGCGACGAGGCGGCATTGTTTGCCGGCGACCTTTTTCGCATGTATGAGCGCTATGCCGCCGAACGCGGCTGGCGCTTCGAGACGGTGTCGGCCAGCGACGGCGATGCCGGCGGCTTCAAGGAAATCATCGCCACCATTTCCGGTAGGGGCGTCTTTGCCCATCTGAAATTTGAATCCGGCGTGCACCGCGTGCAGCGCGTGCCGGCGACCGAGGCCAGCGGGCGCATCCACACTTCGGCGGCGACGGTTGCCGTACTGCCGGAGGCCGAAGAGGTCGACATCGACATTCGCGCCGAAGACATCCGTATCGACACGATGCGCGCCTCGGGTTCGGGCGGCCAGCACGTCAACACCACCGATTCTGCGGTGCGCATCACCCATTTGCCGACCGGCATCATGGTGGTGCAGGCGGAGAAGTCGCAGCATCAGAACCGGGCGAAAGCCATGCAGATTCTGCGTGCGCGGCTTTACGACCTCGAGCGCAGCAAGGCGGACGAGGAGCGCTCGGAGTCACGCAAATCGCAGGTTGGTTCGGGCGACCGTTCGGAGCGCATCCGCACCTACAACTTCCCGCAGGGCCGCCTTACCGACCATCGTATCAACCTGACGCTCTACAAGCTCGACCGGGTGATGATGGGCGAGCTCGATGAGGTCATCAATGCGCTGATCGCCGACCATCAGTCGAAGCTGCTCGCCGATATTGGCCTCGATGGCTGACATGTTGCCCGGCGCGCTCGGGCCGTTGTTGCGGGTGGCGCGGGAGCGGCTTGCCGCGGCCGGCCTTTCCGACCCGGCGCTGGATGCCAGGCTGATCGTCGAGCATTTTTCCCGCATGGACCGTACGCAGGCGATCGCCGACCCGCAACGGACGGTCGATGCGGGTGCGGTTGCCGCAATCGGCGCTGCTCTGCAGCGCCGCATGGCCGGCGAACCGGTTCACCGCATCCTCGGGTTTCGCGAGTTTTACGGCCTGCGGCTGTCGCTGTCGCCGGAAACGCTGGAGCCGCGGCCGGACACCGAAACGCTGGTCGAGGCGATCCTGCCTTTTGCCGGCGCGACGGCCGAAAGGCTGGGGGAATGCCGTATCCTCGATCTCGGCACCGGTACCGGCGCGATTGCGCTGGCGCTGCTCAGCGCGGTTCCGGCCGCGACCGCCACCGGGGTCGATATTTCACAAGACGCGCTGGCAACCGCGATACGCAATGCCGAGCAACTCGGACTCGCCGGCCGGTTCGTGGGGCTGCAGTCTGACTGGTTCGAAAAAGTTTCGGGCCGATACCATGTAATTGCCGCAAACCCTCCCTATATATCGTCTGGAGACATTGGAAATCTGCAGGACGAGGTCCGCGATTTCGATCCGCACAGAGCCCTTGATGGCGGTGTGGACGGTCTTGGCCCCTACAGGATCATCGCCGCCGAGGCGGCAAAGTTTCTGGAAGCACAAGGCAAGATAGCGGTCGAGATCGGCCACACGCAGCGCAATGAGGTCAAAGACATATTCGCGGCAGCCGGCTACAGGCTGGCCGGGGCATTTGTCGACCTTGGCGGAAACGACAGGGTTCTTATGTTTGAACAGGGAAAGCCTTGACGCAGTGCAAAAAAGCGCTTGGCAATGCCGGGGAATGCGGCTAGGGTCCGCCCTAACCGGATGAGACGAAGCAGGCAGTGCTCTTAGCGATTCGGTTTTCCTCGGAAATAGCTGCCTTCTTGCGCAAACGACGCCCAAGCTTCGTGCGGGAATCGTCCGGCAAGTGATGTAACCGGAACAGGATGACACGTGGCGCCAACGCAATTGATGCGGGCGAACGCCGGTGAAGAAACGAAACGGCTGGCTGCATGAGCGCCTCCGTTCGTGAAACGTTTTTCGAAAATTTCAAAATGAAGAGAGTCTTATGAGGCCACAACAGCAGAACAGGCGCATGCGCGGTCGCAACAACAATGGCGGCGGCGGTGGCAACAACAATAACAACAACAACAACCGCAAGGGCCCAAATCCCCTGACGCGCAACTACGAGAGCAACGGCCCGGACGTGAAAATCCGTGGATCGGCTCAGCAGATCGCCGAAAAATACGCCACTCTGGCCCGTGATGCGCAAAGCTCCGGCGACCGGGTTATGGCGGAAAATTACCTCCAGCACGCCGAGCACTACAACCGCATCATTGCCGCCGCACAGGCGCAGATGCCGATCCAGAATGCCCCGCAGAACCGCGACGAATTCGACGACGATGAAGATCGCGACGATTTTGACAATGCCGGCAGCGGCAATGGCGGCGAGACGCAAGCGCCGATGGCGAACCACGGCAACGGTCCGCAGCCGACGATTGAGGGCACGCCGGCCGAACTCGCATACGGCCAGGAAAACGGCCGCGAGAACAACAGTGGCCGTGATAATAATGGCCGTGACAATAATGGCCGCAACAACAACGGCCGCGACAACAATGGCCGCAACCGTGACCGCCGCCCCAATGGCGGCTATGGCCAGAACGACCAGCGTGGCGACTTTGCCCAGCGTGGCGAGCAGAACGGCCAGCGCGGCGACCAGCAGCGCTTCACCGAAACCCCGGCACAGGCGGAAACCGTTTCCGCCGTTGAGCCCGAAGCCGAGAGCGGTTTCTCCGAGCCGGCGCCGCTGTACGAAAACCTGTCGCCGGCGGCTCTTGCCGCCCGGGCCGAACTCAATGAGGCAGCCACCGAGAGCGGCGCTGCCCGTCGCCCGCGGCGTCCGCGCCGCCCGCGCAACAATGCCGATCAGGTCGGTGACGAACAGTCTGGTGGTGGCCAGGTGGTGGATGGCGCCGGCGAGACCGCTGCCGCTGTTGACGTGGTGGATGCGGCGCCGGCCGAAAGCCCTGCCGGCGACCCGTTCGCCGTCGACGCCAACAACTGACCCATAAGTCGATGAAACGGCGGAGAGAAATCTCCGCCGTTTTCGTTTGCTCGGCCATGCAATATCATCAGCCGGACGTCTTGAGCGGCAATGGCTTGCGCCCCATATCTGGCGTGAACTGGACCCGGCTCGGATGAGCGGGTCCGTCACCGCAATCTGATCCGGTGCCGCAAAGCGGGCCGGTGATGGAAGGAGACAGATATGAACCTCGAGAAATACTCCGAGCGCGTCCGCGGATTCATTCAGTCCGCCCAGACCATGGCGCTCTCGCGCAATCACCAGCAATTCACTCCCGAACATATGCTGAAGGTCCTCGTCGATGACGACGAGGGGCTGGCCGCCTCGCTGATCGAGCGCGCCGGCGGCAACGTGCGCGACGTCAAGCTTGGCGTCGAGACCGCCCTTGAGGCCATGCCCAAGGTGGAAGGCGGCAACGGCCAGCTTTATCTGGCGCAGCCGCTGGCCAAGGTGTTTTCGACCGCCGAGGAATTGGCCAAGAAAGCCGGCGACAGTTTTGTCACGGTCGAGCGGCTGCTGCAGGCGCTGGCGATGGAGAAGTCGGCCAAGACGGCCGATATCCTGTCCAAGGCCGGCGTCACAGCGCAGGCGCTGAACCAGGTGATCAACGACGTCCGCAAGGGCCGTACCGCCGATTCGGCGAGCGCCGAGCAGGGCTATGACGCGCTAAAGAAATACGCGCGCGACCTTACCGCCGATGCCCGCGCCGGCAAGCTCGACCCTGTGATTGGCCGTGACGACGAGATCCGCCGCACCATCCAGGTGCTGTCGCGGCGTACCAAGAACAACCCGGTGCTGATCGGCGAGCCGGGCGTCGGCAAAACGGCGATCGCCGAAGGTCTGGCGCTGCGCATCGTCAATGGCGACGTGCCGGAATCGCTGAAGGACAAGCAGTTGATGGCGCTCGACATGGGCGCGCTGATTGCCGGCGCCAAATATCGCGGCGAGTTCGAGGAGCGGCTGAAGGCCGTGCTCAACGAAGTCACCTCGGCGGCCGGGGGCATCATCCTGTTCATCGACGAGATGCACACGCTGGTCGGCGCCGGCAAGGCCGATGGCGCCATGGACGCTTCGAACCTGTTGAAGCCGGCGCTGGCGCGCGGCGAACTGCACTGCGTCGGCGCGACCACGCTCGATGAATACAGGAAGCATGTCGAGAAGGACGCGGCCCTTGCCCGCCGGTTCCAGCCGGTCTTCGTCAACGAGCCATCGGTGGAAGATACCGTGTCGATCCTGCGTGGCCTCAAGGAGAAGTACGAGCAGCACCACAAGGTGCGCATCTCGGATTCGGCGCTGGTCGCGGCGGCGACCTTGTCCAACCGCTACATCGCCGACCGTTTCCTGCCGGACAAGGCGATCGACCTTGTCGACGAGGCCGCGTCGCGGCTGAGGATGCAGGTCGATTCCAAGCCCGAGGCGCTGGACGAGATCGATCGCCGCATCATGCAGCTCAAGATCGAGCGCGAGGCACTGAAGGTCGAGAAGGACGAGGCGTCAAAGGACCGGCTCGCGCGTCTCGAAAAGGAACTCGTCGGCCTCGAGGAGGAATCGACCGAGATCACCGCCAAATGGCAGTCGGAGAAGCAGAAGCTTGGCCTCGCCGCTGACCTCAAGAAGCAGCTCGACGCGGCCCGCAACGACCTCGCCATTGCCCAGCGCAAGGGTGAATTCCAGCGCGCCGGCGAGCTTGCCTATGGCAAGATCCCGGAACTGGAAAAGAAGCTGAAGGAAGCCGAAGCCCAGGACGGCAAGGCCGGCATGGTCGAAGAGGTGGTCACGCCCGACCACGTCGCCCATATCGTGTCGCGTTGGACCGGCATTCCGGTCGACAAGATGCTGCAGGGCGAGCGCGACAAGCTGCTGCGCATGGAAGACGAGATCGGCAAGCGAGTCGTCGGCCAGGGCGAAGCGGTACAGGCGGTGTCCAAGGCCGTGCGTCGTGCCCGGGCCGGGCTGCAGGATCCGAACCGGCCGATCGGCTCGTTCATGTTCCTCGGACCGACCGGCGTCGGCAAGACCGAACTGACCAAGGCGCTGGCCAATTTCCTGTTCGACGACGAGAGCGCCATGGTGCGCATCGACATGTCGGAATACATGGAGAAGCACTCGGTCGCCCGGCTGATCGGAGCGCCTCCCGGTTATGTCGGCTATGAGGAAGGCGGTGCGCTGACCGAAGCGGTGCGGCGCCGGCCCTATCAGGTCGTGCTGTTCGACGAGATCGAGAAGGCGCATCCGGATGTCTTCAACGTGCTGTTGCAGGTGCTCGACGACGGGCGGCTGACCGACGGGCAGGGCCGCACGGTCGACTTCCGCAACACGCTGATCGTCATGACGTCGAACCTCGGCGCCGAATATCTGGTCAATCTCGGCGAAGAGCAGGACGTCGATGCCGTGCGCGACGAGGTTATGAGCGTGGTGAGAGCCTCGTTCAGGCCGGAGTTCCTCAACCGCGTCGACGAGGTGATCCTGTTCCACCGGCTGCGCCGGCAGGATATGGGCCGCATCGTCGAGATCCAGCTCAAGCGGCTGGAAAGCCTGCTCGCCGACCGCAAGATCACACTGTCGCTCGACCAGGATTCGATCGACTGGCTGGCGGCGAAGGGCTACGACCCGGCCTATGGCGCGCGGCCGCTGAAGCGGGTGATGCAGAAGGACCTGCAAGATCCGCTGGCGGAAAAAATCCTGCTTGGCGAGATACTCGACGGCTCGACCGTCAAGGTCACCGCCGGCTCCGACCGGTTGAATTTCCGGTCCAGGCCCACTGTGGTGCCGACCGACGCGGCAGCCTGATCCAACGCCGCGCGTCCGACCGGACGCGCGGCATTTTCTTATGAAACAACAATCCTTTGATGGGGGTGCAGATGACGCTGGACGACTACAACAGCTTCTGCGCCTCGCTGCCGCAGACGACGCATGTCGTGCAGTGGGGCGGGGCCGATGTCTGGAAAGTCGGTGGCAAGGTCTTCACCATCGCCGGCCATGACCGGGAGGGTGGCGTCTTCGTCACCTTCAAATGCTCTGAAATGGCTTATGACGTGCTGAAGGATCAGCCCGGCTGCCGGCCGGCGCCCTATCTCGCCTCGCGCGGCATGAAATGGATCCAGCGTCAGACAAGCCAGAGCATGGATGATGATGCGCTGAAGGACTATCTCGGCGAAAGCCACCGCCTCGTCGTCCTCAAGCTGACGAAGCAGACGCGCAAGGAATTGGGCCTGTAGCAACCAGTAATCCGCCATCTTCATGCCCGGTTCATGTTGGAAAGCTTATGTTGTGGTTTGCTGGCGAAGGGGTTTGCCTGCAGGCTTTTGACGATCAGGGCGTTCCTTGCGCATCCAAACGGTGGCGAGAACGTTCTGGTGGGAACACTGCCGGGCGGCGGCAATTACGCATGACCCCGAAAATCGAAATTCGATTTTCGGAAAGGATCATGCGCAGACATGAAGTGTTACAGCGTCCTTTGCGCGTCCAAACGGACGCGCGGCGCTGTAAGTACCGGAGAGTTTGACCACCATGTTCCGCACGATCCTTGCCTTTTCGGTGCTCGCCGCCGGGCTGCTCACGTCCAGCGCCATGGCATCGCCGACTGTGGACAACGCACTGCCGGCCGTCCGCGCCGCCGATAGCGGCGGCATTGTGCTTGCCCAGGACGGCAATCTCGACATCTATTACGACGCCAGGGGCAACCGCGTCATCGTTGATGCCGAGACCGGCAAGGTCATCGCCATCCAGCCGCCGCAGACCAGGCTCGACCGCCGCGCGCTGCGCCGGGAAATGCGGGCACGTGAGCTTGGACGCGCACCGGTCGAACACGACGACCGCTACTATCTCGACGATCCCGAAGACATGGCGCGTTTCCGCCGCAGGCAACTGGACGATCAGGGACGAATCCCCGGCCCGCCGGTTGATGAATACGATCCTGAAAGCGACAGATTCCTGGGGGCCGCTCCGCAGGATGATGCCAATGACAGCGACACCTATCCGGAAGCGCCGAAATCCGCTGAACCGCGGCCCGTCAAGCGCCAGCCGCTGAACGAAGCCTCTATCGATCCCGCCGAACCGGCGGCGCCCGCCGACCAGGCCGCGCTGCCGCCGAAAGCCGGTGGCAAGACCGTGGTCGATCCCTCGCTTTCACTCGGCGCACGCCAGGATGTAGCCGCCTTGCAGGTGCTGCTCGACCGCGCCGGCGCTTCACCCGGCGTCGTCGACGGGCGCTTCGGCTCCAATGTCGACAAGGCGCTTGCCGCCTATAACCAGATCACCGGCAGCAATCTGCGCTCGACCGACGCGGTCGGCATCCAGGCTGCGCTGGCGCAAACCGGTGGCGATGCTTTCGCCAATTATACGATCACGCCCGAAGACGCGGCCGGGCCTTATGTCGCCTCGATACCGGAGGATTACAGCCAGAAGGCGCAGCTCGACCGCATGGCTTACACCTCCGTCACCGAAGCCTTGGCCGAACGGTTCCACATGGACGAGAACTACCTGAAGGGGCTCAATCCCGAGGCCGACTTCAGCCGTCCCGGCACCATCATCAAGGTCGCCAATTTCGGCAGGCTGGTGGCGACGCCGGTTGCCCGCATCGTCGCCGACAAGGACAAGAAGCAGGTGTTCGCCTATGACGCCGGTGGCAAGCTGGTCGCGGCCTATCCGGCCACCATCGGTTCAGCCGACACGCCCTCGCCGACCGGCACCCATACGGTGTCGCGCGTGGCGCTCGATCCTAACTACACCTACAACCCCAGCATCAATTTCAAGCAGGGCCAGAACGACAAGATCCTGACCATCCCGCCGGGTCCGAACGGCCCGGTCGGCTCGGTGTGGATTGCGCTGGACAAGCCGACCTATGGCATTCACGGCACGCCCGATCCCTCCAAGATCGGCAAGACCGAAAGCCATGGCTGCGTGCGCCTGACAAATTGGGATGCGCGTGAACTGGCCAAGCTGGTGTCGCCGGGCGTCACCGTCGAGTTCGTCGGCGGTCCCTCGGCCGATGATATTGCGGAGCAAGTGAGCGCTCCAGCGCAGTGATATCGGCCTGCCCATAAGGCAGGCCGATATCCAAAGCTGGATTCATGAGCGCAGGGTGCTGGCTGGTTGTTGCCGGCCCGCAACAAGTCTAAGCAGACGCTCATGAAGTCTCCGAGCGAAGCCGCAGCCGTTCCCCTGAGCAGGGCGCTTTCCAACGGTACATTTTGCCCGCAGTCGCAGCGCAAGTTCGTGCTGGTAGCGGCGATCCTTGCGTCAGCGCTCGGCTTCATCGACGGGTCGATCCTGGCCATTGCCATGCCGGCAATGCGCGTCGACCTCGGCGCCAGCCTGGCCGAGGTCCAGTGGATTTCCAACGCCTATGCGCTGACGCTGTCGGCGCTGATTCTGGCCGGCGGCGCCGCCGGCGACCGGTTTGGCCTCAGGCGCGCCTTCGTTGCCGGCATTGCGCTGTTCATCGTCGCTTCGCTGGCCTGCGCGGTGGCGCCGAATGCGCTGGTGCTCATCGCCTTTCGCGCCATTCAGGGCATTGGTGCGGCGATCATGGTGCCGGGCAGCCTCGCCATCATCGCCAAGGCCTATCCGAAGAAGGAGCGCGGCCGGGCGATCGGCATCTGGGCCGCCGCCTCGGCGCTGACGACGGCGCTCGGTCCGGTGCTCGGCGGCTTCGTTCTGTCGGCCTTTGGCGGCGGTATCTGGCGGGCGATCTTCGCCGTCAACCTGCCGCTCGGGCTGATCTCGATCTATCTCCTGCTGGCCAAGATTCCCGCCGACGCGCCGACGGAGCAGCGAAGCCTCGATCTCGGCGGCGCCGCTCTCGCCACGCTTGCCTTCGGGGCGCTTGCCTACGGACTAACCTCGATGAGCGCCGAAGGCAGCGGGCTGATGTCGGGGCCGAGCATCGCCGCAGGCGCCGTGCTGCTTATCATCTTCATCGTCTTCGAGCTTCGGCAGCGCGAGCCGATGATCGATCTTAAGCTGTTTCGGATTGGCGCCTTCGCCGGCGCCAACCTCGCCACCTTCTTCCTGTATTTCGCGCTGTCGGCCAATCTCTTCTACCTGCCGATGCTGTTGATCGCCGGATGGGGGCTGAGCACCAAAGAGGTCGGTTTCATCTTCCTGCCGCTGTCGGCGTCGATCGCGCTGCTGTCGGGTCTCGTCGGCCAGTGGTCGGATCGCATCGGTCCGCGTTTTCCGATCGCCAGCGGCTGCCTGGTGGTCGCCATCGCCTTTGCCGGGCTGGCTTTGCTCACTCATGCCGGCATGCACAATTTCTGGACCGGTATCTTTCCGCTGATGGCGGTGATGGGGCTCGGCATGGCGCTGGTGGTGTCGCCGCTGTCGACGGCCGTCATGACCGCGGTCGAGGACAAGGATACCGGCGCCGCTTCCGGCATCAACAATGCGGTTTCGCGCATTGGCGGGCTGATTGCTGTGGCGGCGATGGGCTCGCTCGCGGCCTGGGTCTATTCGACGATGCTCGATACCAGCGTCAGGCCGGGCATTCCGGGGTTCGGAGAACCGGCATTGGCCGGCCTGGCGCCAGACCTTGATGCAACACGGCGCGCCGCCAGCGATTCGGCGTTCGCGGCCGTGTCGACAGTGACGGCCGTGCTTTGCCTGCTTGCCGCTGTTATCGCCTGGGCCACCGTTTCGGGGCAAAAGCTGCCTTGGTCACGAGCCGAAGAGAAGCAGTCGACCTGATTCGGAGCCGACCCGATTCGGAATGCTCTGATGGGGAATTATGATTCGCCGGCGTCGAGTGTGACGGCTTAAAGCGCGTCGCGCTGAAACGGATTCATACGACGCGCTTTAAGTGTTTGTTTTGAGGCATGTCGTTGTCCCAGAACCGCGGCACACTTCTGGGCGACATGCATTAGCCTTCGATCTTGGCGCTCGCGACCTTCAGCGGATTGCTGTCTTCCTGCTTGAGCAGTTCATCGATGCGCTCGCGCTCGCGCTTGAAAGCGACCAGGTCGTCGCCCTTCAGCACCTTGCCGACCGGCAGGCGCACGCGCATTGGGTCGACCTTGGTGCCGTTGACGATCAGCTCGTAGTGAAGATGCGGGCCGGTGGAGAGGCCGGTCTGACCGAGGAAGCCGATGGTCTGGCCCTGGCGGACATGAACGCCCGGTTCGATGCCTTTGGCAAAGGCGCTCTGGTGATTGTAGGAGGTCTCGTAGCCATTGGCATGGCGGATGATGATCTGTTTGCCGTAGCCGCCGGCCCAGCCGGCCTTTTCGATGGTGCCGTTGCCGGCGGCGATGATCGGCGTTCCGATCGGCGCCGCCCAGTCGACGCCGGTATGCATGCGGACATAACCGAGGATCGGATGTCGGCGGGCGCCGAAGCCGGAGCGGAATTTCCCGGCGGGCAGGGGGTTGCGCAACAGGAACTGCTCGGCGCTAGATCCGTCCTCGTCGAAATAGTCGGTCGAGCCGTCCTGCATCTGGAATCGGTAGAAATTGCGCGTCTGGCCGCCGAAGGTCGACGAGACATAGAGCAGTTCCGATTCGTCGGAGGCCTGGTCGTCGCCGTCCGGCTGCGAGAACAGCACGTCGATGCGGTCCGATGGATTGAGCCTGGACTGGAAGTCGACGCCGGAGGCCAGGAGCTTGACCAGTTGCTGGGTCAGCTTCTTCGACATGCCGTAGGAATAGGCGGCGCGGTAGATGCCGTCATAGACGTTCGGCAGATTGCCGCGCACCACCACCGGCGCCGACGAATCGTCGAACGCGGTCAGCAATTCGGGGTTCGGCTCCGGTTCCTGCGCCGGCACATACTGGCCGCGGTCGTCGAGCGCGATGGTGACGATGTGCGTTGTCTTGTCATAGACGCTGGTGCGAACGACCTTGGCGGCGTCGCCATGTACCTCGAGCCCGACGCGCAGCACGGTTCCGGTCTTCAGCGCCGGTGCGTTGAGCAGCTTGCCGATCGCCTCCGCCATGCCGGTGGCGTCATCGCCCGTATAGCCCGAATCGGCGAAAGCCTCGGCAATGTCGCGGTCCCTGGTGAAGGGAATGATTTCCTCGGCGAAAGCCGGGGTCTGGTCGTCGAGCGCGACGCGCGGCGCCACCGAGACGTTTTCCGGCACGATCTTGACGTCGTAGGAGCCGGCCATCGATTCGGCGAAGGCATCGCCGAATCGCTGCGGGTCGACATAATGCAGGGAGGCGACCTGCACGGCGCCGTCGCTGAGGTCGGTGCCGGCTTCGCGCACCACTTTTTCAACCTCGTCGGCGGACAGGTCGCTTTTTTCGTCGAAGGAGGCCGTCTCGACCGGGAAATCGACCGTCTTGAGGCTCATCTCGCTTTCGACCTTGGCGCCGTAGATCTGGCCGCCAACTGCGGAGGCCGTCGCCGGCTGCGCCGGCGTTGAGTCGCCATCGTCGCCGAACACCTGCATCGGGTCGAAAGGCGGATAGGCGCGGTTGGTGGTGTGGCCGGCGGCCAGCGCCATCTTGATCTGCACGAACGGCATGGTGTGGATAACGTCGCGGTCACCGACCTTGGTCACCATCGACACTTCCATGCGCCTGCGGTCCTTGGCCTTGGCGATCTGGCGCGGCGCCACCAGCCTGGTGGTCTTGGCGACCTCGCCGGAATCGCCGCCGCTTTCGAGCTGGGCCAGTTCGGCGATTTCGGGCGGGGTTGCCAGCTGCTGGCGGCCGTCAAGGGCGGCAAACAACGCCACGCCCATCAGCACACTCGAGGTCACGCCGGTAAGAAAGGTGCCCGACAGCCAGCGCGCCGAAACCTCGCGCCGGTCGGGCGGGCCGCTGCGGCCATCCGCGATCAGCGGCGGCTCATTGCCGAGTTCGGCTATGACATCTTCCGTGTCTGGCATCCAGAAAGGCTGCTTCTTCCCCGGGCGGAACGGCTTTTCGCTTCTGTTGGGCCATGACATTTGCCTGTCACGGCGAGTGAAGTCAACGAAGCGGCGAAATCCCCACGCACACGCTCTGTTTTACAGCCCCTTATAGAGAGGCGACTTTATCCTCTTGTAGGAGGGTCCGAACCGGTGGATGCGCAGACCCCGCTTTGGCTCTTATAGGAAGGCACCTCGCGGGCCGCGCCGAGCCCTTCTTTGTTGGCCTTGGTGTCGAACGGCAATGCGGCGGCAATAGGGCTCCTTTTTGGCAACGCCAATGTTCCCCTGGGGCAGTCTGCCGGCGCCAAACTTCTGTCGCAAAAAGTTCAAAAACATCGTCGATGACTGTTGACAGTTCTGGTTGGTGGCGACTATATACGCCTCACGAACGAGGGCGGTGCGCCGCTGGCGGCGAAGCAGTTTGCTTCTG